>JAFWBD010000054.1 GCA_017507325.1 Clostridia bacterium | reverse complement strand
GTAGAATAAAACTTCTGAAATCTTCAGTAAAAATTCAAACCTTTTCAAATTCATTTGATATCATCTTTGAACAATCCCTCAGTCAGCTTCGCTGACAGCTCCCTTTACACAAGGGAGCCCCGGTGTGTTACGGCATTGGGCAACAGAAATCCGGTTTGATTTAAAACCCGATTCATCCATAATTTGTGCGCGATATCTTCACCTTATCGATGCTTTTTTAGTTGCGCAGGCTCCTTCCACCGCAAGCGGTCCCCCTCCCTCTCGGATGGAGGCCTCACTGTGCCGCCGCTTTGGAGAATAAAATAAGCTGAGGTTGTGCTTTTTACGGAGGCTGGGAAATGGAACATCCCTTTTTCTTTTGATTCCGAAAGTTTTGGGGGTGTGGGGGCTTTTTCAAAAGCCCCTGCAAAAAGGTTCCCAGAAAAGGGGTGCAGGGGGATTTGCTTTTTTTCAAAGCTGTGGTATAATAGATTCGGTGGGGTGACTTGGAATCCCGCTGCGTTGAATGATGAAAATAATGGAGGTATTGGTGATGAAAAAGTGCTTGATTCTCCTTTTGCTTTCCCTGGTGCTCCCCGGCTGTTTGTTTTCCTGTACCGAAAAGGCTCCCCAAAGCACAGCTTCGCCTTCTCCCGTCCCGCTCCCCTCGTTTACGGAAGAAAAGGGCCCGCGGGATACGGTACTGCGCTTTGCCTCTTCGGGGATTTTTTACAAGAGCTTCGGGCGCACTTTTGTTTCCGAGGAGGGCTTGCACGTCAATTTCGGCGGGAACGGGCTGGAATTTTCCGCTCATCTCTCAGGCGACGTGTATTTGACCTACAGCGGAGAAGTGAAGACCTATTTTCAGATCGAGGTGGATGGTTCGGCGGGCGAGCGCATTGTCACCGAGGTGGGGAAAAATTTGAAAATTTGCATTGCGAGGGGACTTTCCGAGGGGGTGCATACCATTCGGATCATTCGGGATACGGATGCCACCAAAAAGGGGGAATTAATGGCGCTGACGGGAATCGAATTCTTCGGCCTGCCCGAAAGCGTCTCCGCACCGCCCGATGCCAATCTTCTCATTGAATTTGTGGGGGATAGCATTACCGCGGGAAAATACACCGAAATGCAATACGGCCAGGGGGACGCCATCCACAAGGCCACAAATTCTTACGCCTACCGGGCCGCCGCGGCCTTGAATGCGGATTTTTCCATACTGGCGCGGGGCGGCTGCGGCTTTTTCCGCGTTTCCACCTGCCCCAGAACCATCAATCAGCTGTATCCCTATGAGAACGGCTTTGAGGCAAACCCCAAGCCATATACCCCTGCCCGCCGCGCTGACGTGGTTGTGGTGGCCATGGGCACCAACGACAGCACCGCCAACGTGACGGAATCCTATCAGCAGGGCATTGTGCCCTTTTCTACCTTTGATGATGCGCTGAAGGATCTGATCGGGCAGATCCGCGCTACCCACGGGGAGGACGTGAAGATCGTTTTGATGTACAATATGATGTCCTCCTCTTGGGAGACTCAGTTCAAACGTGTCGCTGCCTCGGAAAACACTTTTATTCTGAAGGTGACGAGAAACCGCGAGGGCGGAAACAATCACCCCTCCACCGAGGGGCATCGGGTCATTGCGGAGGAATTGTGCCGCTATCTTCGGGAAACGGTTCTGACCAATCCCTGAGCGCGGCGGTAACCCCCGACGGGGCCTCCCAAAAACTTTTGGAATAAAGAAAGAAAAAGAGACTGTATGCCTTTCCCTGATACGGAAAACGTACGATCTCTTTTTTCATTGCCGCTGGATCCTTATTTTCATCTCCGCGAAATTTTCTCCAAACCCCATTTCATCAGATTTCGTAGGGGCGATTCACGAATCGCCCGCAAAGCCTCCATCCGAGAGGCGGAAAGCGGCTACGTTTTTCTCCTCATCATTCATTTTCATCTCGGCGAAAATTTCATCCACAGCCCATTTTATTCCCCAAAGCAGCGGCATAGCGAGGCCTCCATCCGAGAGGGAGGGGGACCGCTTGCGGTGGAAGGAGCCTGCGCAAGCGAATTCTTATTGATAAGGTACGGATATAGGGCACAGACTTTGGATAAAACGGGGCGCAATCTAAGACTTATTTCTATAAACTAAGAAAAGAATATAAAATGTAAAAGAAAACGTAGAATAAAACTTCTGAAATCTTCAGTAAAAATTCAAACCTTTTCAAATTCATTTGATATCATCTTTGAACAATCCCTC
>JAFWBD010000053.1 GCA_017507325.1 Clostridia bacterium | reverse complement strand
TCCGAAAATGTGAGAGCCCGCGGCGGTATGATACGCCGTTTGAGAATAGGAGCGCTTGGTGGAATCGGCGGAATCATAAAGGCGCTGATCGATGATTTGACCGAAGGCGTTATACTGATAGCTTTGCTCGTAAAGAGCGTACACCGAGCCGGAAAATTGATTGGTGGCTCTTTGATAAATTCCGTCGTATCTCTTGTGAACTTCCCTTGTCGGACGGCCCACCCCGTCGTATTCATACTCCACAACGGTTTTATCGGTGGAAATGACACGGCTCACGTTGTAATTGGCATCGTAATCGTACCAAGTGACGGTATTTCCCCCTTGATAAGAGGATAGATACCCTGCCTCATTGTAATGGTAAAAATTCGTGGTGGATTCGTTTTGCACCAAAGAGATCTGATCGAAATACCCTATCCCTGCGTGGCCGTAGTACATCAGCATCACGGTAATTTGTTGCACCAGCCCTTTTTCGGGATTGGTGGCAAAGCCGCCACCGATAAACTGCCAATCGGTGATGCCTCTATCAAAGGCGAAATCGTAGCTTTCCGAATCGCCGTTATAGCTGCCGTCGTAATATTTGATCTTGACACGGATTCCAAAGAGAGCGGAATCGGCATAGGATTGCGCCGTTCCCTTTGCCCAGCCCGAAACGGTATACAAAATCGGGTCGAATTCTTCTGCGGTAATATTGCCGTTATCAAAATCTTCTATGAGATCCTGCGGGATCTCGTAGGCGATCTGCTGAACAAAGCGAACCTCATTTGCGTTCGCTTGAACTTTGAGCACGTCACCAAAGGCGGGAATGCCCGAATCGACTACGGTGATCGGTGTGGAGGGATGGTCCAAAATGCTCCAAAGGCTTTGGGGAGAAGCGGTATCGGAGGAGGCCTCGAAGTGCCCCGTGGAAAGGGAATCGTATTCCGCGGCACCCGTGGTTTTGGAGAGCATCAGGTTATCGATCCAGACCGTTTCCGTGCTTCCGTAGAAGCCCTGCAGGGTAATGCTGATCAGAAAGCGCTCTTTTCCTCCCGAAGCGGCAGGGTCAGCGGAAAAATTCAAAGAAAAGAAGGCGTATGCCCCCGCGGCGTAATACTCGTTCAAGGGAATCTCTTGGCTTACGGTATGGGCGGAATTGGCAAGAGACTGCGCTTTCAAAAGGACCGAAACGTCTTGGGCCTCGTGGGAATTGATCTGCAGGGAAAGGGTGTAATCCCCTTTGTCCAGATACACGTATTGAGAAAGGGAGGAGGACGCAGTGCTTCCGTTTACGGTCAGCGCGGCGGCATAATGATCGGCAAAGCGCATTCCGGCATTTTGGGAAACAAGCCCCGTTTTGTTCCAATGGGAAAATCCGGAGGAAGCGGCCTCCTCAAAGCCGCCGTTCAAGAGGTAATTGGAGGATTGCTGTACCGTTTGAACGGAGGATTTCAAGCTGTTTTTGGCTTTCTCGTTATCCTCGCCCACGTACTGCCCGCCCGAGGCGCCAAAGATTTGGGTGCGGTTCGGATCGGTGGTATAAGAAGAAACGCATCGTCCCTCGGAATCGAAGGCGTAGGTGGTGAGAAGGTCGTCGGAGGTATTCAGAACATCATCGCTGCCGCTTGTGCGGATGACGGCGGAGGAGGTTCCGTAGGAAAGGGTAAAGCTTTGTCCTGCGGTATTGGATGCGGTAGCGGTTTCCGAAACGGCACTGACCCGATGGGAAGCATCGTAGCCATAGGTAATTTTATACTGCGAGAGACAGTTTACAGCGCCTGTCAGATACCCTGCGGAATCATAGGTATATTCGGCCACGGCATCCACGGTGATCCGCGAGGTGGATTGGGTGGAATTGGTATTGTAGAAGCTTTGCCAATGGTCTTCTGTCACGCCGCCGTGGGCGCGGATGACCCGGCGCAGATAATGGCCGCCCGAGGTGACGGTGGCGGTGGAAGCGGCGGAAGCAGAGGTGCGGAAGACCACCCCTTCGCCGGAGGCGGGATTCCAAACGGCATACAGATCCCCGTCGGAATTGTAAGCCAATCTCAATTGCTCGATGGCGCTCATACCGTTTGGAATCAGGCTGATCGCCGTGGGCTTCTTGGCGGTATTCAGCGTAAAACGAACTTCATTTCCGTTTCGATCCCGAATGCTTGAAAGAACCCATCCGGAGCCGCCCAAGACAAAGGTGCGAACGGTTTTTTGGCTGTCCGTAATCGTACAAACAAGGCTTTCCTCGTTTTCATCCAAGGTCAAAAGCAAGCCGTCCTCATCCTCGTAGATATCGGCGGAAGAATTTTTCAAAAAGACGTGCTCGGTGCCGTCGCCATCCGCCCAGACAAAATAGGTCTCGCTTTGTCCGTTGGCATTGGTCGCACTCTTTTCCACGAGGGTTTCGTTCAGATTGAGCTTGAACCCGCGGGGTGCCATGGCGGAGGCGGTGGCGGTTTGTGCGTTCGAAGAAACGTAATCCTTGGAAGACAGCGCGGAATTATAGACCAAGGAGGGGGTAACGGGCAAAAGCGCATCGGCGGTGGTGAGCGTGGGAATGGAAAAAACGAGATTTCCCGTGGCGTGGTTCACCGAGCCCGTGCCCGCAAAGCCCGCGCTTTGAGAGGAGAAGGACCAATAGCCCTCCACGCCCTTCATATCCCGATATTCAATGGTAAGGCGAGGCGTTACGGCAGAACGGAGGCTTTGCAACGAGGCTTTTGCCGTATTGTCGAGGACTGACCCGCCGACGGGCGCAAGCACAAGGCCGTAGTTTTCCCCTAAATACCACTTTTTCACCATGGGGGTAACGTCCCAAAGATAGGGATCCTTTTCGGCAGATCGGATGGTTTGAAAATCCGAAAATGCTTCTGCGATTTTTTCTTTCTCAGAGGATACGGCTTTGGCATCCGTCAGATCGCCGAGGACCTCATATACGGCAAGAGCGCCGGATAAGCCTTGCAAAGCCTCGGCGGGCAGGGAAAATTCCGCCTTCGTAATATATGCCGAAGCGGGAATTTGAGGAAGCGAGGACATTTTCCAATGGCTCTTTCCTTCCGAAGCAAGGGAAAGAACGGATTCGGAGAGGTAGGCTTCTTCGGAGGTGGCGGTATAGATGGGAGGATCAATGGTGACGGGATAGGCGCGATTCTCATCGTTCATCCAATCGGCGGAAGCGGTGAGGGTCAGGGTGTATTTTCCGTTTCCGTTGTCGAAAAGCTCGGTGGTAACGCTCTCGGAAAAAACGCCGTCGGCATCCCACATCACGGGCGCAGGAATAACGTAAATGCCCTCACCCGTAGAGGAATCCGAAACGATGACCTCGCCCTTTTCATTCAGGGCGGCAACAAGATTGTTCAAGGACAGGGTGAAGGAATACGTGTATTCCCCGCCCTTTGCTTTCACAATGATATTTTCTTTGATATCGGAGCCGCAGATGACGTATTCCAGATCCGCGTTTTCCAAAATATCGGGATAAAGAACCGAAGAGGAAACGTGGTCCAAGGCGGTCATCTTCTGAAGCTTCGTGGCATCCTCCCCAAGCTCCGTTTTGTGATTGGTGATAATGCCCTCGACCTTTTTATTGGCACCGAGAAGGGAAAGAGAGAGCTTGCGGTTGCCGTCGTGGAGGGTGAAAAGCTCGCCGTTGCCGCCGATTTTCTTCGCCAGCTTGATCCTTGCGGTGGCAGTTGCAATTTCGTTCCCCGAAACGGACAGACGATTATCAAAATCTTGCCAAAGCCCCTCTTCATCCAAATAATGAACGTCGGTACCGTAATGGGCAAGATAGATGCTTCCGTCCTCCAAACGGAAATATTTATCCGTAGCAGAGCGCAGCTCTGCCAATTCCACAATTTCGCGCTTTTGCTCTTTTTCGGAAGACGGGATATTTTCAAAAAGTGCATCGGGAGAATAAATAAGCTTCTCTTCCTTGAGCGCCAAGGCAAAGGCGGCCATGGGCAAGGAAGCCACCGCAATGGTAATGGCAAGACAAAGGGAAATCAGTTTTGACGTCAGAGAGAATTGTTTCATTTGCTTTCGGCTCCTTTCGGTTTTCATTGTTTTCAAAACAAGGCCCGTGCGTATCTCATATTTTGTAAAAACACAAAGCGCACCCCTACCGCGGCAAGCGCGGCAGGAATGCGCATGATATCGGAAATTTTGGATGGACTCCCCGAAACGGTAAATGAGGAGAAATGGGAAACGAAAAATCTCGAATTGTCAAGCAAGACTCCCCCTTTTATTTCACTTTATATCATTTTACAAAAAATTTCTTCCTTTGTCAATACCCGCCGCCTCTCTCACACCCGCCGCCAAGCCTCTTGACCCTTGACTTTCCCCTCTGCCCGAAAGCTTTCGGGCAGAGGGAATCGTTTTATCAAACAGATTCATCGGGGGTGATTTCCACAAGAGAGGAGGTCCAAATACCGTAGCGATTCTCGAAATACAGCTTGAAATAAACGGCGTTGGGGGGAATCGGGCGGAAAAAACAGCCCGTTTGAAGCTCCTCCGAAGAAAGCTCCAAAAATGCTGCCATAAGAGCCGCGCGCTTTTTCTTCTTCCGAAAATCCGCCTGCAAAAGTCTGCTGTTCTCATCGCAGGAATCCGCCGAAACGACCAATAAATCTCCCTCCACCCTGTGGGAAACCTTCGCTCCGACCACGGCAAATTCCACCGAAGCCTTGTTCTCCTTCAGACGGGCGGTGTAATATCCCCGTTCGAGCTTCAGCGGAAACAGCGCCCTCGGCCCCACCAAAAAGCTTTGAACCAAGCGATCCCCGCAGAAAAGCTCCACCGTGTCGTCCCGATCCGAAAACACCGAAAGAACCACCTCTTCTCCGAGGCGGTAATTGGAAAAATTCCCCCGATCCACCGCCAAATTCGGTCTCTTCCTCCCCTCCCAATCGGGCGCGGAACAGGCCTTTTCCTCAAAGGGCGGCACCGTTTCCAAAAAATCGTAGCGGCACAGCGAAAAACGGGAAAATTTTTGAAAATATTCCTCAAGCGTATACCTCGCCCGCTTGCAGCAGGGCGGCACCGCCTCGGACACCTCGATCTCCGCCACCTCGCCCGCTTCATCCCGCAAAAGATCGGTGATCATGGCAACGTGCTTGCGGTCTTCGTCATACACGTGCAAAACGTCGCAAAGACGGATCTCCCGTGCCGTATATGCCCCCGCAGGCGCGATCAATCGCATTCCCGGCATCTCAAACCACAGAGCCGTGGGCACCCGATGGGAGATTCCGAAGGCATAGCGCACAAGGCCGTTGCAAACCATACCGCAATTGGCACGAAAATAGACGCCGTGCCCCTCGCGGTAAAGCTGACTGTCGGGATTTTCCACCATAGATAAAAAGCTCTCAAGGGATATATTTTCCTCCACAAAAGAGTCCGTATCCTCGGTGGAGGAATACAAAATCCCCTTCAAGGGAACGCCCGCCTCCAAAACCACGTATCGCTCCTCCTTTCCGATATAGGCGGGAATATCCCGCAAAGGCGTCCAGACAAGATCCGTCATTTGCCTTACGCGGGAGAGGGCGGCCGCTTCGCCGCGGGTCTTCGGCAAGGTACTCGTTAACATTGTTTTTCCTTTCGGTCTTTCCGTTGACGTTTCGGAAAGAGACGTTTTTTTCATTGTAACAAATCTCCCGCAAAAAATCAAATCCTTTTGCAAAATTCTCTTGAGCTTGCCGCGATTTTGTGGTATGCTTTCCAAAAGGAGACGGAATATGTATTACACCTATATCATCCGCGTGGAGGGCGGTATGCTCTATACCGGTATCGCCAAAAACCTCTTCACCCGTATGGCCGAGCACGCAGGCCGCGGCAAGCGCTGTGCCAAATATACCCGCAGCCGCCCCTTGGTTTCTCTGGAGGCGCTTTGGTCCTCGGAGGACCGCGCCATGGCCTCCCGCTTGGAATACGCCCTGAAAACCCTGACCAAAAAGAAGAAGGAAGCCCTGATTTCCGATCCGCGTCTGCTTTGGAAATTTCTTCCGCAGATCGAAAAGGAGGATTATATCCACCATCCCAAGGCCTGTCTGGCTCTGTATTTAAAGGAGATCACCCTCCCCTTCTTGCCTTGAGGTACAATTCGCAGGCCACCGCCTCGTTTTTTTCCACGTACTGCCCGTAGCGATACATATCCCCCAAGCGGCAAAGGGCAGGCGGATTGGGAAATTTGATCGCACTTTTCATAAAGCAGGCAAAAGCAAAGGAAAGTCCCGCCTCGGGAGATTCTCCCTTGTTTCTGTAGCCGTAATAATACAAAAGCCCCAAGCGGTAAAACCCGCGGGATGCCACCGCAGGGCTTTTGGAGCGGCAGAGACGGCGGTACAAGCGCTCCGCCCTCGCGGGATCCTCCTCGGTCAGATACCCCCATTGATAGGCCTCCGCCAACGCAAAGGCCGCCTCGGCCGAGCCGTTTTGGACCCTCGCCTCCAGCCTTGCTATCACTTCTTCCCCTCTCAAGGGAATGGCTTTTCGATTCATTTTCATCGCCTCCTCTCGGGATCTCCTGCTATTCTTGCTCCCATTATATCCCAATCACTGTCCCATTTTCCACCCACTCTTCCGTTTTTTCAAAAGGAGTCTTGCCCGCGAAAAATGCCCTCCTCCCTCTCGGCACCCTCGCCATCCTTGCCCCGGAAGGAACCAAGCTTTTTCTCTCCCGCAAAACAGAAAAATAAACCCTCTCCCTTAAAAGAACCACGCTGCGGGCGTGGTTTTTTTGTGGAAAAAGCGGAGAACCGCAAACGGTTCCCCGCCTCAAGGACTGATTCTGTTTTCACTTTCTTGCTTTTGTTTGCATCCCGATTACGGGTCGATTTCGTGCTCGGGAAGAACGACGATGCTGTCCTTCAGAATTTCTTCCGTTTTAAAATGAATGATTTCCGCTTGGGGTTTTTGATACTCTTTTTTCATCGGTACTTTTCCTTTCTCAGCGATAACGGTCTGCGGAAGCGCCGTAATTGTATATGGCGTGGAGTAATTCCTGCAAGGCCTTGTCATCGGTATTTTGATATTTTTGAACGTAGGAATTCACAGAATATTGGAGGGTTTTTCCCACCACTTGACCGTCTTTTTTGATGCAAGCGGTCACAACGTCCGAATATTCCGTTGCCTTGATTCCGTCAAAGGAGAAATAATAGCGATTCTTTTCGGCGTTGTAGGTCAGATCCTCGGGGGTATACGTCTTCTTTCTGCCGTTAACGGATACTTCAAAGGTATAATAGGAAGGATCGCTTGAAGCCAGCCCGAATTGCATTGCCATATCATTGGTCAAAGCCAAGGCAACGCTGGAAAAGCGAACGTTTTCATCGGTGGTTCCTTCCGTTTTTTGCTTATCGTGGCTTTCGTCTAAGTACTCGAAGCTGCTGGGATTCAGTTGCAAGCCATCGGTAACCAGCTCGTCGGTCTTATAGCCTTGGTAGATCTGTGTCTTGGCTCCGAAGGTCAGAAGATCGCTGATCATAGCCAGCAAAGAATCGTCGGGATTGTTTTCCAGCTGATAAATGCAATATTGGCGAACGCTGTATTCCTCCAGGGAAACGGAAACCTCCGCACCGTCTACCGTGGCATAAAAGACCGCCGAGATCGTATCACCCATTTTTTGAGGCTTTACGTCAGCAAAAACAAAGAGAAGTCTTCCTTGCTCATCCACGGTATAATCGGTCACAACGGTATCCACGCCGCCGAAGCGGAATGCCATACGGGGATTTTCAAATCCTTCGGGCAAAACGGTGTAATACAAAACGTTGATATCCTGTGTCAGTGACAGCGTAACGCTTTTGATTCTGAATTTTTCTCCGTTGTTGCCGAGATTCAAGGAAACGTCCTGTACCACGTGATCTGAAAGCACCGTTACGGTTTTTTCATACGTCAAGTGGTTTGGCTTTTCCACCCTTAACGTATAGTCTCCTGCAGCGAGGCCTTCAAAGAGATAGGAAACCGAATTTCCGTAGAGCGTGATCTCGGAAACCGTCTGCTGTCCGAGAAAGAGCGAAACGGTGATCGGTGCGCTTTCCTTACCGTGGGACAAAACGGTTCCGCTGATATTGGGTTTGAATCGGATCCGACACAGATCGCAAAGCATATCGTCGTTTTCATTGACGTGCACTCCGTTTTTGCTGTAAATACAGCTTTCGTAGTGCCAAGTTGCTCCCATCAGCTCGGAATTGTTTTCACCGAAGTTGATTTCGTCTCTTTGCGATGAGGTTCCGCCGTACCAAACCGTGCTGATCGGCGCTGCATACGGTGTGAAATTGCTATCTCCGATCTGCGTCACCGACGCGGAAAGATAAAGGGTCGAAATATCGCATCTGTGGAACGCATAGTCTCCGATGGAAACGACAGAGCGAGGAATGATCAGCTCCGAAATTCTGCAGTGGTGAAAAGCACTGTCACCGATGATCTGAACCGAATCGGGGATCACAATATCTTTGATGGCAGAGCCGCCAAAAGCGCCGTCACCGATGATCTTAACCGAATCGGGGATCACAAAATTTTTGATGGCAGAGCCGCTAAAAGCACCGTCTCCGATGATCAGAACCGAATCGGGGCTCGTGCTGTTCCTGCAGCCGTGCAGAAGGGTCTCGGTGCTTCGGTCGATGAGGCAAAGCCCCTCGGATCGGTATTTGAGGTTTGCGGGGTCAACCGTGAGGCTTTCCAGACAATCGCCCAGCATAGAGGGAAATTCCATCCAAATCAGCGATTCGGAAAGGGAAGCGGATTTTAAATTGGGAAAGGAACTTCCCACGAAAAGCACTTCGGTCACCCCGTTTTCCACAACCAGAGTGCTGATGCTTTCATAGATCGCACTGCCAAAAGGCAAGCTGTCCCCCGTTTTTCCCACACCGGAAACGGTCAGTACCGTTCCGTTCAAGGACCAGGAGCATTCCCCTGTGCTTCCGCTCACGGTGCGCTCTCCCTTGCACTCTATACAAATGGTGTGAAATTCACTTTCATAGCGATGCTCCGCGGCGATTCGCTCTTCGGTGCAAAGATTGCAAATGGCATCGCAGGGGGCGTCATAGCGGTGCTCAGCGGGGGCTTTTCTGGGGCAATCGCACAGATTACAGGCTGTATCACAATCCGAAGTGTACTCGTGGTCGGCATCGGCGCAAACGTCAGGATGAAGCGTTGCCGCCAACAGCGGGGCATTGCTCTCGGATACGGTCACCGCTTCCCATTGTGCGGCGCTTCCGCGATACCAAAGATCTTCCAGCGCATCACAGCCGTAGAAGGCCGAGGAATCGATATTCTCCAGCGTGGAAGGAAGGGAAACGTCCCTCAAGGAGCTGCAGAGGTTAAAGGCGTTTTGGGGAATAAAACGCAGTCCCTCGGGAAGCGCGATAAAGGTCAAGGATTGACAGCCGTAGAAGACGTTCTTTTCCAAGGATTCCAGCGTCTCGGGAAGTGCAACGTCCAAAAGGGAGGAACAGCCGTAAAAAGCGCATTCCCCAATGGATCGAAGCGCAGACGGGAGTCGAATCTCGCTCAATTGTCCGCAGCGATAAAAGGTATACCGTTCTATGGCGCTTATTCCATCGGGCAAGAAAATCTCTTGCAGGCTTTCGCATTCGCTGAAGGCGTATTCACCCAAAAAAATCAAGGTATCGGGAATCGAAACAAAGCTCAGAGAGCGGCATCCCGCAAAGGCACGGTCTCCGATGGAGGTCACCGAGGACGGGATCTGCAAAAACAGCAATCCGTCTGTATCCTCAAATGCCGATTCGCCGATGAACGTCACAGCGTTCGGGATCACGCTGTTCTTGCATCCCAAAATCAAGACGTTTCCTTTCAGCAAGCAGTTTTGAAGACCGGTGAAAACCGTATTTTGGGGATCCACGGAAATCTGCGCAAGACGGGTGCATCCCGCAAAGGCACGGATTCCGATGGAAGTGACGGATTTGGGAATCAAAAGCTCCGTTACGGATTGGCATCCGGCAAAAGCGCCGCCTCCGATGGTCCGAAGGGCCTCGGGAAGCTCGAGGATGGACAAGGACCGACAGTTTTCAAAGGAATTCTCCCCAATCACGGACAAATTGTCGGAAAATTCGATCTCTTCAAGCAAAACGCAGCCCGAAAAGGCGCTGTCTCCAACGGTTTGAACCGTATCGGATAATACCGCGGAGGATAAATAGCGGCAGTTTTGGAAGGCATAGGCTCCCACGCTTGTAACACCGTCTTCCAAAATTACCCTTGTTATATCACTTCCCCAAGGAGCGGAGGACATCAAATAACTACCCATGGCACCGTTTCCCGTAATTCTCAGGACGGTTCCCTCCAAAATCCAGGTGCAATCTCCCGTTGTTCCTCTCATTCTCCCCGCCGAACAGCGATTGCATTCGCTGTCCTCGGGACCGTCGAAAAGATGCATTTGGGCAGAGCGCGCTTCCTGGCACCGATTGCATGATAAATCGCAATCGTGGTCATACTGATGAGAGCCCACGGGAGAAGTGCGGGGAAAGGAGCAGATTTGGCAACGCGTGGCGCAATCGGCTTGGTAGCTATGAGCGGCGCAGACTTGGGTGTGCAGGGCGGCCGCCGTCAAATATTCGTTTCCGCCTCGGATCTCAATTCCGCTCCATTGATCTTCACTGCCTTGATACCAAATATCCTCGAGCGCCAAACACCCTCGGAAGGCGCTTTCTTCCACCAGGCTAAGGCTGCCTTGCTCAATGGTAACGGAAACCAGGTCGGTGCATCCCGCAAAGGCGTAAGCGGGAATGCTTCTGAGTGAAGCGCTGACCGTGGCGGTGCGAATGGGCTCGCCGTTTAACAAAAGCTTGGCTCTGCCGCTTTGCAGAGGATTGGCGTTTTCGGAAAAGCCAATGGAAAGCCAAGCCCCCAAATCCTCAATGTGAACCGTATTCAGCCGATCACAGCCCAAAAAGGCATTTTCCCCAATACTGTATACGCTGTCGGGGATGGTGATCGTTTCCAATTCATCGCACCCGGCAAAGGCATAAGCGGGAATGGCGGAAACACCGTACGGAATCTCCACGCTTTGAAGAGAATTTCCGTTTAGTAAAAGCTCGGCTTTGCCGCTTTGAAGAGGATTGGCATTTTCGGAAAAGCCGATGGAAAGCCAAGCCTCCAAATCCTCAATGTGGACCGCATTCAGCCGATCACAGCCCAAAAAGGCGTTTTCCCCTATGCTGTCTACGCTGTCGGGGATGGTAATCGTTTCCAATTCATCGCATCCGGCAAAGGCATAAGCGGGAATGGCGGAAACGTCCTCCGGAATCTCCACGCTTTGAAGAGAATTTCCGTTTAGTAAAAGCTCGGCTTTGCCGCTTTGCAGAGGATTGGCACCAGAAGCAAAATTGATATCCAGCCAAGAAGAAAGACTTTTAACGGAAACCTCCTCCAAGCTTGTACAGCCCAAAAACGCATTCCGATTGATCTTATTGACCTTTTCCGGAATCGATACCGCGGTAAGATCGGTACAATTCTGAAAGGCAGAAACACCGATTTTCTCCAACGAACGAGGAAGAGAAACCGATCTGAGCTGTGTGCAATCGGCAAAAGCGTTATTGCCAACGGCCGTCACTCCGTTTTGAAGAATGACCCCCGTAATTTCGGTCCCCCAAGGAGCCAAGGAGCCGACCGTATAATTTGCCATGGCACCGTTTCCCGAAATCGTCAGAACCGTTCCGTTCAAGCTCCATTCCGTCTGACCGGAAGCGCCGCTGATGATCTCTGCTTGAACCTCCTGATGCAAAAAGGACAGCGAAACGGATATCAGCATCAAAAAAAGCAAGGAATAAAGAACTATTTTTTTCATTGTTTTCTCCTTCTTATTGTGGTGTATGGATTTGCAAAAAAACAATATGGTCGAATATCATTATAACAAACGGCTTCGGAAAAGTCTTATGCTGGTAGCATAATTTGACGTTTTTTTATGAGAAGGAACCAAAAGCTGTGAAAACAAATATAGATCGACCCATCCGAGGCACATTCAAATCGGCGGCCCGGCGCTCGCCCTTGCTCCTTTCCGCAAAGCAGCCCCGAGCCTAACTTTTCATAAAGCTTTATGAAAAATCCCCTTTCGGAAACAAGCACTTCTTTTCATCACATCGAAATCCCTTGTCACAACCGAAATCCCCACCCCCTGCCGAAACGCACCGCAACAAAAAAAGCTGTAAGAACCGAAAGGTTTTTACAGCTCAGACTGAAGACAAAGTCCCGAAAGGGGCTTTGTCAGACTGAAGAAAAAGAAACCGAGCAAAAAACTTTGCTCGGTTTCTTTGAGAAAAATTACATGCCAAGATTGCGCAGACTCTCCAGAAATTGCTCCATGGCGGTGCGGGCGGGGGTGACCATCGCTCCGTAGGCGGAGGTGAGGGTATCCCAGTTTTCGTCATTTCCGACAATTCCCTCTTTGGTACCGGATCCGACCGTCATAAACATATCAACGGTGTTACCC
The DNA here is from genome assembly GCA_017507325.1 of Clostridia bacterium. Classification (GTDB taxonomy): domain Bacteria; phylum Bacillota; class Clostridia; order Oscillospirales; family SIG627; genus RGIG5579. The sequence continues at coordinate 26,629 of JAFWBD010000053.1, read as the reverse complement.
CAGTTAAAGAGAACCACGGGGTCAATGATCTTATTCTCAAGAGCCATAATGACCATTTCGCGGGAATCCAAATCCATAACGGCCTGCTTAAGACAAACCTGATCGAAGAATGCGGGAGTCAGATGCATCATAGAGTAATAGGAAAAGGCCTCCAAGAAGTAAGCGGACTGCTCTTCTCCGGATTCAAAGCCGTTTTTCTGCCAATCCTTGTTGGGATCATTGCTGGCGGTAACGGGAATGGCATAGCCGCAGAAGTTATAGTGCTCAACACCGGTGTAGTACTTATCCTGCTCCTCGTTCAGTTTGGGCATAGGAAGAATGCCGTATTCAATGCCGGAGGCACCCATTTCCAAAAGGGTTCCTGCGTTACAGGCAAAGAAGGTGCCGAGGCCGTTGTGGAAATTCTTAATGGTCCAGCTGACCTCACGCTGAGGCGTGGCCAAGATCTTCTTCAGAGCGGACCAAGTATCCAAAAGCTCCTGCTTGGGAGCATCGGGAATGGAATAGGACCCGTCGCCATTGTGAACGGAAAGAGTGGTGTTGCAGGCGTTCACGTGATACCAGTTGGTGGTACGCTCGGAAATATAACCGAAGCGATCCTTGCCGATGGTCATGGTACCGTCGCCGTCATTGTCATACGTGGTGCCGACCATTACGTCGTACATCAGATCGATGGTCCATTTGCCCTCACGAACCTTCTGATACAGATTCAATTCGGAATCAAAGTCGTTTACGATCTGCTTATTGAAATACATAATCCAACAGGTTCTGTCATCCAAAGTGGCACCGTCACCGATGACGGTGAAGGCCTTGCCCTCGAAAGTAATGGCATTCATGGAAAAATCGTCATACCAGGCCTTGGAAAGATCCATATTCTCCAGGGTGTTCATATCCACCAGAAGGTTGGACTGCATCAGAGTGGCGTTATAATCCACACGGCCGAAAAGAAGATCGCAAACGTAATCCCCCGCCAAGAGAGGATCCTTGATCTGGGAAACGTATTTGGTGCCGGAGGAGGAAACAGGCTGCATTTTGATTTTGCAGTTGTACTTTTCCTCAAGCTGAAGGTTACGGGTGAATACCGCATCGTTGATCTTTTCGCCGTTGAAGTCCTCAGCATAGATCTCGTGGGTAGCCAACTGAACGCTGGTCAAAGGCCAAGCTCCCTTGGCATAAAAAATAAATTCGTGTCCGCCGAGATCCTTAACGGGGGCATCGTACACCTTAGAGGTGTCAACCGTATCCGTAGGAGACTCAATTTGGCCGGCTGTAGCCGTTTTCTTGCTATCCTTGTCACAAGAAACCAAAAGACAAGAAGCAATCATCAAAAATGCAAAGAAGAGCGCTGTGATTCTTTTTTTCATCATAAGCAATTCCTTTCTTAATTCTTAATGATAGTTTAACACAATTCAAATAATTGTCAATATCAAATCGATACGGATTTGCTTTTTTTGATACAAAGGAAAACAATTTATATTTTTTCATAAAAAAGCGGAGAACCGCAATCGGTTCCCCGCCTCAAGGACAGCTTCATTTTTCACGCTTTACAGCCCGATTTCCTCCAAAAACCGCGCCGTCTCGGCGGCGTGTTCGGAAGAGACCTTGCTGTTTGCCTTCATTTCGGCCTTGGCCATACGGGCCACCGAAGGATCCAACAGCATAAACCACCGCCTGATCTGCATGATCGGCATCAAATAGCGGTGCTTTTCCAAAATCGGATAGTAGCGCTTCAGCTTCTCGTAAGGAATAAACAGTCTGGATACAAAATACCCCCACTGCCCCCCTTTTTTCTTTTGCTGGAGAGCCACGCGGTTTTCCGAGGAGCCGTAAGCCCCGCCGTGCAATACAAAGTCTTGCATTTGCTCCGCCAACGGATCCAATTCCGCCCCGCCGAACCAAGATGCACTCAGAGCCCGCGCCGTTTCGGTAAATTTCAGCAGATTTCCCTGCGCCAAAAGCTCGTCTCGTTTGGCCTTCGCTCCCTCCGTTTGATCCAGAAGGTACAGATCCAGAAAAGGCCGAATCCCACAGCCGCCGCTTTCAAAGTGCTTGGCCATATGGGCAACGTGGTAGAAATAAAACATTTCATCCGTCATCTCATACCAAAACGAACTGTTTTCCCTTAGAGAAGCCTTTTCCCAAACCGTGTTCAGAATTCGAATGGCGTTGTTGGCTCGCCCCTCCTCCACCAAATCAAAGTGGAGCTCTACGTGAACCCCCGAGGGGCTGAAGAGCGAAACGTCGTGGGTGGCACGCTCCTTTTCCGCATACTTCAATTGCTCCGAAAGTTGCAAAATTGCCCGCTCCAGATCCTCTCTGTGTACCAAAACGTCAATATCACAGCTGGTTCGCATCCAAGGCTCGGGATAGAGCCCACGGATCACCGCCCCCTTCAAGGGCAGAAAGGGGATCTCGGCTTTTTCCAAGGCCTCGCAAAGCCTTTCGTATTCATATTGGAGCTGCTCGTGGCGATAGATCGCCTTGAGAATTCTCTTTTCCTCCCCCGCGCATTCTCGGGGAAGCGCCCCGCTTTTTTTCAGCCCCAAAAGGAGCAAATGGTCCACGTCGTGGGAGGCGGCCATTTTCAAAAGCGCCTGTACGGTTTCGGAAGAAATGCCCTCACGCTCCGCCTCCGCCGTCGCGGTCGCCCCCAGCGCCGAGCGCAGCAGTGCAAACAATAGCTCAACCGCCCTTTGATCCATGGCCTCTCCCCTCCGATCTTACTTATTTTGTAATACCCCGATACTCCGATTTTACCTGTTCGTAGCTTTCAAGATTCCCGATATCGTAGCGTTTCCCGGGCATTTCCATGGCGTGAACGGGTGTTTGCGTGCACAGCCAGGCAATATAGCTCCCCGGCGCATCGGTTCCGCAACCGCTTTCAATCCCCTCCTTCACCAGACCCGCATCTTCCTTGGTGTAATAATAAAAGGGAGGCGTGCACCAATGGGTCTCGGGGGTGGGCGACTTTTCCGTCATTTTGAGGATCTTGTCATTCTCATCCACCGTCACCACACCGCATTTTAAAAGCTTCTTGTCATCGGGCTCAAAATAGCGCATCACGCAAGAGGCCCCTTTTTCTTTTGCATAGCGGATAAAATGGGTCAGGCTGAAATCGAGAACGTTATCCCCCGCAATGACCAGCATATCATCGGAAAGCCCTAATTTTTCTATGGCAAATTGAATATCCTTGACCGCACCGAGTCTGGTTTCGTTGGATTCGGTTCCGTCATCCACCACGGTGATTGTTTGCTCCTTGGTTTTGACCCAGGCCTCAAAATGATGCGCGTATTTGTGGTTGGAAATCACCACGTATTCATCCACCGCGCCTGCGGTATCAATATCATCCACCAGCCAATCCAAAATCGTTTTCTCCCCCACCGCCAGAAGAGGCTTGGGGAAATTTTCTGTCAGCGGATACAGTCTTGTGGCATACCCCGCCGCCAAAATCAAACACTTCATAATTTCACTCCATCGGCACTTTCGCAAAGATGTGCGGAATATTTCTCCTTCAAATGCGGAAAGGCCTTGCAATATTTTTCACCGACGCTTCGAAGAATGCTCTCCTCATATGCAGGATCGATCAAGGCCAAACAGCAGCCCTTGAAGCCCGCACCGGAAAAGCGGCCGCCGTAGATCCCCTCGGTTTCGGTCATAATGCGATAAAGCTCGATCAATTCCGGAGAGCCCGTCTCCCAAAAATGAATGGAGCTGTAGCCGCTTTCAAAGGAAAGCTTTCCATAGGCCTCCATGTCGCCCCGACGCCAAGCCTCCGCGCCCTTTTCCACACGATCGAATTCCCCGTACCAATGCTCCGCGCGCTTCCACCAATTGTCGGGAAGGCGATCCTTGTAGGTCTCAAACACCTCGCGGGGCACGTCCCGCAGATGCGTTTCCTCAAATTTTCCGTATTCCATTCCGGCAAAGGCCTTCAGGGCGTAAGCGGCACTGCGGCATTCGTCCACCCGCATATTGAAGGCGGAGCCCGCCAGGCTGCGCTCCAAGCCGCTGAAAAAGATGGCAAATTTGTACGGCTTCATTTTGGGATGTTGCGGAATCAATTCATAGCTGTCATCCCGAAGATCCATATACAAAAGATGATCCTTCTTGCAGTATACCTCGCAGGATTGATCCAGTTTTCCGCAAGCCACTCCTACGTATCGATTTTCCGCTTCCTTGGAAATCAAAATCAATTCCTGCTCGGTCAATTCAATCCCGTTCAGTCGGCAAAGTGCAGACAGAAAGGTAATAATCACCGCCGCTGAAGAGGAAAGCCCGCCGATGGGAAGCTCCCCGTCGAGAACGGCACAAAAGCCTACCTTCAAATTGTATCTGGATTGCAGGGCAATGGTCGCCCCTCTCAAGTGATCCGCCCAATCCCCTTGGGGCTTTTCGGGAGTGGAAGCTACGTGCCACTGCGCCCGCTTTTCAAATTGGAGGGATTGAATTTCGATCACACCGTTTTGCTTGGGACCGTAGGCAATATGAATGCCCTTGTTGATGGCAAATCCCGTGATCTTCCCCAGCTGATGGTCAACGTGAGCCCCCACGGGACATACGCGATATGGAGTAAAGGCCACGTGCTGTGGGGATTTTTTATAAAGCTTCTCAAATGCTTCCGCTGCTGTCATAGTCTCCCCCTTGTCATTTGCTCTGATAAAAATCGTGGTACCATTCCGCAAAGCGGCGCAAGCCCTCCCGCAGAGAGGTGGCGGGCTTAAAGCCGAAATCCCTCTCCAAGGCCGAGGTGTCGGCATAGGTAACGGGCACGTCACCGGGCTGCATGGGAACCAATCTTTTGTGGGCCTCAAAATCGTAATCCTCGGGCAAAACCTTGGCGCGGATCAATTCCTCCTGCAAAATCGTCACAAAATCCAACAAATTCTCAGGATTGTTGTTGCCGATGTTGTACACCGCGTAGGGCGGCAAGGGAAGCCCGTCCTCCCCCGTCTTTTTCTCGGGCGCGTGCTGCATCACTCGCTTGACGCCTTCCACAATATCGTCCACGTAGGTAAAATCTCTCTTGCAGTTGCCGTAATTGAAAATTTCAATGGTCTGGCCCTTCAAAAGCTTGTTGGTAAAGCCGAAATACGCCATATCGGGACGCCCTGCAGGCCCGTAAACCGTAAAGAAGCGCAGTCCCGTAGAGGGAATGTTGTAGAGCTTGGAATAAGCGTGGGCCATCAATTCATTGCTCTTCTTGGTGGCCGCATAAAGGGAAACGGGATTGTCCACCTTGTCCTCGGTGGAATACGGAATCTTTTTGTTGCTTCCGTAAACGGAAGAGGAGGAGGCGTAAACCAAATGCTCCACCGGGTGATCCGTCCCCATGGTGGCACGGCAGGCCTCCAAAATGTTGTAAAAGCCAATGATGTTGGATTCAATATAAACGTCGGGATTGGTAATGGAATAGCGAACCCCCGCCTGCGCGGCCAAATTCACCACCACCGAAAAGCGGTGCTTCTCAAACAGCCCGTCCAAAAGAGCGCGATCCGCCAGATCCCCCCGCACAAATTCCCACTTGCAGTCGGGGTGCTCTGCCGCCAGCCTCTCAATCTCCGAAAGCCTGTATTCCTTAATGGAAACGTCGTAATAGTCGTTCATATTGTCAAGCCCGACAATACAAACCCCTTCCACCGTCCGCAAAAGCTCCATCACCAGATTCGACCCAATAAACCCCGCCGCCCCTGTCACCAGAACAACTCTGTTTTTTAACTCTACGTTATAACACAACATAATACGTCCTTTTATATTATTTTACAATCTTTCTTTTGATTCTCTGAAAAAAGTTCGTTTGGGTAAGTTCACTTCGAACACTTGAGAATAACCCCAAAAGAGCCGAAAAATAAATAACAATGCAGATAAAAATTGAAATGATTTGCCAAACTATAGAATCCGAAAAAGTTCTCACCTCAAGACCAACTATACCCATTATCACCGTAGCCAAAATAATAGGTATTTGCTTTTTCAGCTGATTTCTTATATCTATATCCAAAACTCTTTTAAGCAAAACAAATTCCGGAACAATCAATACCAGCCGAGAAAAAGCACGCGAATATACCAAAGGCCAAAAGCCAAATTTTGCTGAAATAATACAAACGGGAACAAGTACGCAAAGATCTGCGCATTGTAACAGCAATGGTATATTAAACAATCCTTTCGCTCTATATGCTTCGCTGCAAATACTAACATAAACCGTGCGAAGTGCAAGCGTTAGTGCCGTAATTCCTACCACTTGGGATGCTTCTTTCCATTTGTTTCCAAACAGTATCATTACAGCAACATCACTAAATAAAAATAAACCAACACCTATGGGAATCAATATAATTGCAAGCATACGCTGTGTTTGTATAAATAAATTTGAAAACTTTTTGTTATCACTTTGATACTTCGTCAATCCTACAAATAATACAGGAATCACTGCTGCAGCGATCATATTTAGCAATCCCGTAACTGTCGCCAGCGAGTTTTTATATAATCCCAAGTAGTATTCCGACATAAAACGGGTAATAATTAAAGAATCAACCCAAGCTGTCAACCAAATCGCAATTCCATCTGCCAATGTCCATACAGTATCTGACAGCATATTGAATAGCAATGAAAAAGAATAAAACAGTTTTATTCTGTACTTGCTTTGGAAATACAACACAAGCATTTGCGCCATAATACTTGCAATGTTGCCTATTATCAAAGCCCAATACTTCAATCCTGCAATAGCTGCTGGAATCGTTATAACCAACGGAATTAATGATGTAATCACTCTCGCCCAAAAAATCTTTTTAAACTCCAAGGCTTTTTGAATCGATGAATCAAAAATTCCTATCATTGCATACATTGGCAAAATACATCCCGATATCGCTACAGCTAGCCAAATATCACCATTTCCCAAAAAAGAACTAAGGGGCTTGCAAAAAGCAATGATAATACCCCAGATTAGTAATGATATCGCCAACGTTGTCCACGATGCGACATGAAACGCTTTTTGTTCTTCCTCTATGCTCTCAAATTTGTGCTGAATCAAGTATTTTTTAAAACCGGATTCTACAAAAACCTCACAAAATGAAATTAACATAGTTATGATTGCTAGTGGAGCATAGTCTTCCGGCAAAAGTATATGTGCGAGGATTGCATTAAGGATAGGAGTGTTAATTTTGATTACCACTTCCCCAATGGCAGACCATTTAAAAGAATTAGCTATTGTGTTTTTGGCATTCATTTTCTTCTCATCCATCAGCGCTGTCTTAATCGTTTTATTATTATTTTGCTGACCCATAATTTCAAGAAGACGTGTCTATACACACGATTACACAGCAACACTTTACATTTTAACAGTTTAGAATACAATGCTTTTCCGTGTTCTTCACACTCCTTGGCATAATTTAATATAACATTTCCTTGTTCAATCAACTCTGAATCCTTTGATTCATTCTTGATTTGCTTATTTAAATAGTTCTGATAATGCTCTTTAGAAAAACTATCTTTCCCTTTTCTTAAGCGTTCAATATATCGGTCACGGATATACTCAATTGTTAGTCTTTGCTTGATTTTTTTAGAACCAGAAATGCTAGATTCTCTTATTCGATATTTCAGTATAGTCTTATTCGTCATCGCAAACGTCGCTTTTGCATCAAGCATACGTAGCCACAAATCATAATCTTGAGCACACGGAAAATCTCTATAGCCATTAACTCTTTCGAAAATGGCTCTCGTCATCATCACTGTAGGGTGGTGTATGACAGACTTGTACGGAAGGGTCTCGGCAATCTCTTCTGATGATATATACTCAGGTTTAATTTCATTTAACCCTATGTCCAAAGATGCTTCATCTATTGATGTAAACCTGCCACAAACCAAATCATAACAATTGCTACGCAACAATTGATATTGTTCTTCAAAGCGAGTTGGTAAACTTATGTCATCCGCATCCATTCTGACAAAAATATCACTACGGGCTTTAGCCGCAGCTTTATTCATAGACATAGCCAAACCTATATTTTTTTGATTGTCAAGTATGATAATACGCGAATCTTTTTTCTTGTATTCTGCAAGCAGATTTTTATGATCGAGCCTCGATGGATTATCGTCTACAATTAAAAGCTCAAAATTAGAAAACGTTTGATTTAATATAGATTCTATAGCTTCTGCAATATCTTTGAGCGTTTCATTGTAAACACTCATCAGTACAGATAGTTGTACTTTTTCTGCTTTCATATATTCCACTCCTCGCACTAACATTTGAAAAAATCTCTAAAACCGCCAAAGGCCACCAAAAAGTAAAAGACACGGTTCCATTTTGAAACATAATTGGAACATACAATGCAATTATCATCAAAGTTAACAGGAATCTATCTTCTTTTTTTACTCTACGCCAGATTGATACCAAAAGTGATACAAACAAAATACCCCCTATCAATCCTTGGTCGCATACAAATTGCAAAACAACGTTGTGGATAGCTTCCACAGAGCTGATTGTACGATTGTACTCAGTAATGCCACTTAATCCCATTCCCAGAATTGGATGTTTTGTAAACTCGTTAAGTGCACTCTGCCACATAAACCATCTGCTGTCATCATTTAGTAATTTATCTCCCGTTAATCTTTCTATAATAACTTCTGAAACAAAATTCATTAAAAATAGATATGCACCAACAGCAAAAATTCCAAACAACAAAATATAACTATATTTCTGCTTAATTATTAAAACATATAGAATTGAAAAACTGCACAACGCCAACATGCAAAGAAACGCAGCTCGTGTTCCTGTCAGAAAAACCCCTGCACACATAATGATACCGCAAAGAAGGTTAAACAACATATTTCCCGCTTTTTGTATTAAGCGATACATCAAAAATGCCATTGCTAAAAGAATGATATTGTTTATATAATTTGGATTTTTGTGCAATCCAATAATATCAAGCGAATACCTGTTCCATTGATACTCAACCTGAAAAAACCAACTCAATATGATTAATATCGCACAAAGAACGCCATAGAATATATAAAAATTTATGAAGTAGTTAATGTCTTTTTTTGAATATTGAATTCCCGCAAATATAATTGTAATCACGCACAACAAAAAATACGTGAATATCGTTCTTTCAAATTGAACATAATCAGAGAACATCGTTGATACTATTGCAGAAGCAAACAAGCCTAGATATATCCATGCGTTTGTTGAGAACAGTGTCTTCCTATAAAATAATATTACCAAACATTGCAGAAAAAGGACCGGGACCATATCTTTAAAATATGCCGAGTGCTCAGACGAAGACAATATCGGTACTAAAGCATAAAAGCATAGAGTAAAAAATGATAAGCCAATACGTTCAACTTTTGCATAGCTTTTAGTTGTTTTCATACAACCCCCTAATCCTTATCTTTGTACTTAAATAAAATATGCAGGTCTCTGTTATATTGATGTTGTTCTGCATTTTGACCTAAAAAATTTAATACCAACCTATGCTTTTAGTTATTTACAATTACTGTTTAAAAAATCCACATACTTAAAGGCATCTAAATACCTTTTACCATTGACCTTGTTGCAAACATGGTGAAGTTGTCCCACTTCATTTTTCTCTTCAAAACCAGGGATGCGATAGGCACATTGCACGCGATTGTAGTCTTTGTGCACCAGACAAACCTTATTTTCATACGGCAACTTATCGAAGCGAAGCAAATCTTCTTCTGTGCAGGAATCACGTTCTACCATAATTATGTAAAGATTGTTTTTATCTATCCTGCCACACCTTTGCTTCCATTTTTGGACAGCATCTTCAAAGGATGTATAATGCATAAACCAAAGCTTAACTCCCGTTTCAAACTCGCCAACCGGATAGTTTTTGTCATGATCAATGCATTCATAAATTTCTGTTTTCGAGTCAAAGTAATAATCAAAATTCTCAAGAATTTTTATAAAGTCTTTGGGCTTAATAAACAAATTAACCGTTGGAGAATTAAACCGCAATCCCAACCAATGCGAGATAAATCCGCCTGTACAGTTGCTTGAAATAATTGTGCACTGATCATTTTTCAACCTCATTCTGTTTAGTCTATTTCTGATTATATTGCACAATTTCAAATGCATCCTTAGTAATTTAGACTCACTCATTATTATATTACCCCTCGCACACAAACAACCATATACTTACTCTAGAATATCCGCTATTCTCTTGCAAGCAAGTCCATCCCCATAGGGGTTGCTTGCCTTCGACATCGCATCATATGCAGTCTGATCTTCCAGCAGTCGCTTGAAATTCTCGTAAATCACTTGCTCATCGGTACCTACCAGTTTGAGGGTACCTGCTTTGATACCTTCGGGGCGTTCCGTGGTATCACGCATCACAAGAACGGGCTTACCCAGAGACGGAGCTTCTTCCTGAATTCCACCGCTATCGGTCAAAATCATAAAGCTACGCGCAAGGAAATTATGGAAATCCAAAACTTCAAGCGGCTCAATAATATGGATTCTATCGCACCCCCCCAACTCTTCATCAGCTGCCTTGCGAACCACAGGATTCATATGGATGGGATAGATGGCTTTCACATCGGGATGCTCATCCATAACGCGGCGAATCGCACGGAACATATTGTGCATCGGTTCCCCGAGATTTTCACGGCGATGTGCCGTAATCATAATGAGACGGCTATCCTTTGCCCATTCCAATTCGGAATGGGTATAATCCTCTCGCACAGTGGTTTTCAGCGCATCAATGGCGGTATTTCCGGTGATGTAGATACTGCTCTCCTCCTTGCCTTCCTTGACAAGGTTTGCCTTGGAAAGCTCGGTGGGAGCAAAGTTATACTTGGAAATAATGGAGACCGCTTGGCGGTTAAATTCTTCCGGATAAGGGCTATAAATGTTGTATGTGCGAAGTCCGGCTTCCACGTGACCAATGGCAATCTGCTTATAGAAGCAAGCAAGAGCCGTCACGAAAGTCGTGGAGGTATCTCCGTGAACCAAAACCACGTCGGGCTTCACCTCGTCCAGCACCTCTCCGATTTTATTCAAAATGTTTGTGGTAATGTCAAAGAGGGTCTGCCCTGCCTTCATAATGGAAAGGTCATAATCCGGAACCACTCCAAACGTATCCAGCACCATATCCAGCATCTGGCGGTGCTGACCGGTTACACAAACCACCGTTTTGATATTTTCTCTGGTCTTCAGCTCATTTACCAGAGGGCACATCTTAATTGCTTCGGGCCGTGTCCCGAAGACGAGCATTACTGTTTTCATAATGTTCCCTTTCCTATTTGTTGCGACAACCAAGTATTCTAACGCTTCCTATTTACCCCAGCAAGAACAAAGAATAACTCTAATAACTCTATGTATCTGTTGCTTTATTTTGTTATAAATTCATCAATCATTTTGACATAGTGGTCATCTTCACTTATAACTCTATGCAATTCATTTTCACACGCGCTATCAAACGTATCAACATCAAGCCCTTGATAATACGCATATAATTTATCAGCAAAACCTTCATTTGGTGGAAAAGCAACTCCTATTCCCGCTTCCTTAGCCCATCGCGGCTTATATCCTTCCGGTTCTACAAGCTGTGGAATATGGTAAATCATTCCGTCATAAAAACGATTTGAAACTGCATATTTTAGTTTGTTACCGGCATTTTTCGTATAACCGTAGCAATTGTTCAATATATGGGCATTCTTTAGCAATGCAGCTTTTTCCGAATTGTTATATGATCCCGTAAACAGAACATTATTAAACCCATTTTGAGCGCAATACTCTTTGTACAAATTCAACTCCGGGCCATCTCCGTGAAATACAATATCAAAACGCGGATCATTCTTCAGCGCATCCAAGTAATACCGCTGAAACTCAAAATAACGAACAACCCCATTCCAAACGAAGTTAATTTTCCCACAGGTCTTTGAAAATTTTACCCCTTCAATAATATCATTACGATTGAAATTGTGTGCAATAATATAATCACGATCTGGCAGAAAAGCCTTAAACCCTGCAGATGATATCGCGGTAAATGCGCTGTTCTCAACAACCTTCTTCTCAATCCAATAAAAAGGTTTGATGTGTTCGTAACTGTAGTCCCTGACATCGAAAATATAGCTACCCTTCTTTTTATATAGGAAGCTACCAAGAAAGACTCCTGTCAGTGTGGATAGCGCAATGATTTTCTCATGGTGATTTTTTTTGAGCTGCTGAATCAGCCAACTCCTAAACCTTACGAAATCAAGAAGTTTTTGCACTTTCCCGCTTGTAAGATCTGAAGCTTGATCATAATAAACATAATGATCAGATAACTTCAATTCAAATTTGCTTCGATTCCAAAAATACACTTTATAATCTACGTGTGCATTTTCAAGTCTTTCAATATATCTGTTAATGTAGGGACAATATTTCAAGTCACCACAAAAAACCAATGCTATCATTTTTCTCCTAAACCTCAATTCGGCAATTTCAGCATTTTTCCCCATTCCAAATCATACTCTTCAGGATTGAAAGGCATCATTCCGGCACCAGGGGTAAATGTCAATTCCGCAAAATACCACGTTTCATTTGCGACAAAGAAATCTACGCGAACAAACGGAAAATCCTGACAAAGAACCTCTGCAGCCTTTTTCATTTCTTCATAAAACGGAGGAAGCGTAATCTCCGATATATCCGTATAATCATCCCGACGCATGGGCATTTTCGTTCCATCCAAATAGAAAAATCCGATTTGCGCTTGCCTATCATGAATCAAATCATTGGAAACATAAATGCAGTGGGGTTCTCCGTTGAAGCAAAAAAACTTATAGTCTGTGATGCTTTCTCCCAAAAACTCTTCACAGATAATACGGTGATGCTTAATAGCGGAATAGTGAATTTCAACGTTAAAAGCTCCAAAATCTTCTTTCAACCATTTGTTAAGCTGTTTTGTAGTGGCCGCCTTGTCAAGTTTATCTTTATCCGATACTACAATATTGTAAGCACAGCCATGATTGCATTTCAATACAAATTTTTGTGGCAGCGTATCCCAATCAATATCTTCCGCTTGATCCCAAGTGCCAAGCAAAGGAACCAATCTTTGTTCATACCCCTTTTGGGCAATATAATCTCTTACTGCGTATTTATCCGCACCATTGATTACCACAGGATCTTTCGGGTAATGGTACAACTTCAGCCACTGAATTTTTTCGTTAAAGGTCTTAGGATTTTTCAAATCCAAATTTTTATGAAGCAAAATCTTATAATAGAACTTAGACATCGCTTCGTTTGAAAAAACTTTATGTGCAAGCACTTGGCACTTTCTTCTCGCTTTATAGAGAAAAGAATCGCGTTCCATCTCTCAAATCCTCCAATATTTGCTCTATCAATGAAAGAATCTTATGGGATATTTACCTTCATCCCTTTACATAAAAAAGCTTTTTCATCACACCGAAAAAGAGGTTCCCAAAGGTCAGAATACCTGCTGAAACGACATTTTTTCCATCTGCTTCCCGAAATAGCTTATAGTGCCACTTGATGAGCTTGGTATAGCTGTGGTTGCTGATGGAACCGCTTCTTTTCCTGTATTTTGCAAGGGTTTCATTCAATAGATAACAATCTGCTTTTTTGCAAACCTTCAGCCACATCGCATAATCATTGTTCTTTTTGATATCGTCTATTTGAATCAGCCCTACCGCTTCGGCATCATACATCACCGTCAAGCAACCGGGCCAACAAAAAGAATACATTCCGGCTTTTGTGATTTTCTTCGGACCCGTCACGCTTTTGCCGTTAGGCTCAGATTTTTCATCGATCTCTACGTAGTTTGTATAAGAAAAGTGATACCCATTCTCCTTCATAAAGGCGATCTGCTTGGAGAGCTTTTCAGGCTCCCAAAGGTCATCGCTATCAAGGAAAGCAATCCACTTCCCCTTAGCTTCTCTCAGCGCACGGTTACGGGAAACGGCAGCTCCGCTGTTTTTCTCGTTTTTCAGATACTTAATACGTTCATCCGTTAAAAACGCTTCGACAACCTCATCCGTATGATCGGTGGAACAGTCATCCACAATGATCAGTTCCCAATTGCTGTGGGTTTGCTTCAATACAGATTCTATTGTTTCTTCAATAAACCCCGCAGTGTTATACGAGGGCATTATGATTGAAACCAATTCATCCATTATTTTCTCTCACCATTTCTTCCATACGCAAAATTGCATTTATCTGATGTATCAATCTTATTCCGTCAAATTTCAAAAGGATTTTGCGAATAGGATATATCAGTTTTATTATCCATTTCAATTTAGGATTGTACGCAATATGCAGTTTACAATACGCCTTTCGAAATCCGAAATACTTTTCCAAATAATCTTGGAAAGCAGTCTCGTGATTGATGCTTCGTGCTCCATCACAAATGTAACCGCCGCCAGTTAAAAAGCCATTAAAATGACGCAAAACACCTTCAACCAGTGCTGCATTCACTGCGTTTTTCTCTTGCAAGGGATTTGTTTTCAAAACGCTGAAACTTAGATACTTTTCACTTCTCCGTTGCAGTAGAGCATAGCCACTTAATTCCGTCGATTCCCGATCAAATGCACCAATCACTATAAAAAAACGCTTCCAATTTTCCAAATCAGCGAAAAACGCTTCCTTATTGACAGACGGTCGGTATTTTACAGGATATGCCGAATAAGCCGCTACCTGTATGTTGTAAAGCTCTTCTTTGTAATCTGTAGGATCAATCGGGGCAACGTTAAAATTCTTAATGCCTTTATTGATTTCATATCGCCGCTTTGCTTTTAATGTAGCGATATCAAACGGGGTATCTTTGATTACGTACCACCAATTCGTTTCATGCCCGCAATCAAATTCCGTAGTCCACCTTGCAAGCAAAGGACTTCCATCTAAATTCCAAATGCTTTTATCTTCAATGGGGCCAATATTCGGTTCTTCATGCGGAGCAGTGGTAGGCACCGCTGCGTGATTATAATATCTCCACCCATCAATGCGCATTGTCAACCCCTCAACAAATCCTTTGCTTCTTTCTGCTTGGCATCGTAGGTTTCTTGGTCGATTTTGCCCTCGCGCAAGAGCCAATCACCGAAATCCATATCCGAAACCGTGCCTTCCCGCACCGTATCGCTTCTTTTCAGAACCTTGCCTACCGTTTGGAGAATGATTTTGATATCTCCAATGAAGGTGATTCCGCTATCAATGTACTGCAAATCGTATTCGATCTTTTGTTCCCACGTGATATTGTTGCGCCCGTTCACTTGCGCCAATCCCGTCAGACCTGCGCGAACATCGTGCCGTCTTCTCTGCTCCGGGGACATAAATACCATATCCCGCACCAATTGCGGCCGCGGCCCCACGATGGACATATCGCCCACGAGGATATTGATGAGCTCGGGGAGTTCATCGAGGGAGGTGGAGCGGAGAAATTTGCCGTAGGAGGTGAGGCGAACGTCATCGGGCAACAAATTGCCCTCCCGATCCTTGGCGTTGGACATGGTACGGAATTTAATCAGTCTGAAAATTCTCTCCTTGCCGTCCTTGCCCTTTTTGCCGGGGCGGGGCTGGAAAAAGAAGGGATTGCCCTTCATCGTGATCGCACCGACGATCATCAAAATCAAAAGGATCGGCGAGAGCACGATCAGCGCAGACAGCGACAACAAAAAATCCAAAAATCGTTTCAAAAACTTCGCATACATAACGTATTCCTCAAATCCGACAAATTCCCAACCCCGTCGCCATTGCCGAGGGGCGGGGCTCCGTTTCGGCCGAAAGGCGGCCTCTGACGGCGAAAAAGGCTCCTTTTGGGAAGACAATGGCGCAAAACGGCATTTTATTGTCCTATTATAATACAACTTGCGTTTTTATTCAATAGTTTTGTAAAATTTCCTATTTGGAAAAGTAAGTAAGCGCTTACATTGATTTGTTTTGGAAAAAGTGCAAGAAAAAAGCTGTAGGAACCGAAAGGCCTCTTACAGCTTTTTCAATGGATTCGTTTATAAATTCGGCGCATCGGAAGCGCTGCCGAAGCGGGAATACACCAAGGTCTCCTTTTTGGCCCAATCGGCCAAGGGCTTTCCCTCGTAATGACGCTTCCATTCCGCAAACAAGGGGTTTTCCACGTAGCTTCCGTCCTCGCACTCAAAGGCAGCGGCAAAGGCCTTCAGAAAAGCAATGCTCTCGCTCTCCTCGGCCAAAGAAAGCCCCAAGGGCTCCTGCCACAGCGCTCCCGCGGGCACCGAAACCCCCGAGAAGGAGCAGATCTTGATATAGCCGGTATTCTCGCCGGCCGCCTCGCTTCGGATCTTTACCGCCTCCCCCGCCTTGTCCCAAGCGGCAAAGGCCACGTAGATCTTCGTAACGGTCTTTCCGGAATTGTTTTGCACCGTGGCCATCAGAAGATCGGCCTGACGGTCCTGCTCTCGGTATTCGCAGGATGCGGTATAAATCGGCTCGGCCTTTTCCGCCTTCTCCAGCGCCAAGGCGCTTTCCCGATCGGGTGCAGGCTCGGTCTCGGGCTCCGAATGAACAAGATCCGTCTCACGAATGCGATCGCCATCCAACCTCTTCCCTTCAAAGAAATCCCGCCAGGTCTCAAACAGCGGATTTTCCTCATAGCCGTCCTCGCTTTCAAAGGCGGCGGCAATGGCCTTCACGTAGTAAATTCCCTCGCAAGCGTCGGAAACGGCATAGCCGCTGCGCCCCTCCCAAAGCTCGCCGGGCTTGATCTCCAGCCGATCCACGTACACCACCTGCACGTACTCGGCAGGGGCCACCCCCTTGGCATCCCGCAGCTTAATGGGCTCCCGCGCCTCGTTCCAGGCGGCAAAGGCAATATAGATCTTCGTGAGAGTCTTCGCGGAATTGTTTTGCACCGCGGCCAGCAAGAGATCCGCCTCCAGCCGCTGCTCCAAGAGATCCGTATCCACCGCCACCACGGGCTGCGAAAGAAGCGCCTCCTCAAAGGCACCGAAGGTCCATTTTTCTTCCTCCTCGGTCTCTTCCGAATAAAAAGTCGTTTTGACCGAAGGAAGCTGGCAGGTACAAGCGCTGAGAAAAAGCAAGGAGAAAAGCATCAAAGAAAGCGCCGAAAGCAAAATTCGTTTCATGGTTCTCCCATCCAAACAAAAAATATAGGAACATTATAGCGCCAAGCAAGGGATTTGTCAACCGAGAAGCCGCAAGCCCAAATATTCCAAAAAGATCCAAGCTCCGCCAAAAAACGGCAAAATCGAAACGAAAAACCGAAAAGAAGTGCTTTTTTCCCCTACGGACTTCGACAAAAAATACAGCCTCCTCGGGAGAAAATGGAATCAACCAAATTTTGCAGACAAAAAAGGCCTCGGAAAAAGAAAAAAAGGGCGCCCCCTCCTTCCTCTGCGCAAAAGTGCCAAAAGCCGCCCCCCTTTTTCGACACGAATCGCCACGCTTCTCCCGAATCCGACACCCTTTTTCCCATCCGTGGCCTTCCTTTTCCCTGCAAATTTGTGCAAATCCACAAAAACATAAAAAAGTGACGTTTTTTGGTGATTTCCTCTTGCAATTTTTACCATTTTTTGGTAAAATTATCCGCGAAGAGCAAAGAGCCGAAAAGGGAAAACCGAGAAAAGAAGGAGCGAGAGATCAAGATGAAAGAAACAAGAGAAAAGGTTTACATTATCGATTCGGGAAATGATTTTCGTTTTATTTGCAAGGAGAATCTGAACAACATGGGCTTTCACGTGGTGGGGGACAGTGCCGATGGCGGAACCGCGCTTTTGGAGATCAAGACCCTACACCCCGACGTGGTGCTGATGGATCTGTGGTTTCCGGGGTATGACCTGGCCAGCCTGATTCGGGAGGTCAAGCGGGATCTGCGTCAGCGGGCGCCGAAATTTATTTTGGTAACGGGCGTCAGCAACAAGCGGGTTTTGGAGGATGCCTTTGCCAGCGGCATTTCCGGCTGTGTCTTGAAGCCCTTTGATTACGATGCCTTGGGGGAAAAGATCCGTCGGGTCTGCCGCGAGGGCGTCTTCCGTCCCGAGGATGATTTCGATCTGGAGGCCCAGGTCACCCGCATCATTCATCAGGTGGGCGTACCGGCCCACATCAAGGGCTACCAGTATCTGCGCAGTGCCATTATGATGGTGGTGCGGGATCACAAGATCATCGGCGAGGTGACCAAGACCCTCTACCCCGGTGTGGCGCGGGAATTCAATACCACCTCCTCTCGCGTAGAGCGTGCCATCCGCCACGCCATTGAGGTGGCCTGGGATCGGGGCGACGTGGATATGCTCAATTCCTTTTTCGGGTACACCGTCCAGAACAATAAAGGGAAGCCCACCAATTCCGAATTCGTGGCCATGATCGCCGACAATCTCCGTTTGAAAATGCGGGGACTTGCGGGCTGAGGCGGGGATCCGACCCGAAAAAAGAAGAATTGACAAGCGCTTTCTCTTCGGCTATAATGGAAAAAAACCTTTGGAGTGCCTATGAAATTAGAAAAGATCCAGCGGGAATTGGACGCCTTAACGCTGAATTCCCCGATCGATGCAGGAAACGGCTGTCACGCTCTGCCCAACCGAAAAGAGGTGGTGGATCTGATTAAGGATCTGCAATCCCTTTTGTTTCCCGAATGCTTCAAGAGCCGTTCCGTTACCCAGGAGGGGCTGTGCGGTGTTTCTCTTTTGCGGAAGATCGAAAACGAGATCGTAACCCTCATTGAAAAAACCGCCGCCTTTTCCGACGCTCCCCCGGACGCCGCCTTTTGTGCCGAGGCCTTTTTGAGCCGTCTGCCCCACATCAAGGCTCTTTTGCTGAAGGACGTGGAGGCGCTGTACGAGGGGGACCCCGCCGCCCGCAGTCGGGAGGAGGTGCTCCTTTGCTACCCCGGCTTTTATGCCATTTCCATTTACCGTCTGGCCCACGAGCTTTATTTGCTGAAGGTGCCCATGATCCCCCGCATTATGACCGAATATGCCCACGAAAAAACCGGGGTGGATATCCACGCCGGCGCCACCGTTGGAGAGTATTTTTTCATCGACCACGGAACGGGTATCGTTGTGGGAGAAACCACCGTGATCGGCGACCACGTCAAGCTCTATCAGGGCGTCACCTTGGGAGCCAAAAGCTTTGAATTGGATGAAAACGGAAATCCCATCAAGAACATCAAGCGTCACCCCAACATCGGCAACCACGTGGTCATTTACGCCAACGCCACCATTCTCGGCGGCCGAACCTTTGTGGGAGACGGTTGTGTCATCGGTGCCTCCGTTTGGCTGACCCGCTCGGTGGAGGCGGGCAAGACCCTCTACTACACCCCGCCCCAGACCGACGATGCCCCCGACAAAACGCCTCCCGCCAAGTAAAACGCAAGCTTTGTCCCCTCGAAGGTTTTTTCTTGGAATTCTTTTTCTCTTGGAAACCTTTTTGGAAAAAGGTTTCCAAACCTCCCAAAAACTTTCATAAGGGAAAAGAATCAAAGGGATGTGCCATTTTCCCGCCTCCGCGAAAACCGCAACCACCGCCCGTTTCATCGGGTTTTGGTGGGGCAATTCACTTCGCCCGCGGCGAATCAAGTTCGCACCTACGTCAAAAAGGACAGAGAATTTCACGTTCTCTGTCCTTTTTCGCACACCTTGCTATACAAGGCATCGTGTGTTACACCTTTTCGGTGTACTGTCGGAAGAAAATAAGCCTCCCCACACCCCCAAAACTTCTCGGAATCAAAAAAAATTCAAAACCCTTTCTTGAAACGTCCCTGCCGCTACGGAAACCACCGCCTTTTTTGTGGGGGTCTTTTTCAAAAGCCCCGAAGGACAGCCCCTGCGGGAGAGATGAATTTGGGAATGGACTTTTTCAAAAAAGCATGTTATAATGAGCGTGATTGGAGCATTTTCCGATCAAAAAGGAGAAACCATTATGAAAAAACGTCTGCTTTGCTTTTTTTTGGGGCTTTGGATGCTGCTGATCCCTTGCCTCGTTTCCT
The DNA here is from genome assembly GCA_017507325.1 of Clostridia bacterium. GTDB lineage: Bacteria > Bacillota > Clostridia > Oscillospirales > SIG627 > RGIG5579. Next base: position 6,710 of record JAFWBD010000053.1, on the reverse strand, counting down.
GCGAAAGCAGTGATTTTGCCACCGTCACCGAAACAGCCGAGGAAGAAAGCTCGGCCGACAAGACCGCCGTCGGGGAGAGCTCCGACAGTTTGCGCCAAATGACCCCGATGGACGAGGAAACCGCCCGAATCGTGGGGGATCTTTCCGCCGCGCTGACCAATAAGCTCACTGCCGCACAGCTGGCCGAGCTTCCCCTTGCCACAGCGGAAATGAGTAAAGACGAATTGCGCCGCCTTTGCATCGATTTTTTCAAATTACAGCTTTCCTTCCAATGGATCCCCAACGAAACCGTAACCGATTACCCCGTAACCCGCCTGACCACCTCCAAAACCTTGGATCTGGGCAGTGTCTACGTAGGCATTCCCTATCAAAGCACAGGCACGGGAAATCTCTATCGCTGGATGGAATATTACTACGAGGATCTCGGGGTTTTCGATCTGACCGCCGCTTTCCGTGAAAACGGCGGCACTGCCCGTACCGACGTACAAAAGGACGACAAGGGCAACGTGACCTACTATAAGCGTCGCTGTATGATGATCTTCTTCAATCAGTGCTCCGTTTCCTCCTTTTGGGGCTGGGGACGGGTGATCAATTCGGCGGATTTTGCCTGGACGGGACAAATGAACGTCGCCTGCGGCTTCATTCCCGTAGGGGATTACAGCTACGGCTATACCCACGGGGGAAAATTCTACGGTCCCGAGACCATCACCTCCTTCGGCGAAAAGAACAGCAACAACCCCTTGGGCTACGATACCGACGACGTGATCGCCGATTGGCTGACCCTAAAGGGCTCCAACGCCATGTTTCTCTGCTACGCCGAAATGAAGCCGGCCGACTGTCTGGTTTCCCCCGGCCACGCCATGATGGTGGAGGAGGTGCACCCCGTTTATTACAAAAACGGCACCATCAACCCCGACGAAAGCTATGCCTTAATCTGCGAGCAGACGGAAAAATGGTGCGGAGAGGGAACTTTGACGGGGACGGCCATCCCCTATAAAATGCAAGGGGCGGTTTCCCGAAAATACAGCTTTTCCGCTCTGCAGAAGTCCCATTACCTTCCCTTTACCTTCGCGGAATTCTTGGAGGAGGGGGATCCCCGTCTGAAGAGCTTTTCCTCCTCGGTGATGACGCGATACGAGCACTTTGCCGATTTGGTAAAGGACAAAACGGGCACGGCGGTGGAAAAGGCGGAGGTCTACTGCACCGAGGAATTCGGCGGCACCATCAATATCACCGATTTCAAGAAAATGGCGGTGGGCTCCAATTACCCCATTTCCGACGTTTTCGTTACCGTGCGGGATCAAGACGGCAAGGCCGTGCTCACCAACGTGCACCGAACGGCGATCGCCCGCATTCGTGAGGTGGAAATGACCGCTCAGCACGCCTCCTGGAAAATGGGCGCCACCATTTCCGACGGCTTGACCCGTTATCTTTCGGGCGCTTACACCGTGGAGGTTTCTCTGCAGCTGTCTACCGGCGAAAAGCTTTTGGCCTATCGGGGAACCCTCAGCGCCTATTGAGCCGATTTTGACCCGAAGCGAAAGAAACATACAAAAAGATCTCGGCGCATTGGCATCCGTGCGCCGAGATTTCTCGTTTGATCAGGCTCTGCCGCGAAAAAACGCGAGGTCTGCAATCAAAAAGAGAGCTAATGGCTTAAACCATCGGCTCTCTTTTTTTTGCTTTGTCAAAGGGGGCGCCCTCTCTTCTCAGCCGTTGCTTCTTGAGGCGTGGATCTCGTTTAAGAGAGAAAGGGTTTCCTCTACCAATGCTTCGCCGCCTGCGGGAGAAACGTTGCAGCTGAAGGGAATGGCGCTGTAGCCCTTATTGGCCACAGCCTTGGCGGTAGCCAGATAGCCGCTCCTGGATTCGGCGGCGGCGGAGGCGGTGAGCTGAACGATAAAGGTCTGGGTGAAGGGGCTTCTGCCCTGAATGCGGTGCTGATAATCCAGATACAATTCAAAAGGATTGGAGGCGAAGGCCACGTCGCCGATGGAATGCACGTGGATCTCGACCTCATGGAAATCTCTTCCCTCCTCGTAGCGCTCGATCACCATTTTGTAGCGGTTGATGTTGGAGGAGAGCGTGGTATTCTTCTTAAAATCCGCGGCAGGATCATCGGTTTTGACAAAAGGAGTGTTTAGAACCTCGGCAAAGTTATTTTTGGCCACCAGGTAATCCGCCTCGGAGATCTTGAAGGCATCCAGGGAAAGGGTTTTTACCTTGTGGACAATGGGAGCCTCGGAGATTTTTTCATTCTGAGCCCAGGAAAGCCCCTCCTCAAAGGCCATGGCAATGCGCTCGCCCAGAACCTTGCGGTTGTAATATTCATGGGGCTTTGCGAATTTTTCCGCCTTGGGATCCACCCCGTATTTCAAAAGATTGCGGCGATCCAGTGCCGCCTTGGCGTGGAGACGGTGGGGAGAAAGATCGCCTGCGGCAGCACACTGGGGAAGAATGAAAATATTTCCGTGCTTTTCGCGGATCATTTCTCTGGCCTCGTTCCAGAAATCGGCGGAGGTGAAGGTTTCGTGCTCGGTGCACTGGGAGGGACAGGGCACGTTGATCAGGGCTCCGGTGAGGTTTTCCTTCTCATCGAAGGTAAACAAAAGGGAAACGGTGGTATCCAAGCCGGATTCATACCCCAAAAAGTCGGGCTGATTGGTCTTACCGTACATTTTTCCGTGGCCGTTTACCGCGAAGGTGTTGCCCGCGGTGTTTTCACTGCTGTAATCCGTGGAATACACGCACCGTCTCTGAACGGAGATCTCGGCGGAGGAAAAGCCGTAGGACAAAAAGCCCGCGCGGCGGCTCTCATAAGCGTCCCGAACAGAAGACACCAGCCCGTTCATCAGAATGGGACGGTATTTTTGCCAAGGGAAGATGGTAACCCCGTCCTCGGGAGCCAGGTCATATCCCGTGCTCTTTTGGAAACGGGGCGCGGTATGGGTGTGGGTGGCGTTGAGAATGATCTTTTCGGGATCCACACCGGGCACCTTGTCGGCCACCTCCGATTTCAATTCCTGAATCAGATCGGGGGTAAAGCCCGTGAAATCTCCCGAAAGGAAGAGAACGCTGTCTCCTCCGTCCTCCAGATACAAGGCGGTAACGGTGGTGGGGTCCATGCTCCCCGTGGAAATTCTTTCGTAGGCCTGCCCGGTAATGAGAACGGGCTCATGGGTGCTCACGTCCCGAGAGCCCCAGCCGATTTTTAACATATTCATATCCTCCTTTTGAAAAAGGGCAACATTTACCCCGATTTTTGTTGTGATCCTCTTGCATTATAGCAAAAAACAAACTATAATCTATACAAAAGAAATTATTTTACAATGATTTTCATCATAAAAGGGGGATTCGGACGTGAAGGGCGTGTTTGAAAAAAAGGAGCATTTCGGGCTGATGGCCACGCGTATTTCGGGCTTTCGGGCCTTTTCGCCTATGTTCCATCCCCACGGGGAATTGATTCTTTTGGAGGAGGGGGAGCTACGCCTTTCGGTGGATTCCGAGCGATTGACCCTCCGTGCGGGGGAGCTGGCGGTGATCTTTCCGTATCTGGTGCATTCCTACGAGCGTTCCCCCGAGGCCAAAGGGATCCTGGTGCTGTTCGACCCCTCCGAAACCGCCTTCGACAACACCCTTCTGACCCATAAGCCCGCCTCTGCCCGAACGGACGGAGGGCAGATCGCCGCTTTGCCGGAGCGGATCGTATACCACAGCCGCGGAGGGCGGATCAAAACGGCTTTTGGGTATCTGAATGCGGTTTTGGGGGAATGTCTGGAGAAAATGCCTCTGAAAAAGAGCGACCGCCGCTCGGAAAACAACGCGGTGCGGGTTTTGGCCTATTGCAGTGAGCATTTTACCGAGCCGCTGACGGTGAAAAGCGTTTCCGAGGCCTTGTACGTCAGCCAAAGCTATATTTCCAAGATTTTTTCCGAGGAGCTTCGGTACGGCTTTCGGGAATACCTCAATTCTCTGCGGATCCAAAAGGCCGCCACGCTCCTGCGCCAAACGGACAAAAAGATCGTGGAGATTATGCTGGATTGCGGCTTTCAGAATCAGAGCAGCTTCAATCGGGTCTTCCGAGGGGAAACGGGGGTCACCCCCAAGGAATACCGACAGGCGCGGGAATGGGAATGACCTCCATGCGGAAGGGGAAATGAAGAAAATCATTTCCTTTTCCCTTTTTTTGTGTGGAAAACAACTGATTTTTTTGTTATAATCAAAAAAAACGATCGGATCGGAGGACCCCCTATGAGTCGATACATTCCCTTTCCCGCTTACGTGGACCGTATGCCCATTGATATTTCCTCTGCCTTCGGGGATGAAAAGCCCGCAGGCAAGCACGGCTTTTTAAAGGCCGACGGCGAAAATTTCCGCTTTGAGGACGGCACCCTTGCCCGCTTCTGGGGCGTGAATTTCAACGGAGGCGCCTGCTTTCCCGATCGGGATTACGCCAAAAAGGTGGCCCGCCGCCTTTCGCAGGCAGGCTGTAACGTCGTGCGCTTCCACCAGCTGGACGCCCAGTGGGACACGCCCAATATTTTCCAATACGCCAAGGGAAAGCGCCTGACCTCCACCCGAAGTCTGGACAAGGATTCCATGGACGCTCTGGACTATCTGGTGTACTGCTTGAAAAACGAGGGCATTTACTGCTATCTGGATATGATGACCTACCGCCATTTCAAGGAGGAGGACGGGGTGGAAAATTACCACCTTCTTCAAGATAAGGGCAGACCCTGGTGCATCATCGATCCCCGTATGATCGAATTGCAGAAGGAATACTGCACTCAGCTTTGGGAGCACTATAACCCCTACACCGAGCTTTGCTATAAGGACGACCCCGTTTTCATTATGACCGAGATCGTCAACGAGGAGGATCTGTTCGTCAATTCGGGCATCAAAAAGAGCGATTATAACCGAAGCGAATACCACGAAAATATGTTCCGCTCGCTGTTTCGAGCGTGGCTCTCTGAGAAGGGGATCGAATACGACGCCGAGGGCTGTGATCTTTACGCCAAGGACGAGCCCCTGATCCGCTTCAAGATCGAGGCAACGGAAAATTACTACGACGATCTTTACGCCCACATCCGCTCCTTGGGGGTCAAAATTCCCATTACGGGCACCAACTGGACCAAAACGGCCGCCTTGACCAAGGCGGAGGAAAAAATGGACTTTACCGACGGTCACCATTATTACTACGATTGGAAATGGGGCAATCGGGAGAGAAGCTGTATGAACCGCTCCTGCACCCAAGCCCCCTATATTTTCCCCAATCTCGGCAAGCGCGCCGTGGTGGGCAAGCCCTTCTTCGTTTCCGAGTGGGATATGCCCTGGCCCAACGCCTACCGCGCAGAGGGTCCCATTTATTACGCCGCCGTGGGTGCTCTTCAGAATTGGAGCGGCTACACCATCCACACCTATTCCTACAGCTGCCTTCTGGATCAGATGAAGGTTTTGGGCCGTGAGCTTTCCAGCCCCGTGGCAGGCGTTCCCTATCGGGAGGGAATCTTCTCCGTCTGGAACGATCCCGCCAAATTCGGTCTGTTTTATCACGCCGCTCTGATCTGCCGCAGAGGCGACGTTTCTCCCGCCGAGAAAAAATACGCCTCCTTCTGCTCCCGCTTGGCGGATAACCGCGTGGAGAGCCTGCAGAGCCTTTTGGAGCGCAGTCAGATCCGAAACACCTTTGAAAACACCCTCCCCGAGGGCTACGACGAATTGATTGATGAGACGGGCTCGGTTCCTCTTGAGGAGCCGGGGATCATTGTTTCCGATAACGGCCAGTGGAAGCGGGATCTGAAAAAGGAGATCGGTATGATCGACACCCCCCGCACCAAGGTGGTATACGGCTTCTTCTCCAAGAATCGCCGCGCCGCCTCCAATTTCCGCGACGGGATCGATTACAGCCTGACCCTGAACGGCTTCGGTGTGGATTGCAAAACGGATTTCGGTGTCATCGCCATGTCCTCTCTGACGGAAGAGCCCTTGGAGCATTCCCGAAGCATTCTTCTTTCCACCATCGGCCGTGCCCGCAACAGCGGCGCTCAGTTTGACGGAGACAAGATGCTGGAATTGGGCCACGCGCCCATTATGGCCGAGGTGATCGATGCCGAGATCGCACTGAAGACCAGCCGAGGCGAAAAATTGAAGGTTTGGGGCGTCAACGCCGAGGGCTTCTACGCCTGCCAGCTTGCCACCCATTATGAAAACGGCATTCTCACCTTCCGTGTGGGCGACGAGGACAACCCCGCCCCCTATTATCTGATCGTTGAGGATTAAAAAAGCTCGCGGCACGTTAGCGTGATTGTCCTTAACGGACAATCACGCGAAACGATGTTTGCCCTTGCGGGCAAATGAAGCCATCTTCGTCAGTGATGTTCACTGTGTGAATGATGTTACGCCCCGCGGCGTAGTGGGCAAACATCACATCATTGCGAGCCTTGGCGAGCAACATCATGATGCGTAGCATAACATCACTTTTGCGTCAGCAAAAACATCACTTACAGAAAAGAGAGCAGACATACAAGAATCTCTTCTTGCGTGTTTGCTCTTTCTGTTTGAAATAAGGGTTTTGGCTTCGCCCATATTTGTGTTTGACCGTTCAAATGCGATGCTTGCACTTTTTTCAAAGTGAAGATTGCGGGCGAAATTTTCATCTCGGCGAAAATTTCATCCACAGCCCATTTTATTCTCCAAAGCCGTGGCCCCGC
>JAFWBD010000052.1 GCA_017507325.1 Clostridia bacterium | reverse complement strand
ATATCATCTTTGAACAATCCCTCAGTCAGCTTCGCTGACAGCTCCCTTTACACAAGGGAGCCCCGGTGTGTTACGGCATTGGGCAACAGAAATCCGGTTTGATTTTAAACCCGATTCATCCATAATTTGTGCCCTATATCCGTACTTTATCGACAATTTTTAAGTCGCGCAGGCTCCTTCCACCGCAAGCGGTCCCCCTCCCTCTCGGATGGAGGCTTTGCGGGGCCACCGCTTTGGAGAATAAAATGGGCTGTGGATGAAATTTTCGCCGAGATGAAAATTAATCTCAATGCCAAAAAGGCACCCGTGCCTTTTTCTGGCTTTCCGCCTCTCGAATGGAGGCCTCGCGGGGTCACGGCTTTTGGAACAGAAATGGGTTGTTGGTTGAGATTTTGGTTTAGACGATATGGAAGATAGAATCATGTGAAAAAGTCAATCTACGCCTCTCGGAGGGAGTCTTTTGGTTAGCCCCATTATCATACAAATCGGCAGAGATAACAGGTTCTCTGCCGAAATTTTGTGCTTACGAATTCTCCGTTAAGGACATCACGCTAAATTTTTCTTTCGCGGCATTGAAATCGGGGCGGTCTAATCCTCGTAGCGGCCAAGGGCGGCGCGGGCGTATTGTCGGGGGGTCATTCCCATTCGCCGCTTGAAAACGAAGCTGAAATAGCTTTGGGAGGAAAAGCCGCAATCAAAGGCGATCTGGGTCAGGGTGCGGTCGGTGGTGAGCATTCTCTCCACCGCCAGGCGGATCCGCCGCTCCTCCACGTATTCCCGCAGGGTCTTGCCCACGGCGGTTTTGAAGGAGTTGTGGAAATGAATGGGGCTGAGGGAAAAAACCGAGGCCAGCTTCTCCAGGGAAAGGTCCTCCGACGGGTGCCGATCAATGTAAGAGAGAGCCTTTTCCACCACGTCGCGGCGGGGACGGCCTCCTCCCCCGCTGTGCATTCCCACCCGCTCCTGCCCCAAGGAGTAGATCAGATCCAAAACCAGGCTTTGCATGATGATCTCGTGGTCGTATCCGGGGCTGTTCTCATAATGAAAGAGGCGGGAAAAAATTTCCCGATAATGGGAGGCGTCGCGAAGGAAAACGAAATCCGGAAGCCCGCGGAGCATTTCAAAAAGCCGCCCCTGCCCCAATTCCATATGGAGAAACAGACAGCGAAAGGGAAATTTGGTGTGGCGGATCTGGCCGGGCTTGGCGCAAATGAGGGTCTCGGTGCGGATGGGGCAGGCGTTGCCCTCAATATAGGAAACACCGCCGTTTTCCAGAGGCAATTCCAATTCGAACATGGTGGTGGTGCGCTTTTTGCTGATTCGGACCGAGCCCGTTCTCTTGGCAGAATCGTAGATTCCCACCGCGACAATTTTCGGTAATACCATTTTTCCCTCCGAATCATAAGAAATCAAATAAAATAGCCAATATTTTGATATTTTTAGGATAAAAAATATAATACAATAAAAATAACGGAAAGTCAAGGAGGTATGATGTGAGAATTCTCTTTTTGGGGCAGGCAGGGCTTTATTTCGAAAAGGCTTCCTTCGGGGTTCTGATCGACCCGTATCTGAGTGACAGCATCGGGAAACGAAATTCCGCAATGGTCCGCCGCGTGGCAGTGGATCCCTCCTTTTTTGATTTGAAGCCGCAGGTGATGATCTTCACCCACGACCATTTGGATCACTTTGATCCCGAAACCGCGGAACACTTTTTGAATCGCGCGGAGGCTATGACGGTGATGGGTCCCCGAAGCGTTTGGAGCCGTGCACGGAATTTTGGCGGTGCCCACAATTACGTGCAGTTTGACAGCGGCACCCTTTGGACGGAGGGTCCCTTCCGCTTTCGGGCGGTGAAGGCCTGCCACAGCGACCCCGACGCCATCGGCGTCATTCTGGAGGACGGCGAGAAAAAATATTACGTGACGGGAGATACTCTGTACAACGAGGGGATCTTCCCCGCGCTCCCCCAAGGCCTCGAGGCGGTCTTTTTGCCCATCAACGGGGCGGGGAACAATATGAACGCCGCAGATGCGGCCGCCTTCGCCCGCCGTACGGGTGCCAAATACGCCGTGCCCCTCCACGTAGGTCTGTACGACGATCTGGCGGCGGAGTCGTTTCCCTTTGCCCGTAAAATCATTCCCGAAATTTATAAGGAGATCGTGTTACCATGAAAGAAAAACTGATTCCCGTGGTCGTGATCCGCGAAATGGATCAGACCGAGCGCATTTTGTCTGCGCTGAAAAAAAGCGGCATTTTCTGTGCCGAGATCACCTTCCGCACCGCCTGTGCCGCTGAGGCCATTCGCTACGGCGTGGCGCACCACCCCGATATGCTCATCGGTGTGGGAACGGTCATCAATGCCGAGCAGTGCCGCGCCGCCTTGGAGGCAGGAGCCAAATTCATCGTTTCCCCCGGCCTTTCGCCCTCGGTGGCGGCCGTTTGCAAGGAAGCGGACGTTCCCTATTATCCAGGCTGTGTGACCCCCACGGAGATTATGGCGGCGCTGGAATTGGGCATCACCACGGTGAAATTCTTCCCCGCAGGCGTTTACGGAGGCCTCAAGGCGCTCCGTGCCCTCTCCGCTCCCTTCCCCCAGGTTCGCTTCATTCCCACCGGAGGGGTGGATCGGAGCAATTTGGAGGAGTTTTTGGCCTTTGACGCTGTGGCGGCCGTGGGCGGAAGCTTTTTTGTGACCGAGGCCTTGGAGAAGGCCGAAAAGGAAGAGAAAAATTGAAGCCTCGCACCGAGCCAAAGAGCTCGGCGAGGAATTGGAATGGAGAAGGATGATATGAAAATTACCGATATTAAGACTTTTGCGGTGGATTGCTTTCGCACCAATTGGGTTTTCGTCAAGGTTTATACCGATGAGGGCATCAGCGGCGTAGGCGAGGCCACCCTGGAATACAAGGAGAAGGCGCTGATCGGCGCGGTGGAGCACATCCGTGAGGTTTTGGTGGGGCAGAATCCCCTGAACGTGGAAAAGCATTTCCACGACATTTACCGCGACGCCTATTGGCGGGGCGGCGCCGTTTTGATGAGTGCGCTGTCTGCGGTGGAAATGGCCCTTTGGGACATTTTGGGCAAAAGCCTCGGTGTGCCCGTCTATCAGCTTTTGGGCGGAAAAATGCGGGATGAGGTGCGCATTTACGTGAACGGTTGGTTTGCGGGTGCCAAGACCCCCGAGCAGTTTGCCGAGAAGGCCAAGATTGCCGTGCAAAGAGGCGTTACCGCCATGAAGTGGGATCCCTTCGGAAAAGCCTATCTGGAAATTTCCAATCGGGATCTGGATACGGCGCTGCGATGCGTGGCGGCGGTGAGAGAGGCGGTGGGCGACCAGGTGGATCTTCTCATTGAGGGCCACGGCCGCTTCAACGTGCCCACGGGCATCAAGATCGCCAAGGAATTGGAGCCATTCCATCCCATGCTCTTCGAAGAGCCCACGCCCCCCGATAATCTGGAGGCTCTGCGTGCGGTTCGGGAGAAATCCCCCGTTGCCATTTCCGCAGGCGAGCGTCTTTATACCCTGAAGGATTTCAAGGAGCTCTTCGAGACCCGTGCCGCCGATTTCATTCAGCCTGACGTTTCCCACGCAGGCGGTATTATGGAATTGAAGAAGATCGCCGCTATGGCGGAAACCTATTACATTCCCTTTGCGCCCCACAACCCCTCGGGTCCCGTGGCCTGCGCCGCAACCCTTCAGCTGGCGGCCTGCACCGCCAATTTCTCCATTTTGGAAATTATGTACAGCGACGTGGAATGGCGCCGCGACGTGACCAACGAAAAGCTCTCCTACCACGACGGCTTCATTCGCATTCCCGACGGCCCCGGTCTCGGCATCGAGATCAACGAAGAGGCTTGCCTGGAGCATCCCTATCAGCCTCATACCCTGCGCCACTATACGGGCGCGCTGACGGATATCCGTCCCGCCAAAACCGAGTTTTATTTCTAAAAGGAGCAAGAAAATGAAAAAAGCCGTTTTGATTACCGGTGCCCAAAAGGGAACGGGCTTCGGAATTGCCCGCCGCTTTGCCTCGGAGGGCTACGCCGTATTCATCACCAGCCGAAGCGGGGAGGCGGCCGCCCAAAGTGCCGAGGCTCTTTCGAAGGAATTCGGCGTTTTTGCGAGGGGCTTTGCGTGTACCCCCGGAAACGAGGAGCAGGTAAAGGAGATCTTCCGCGAAATCGATTCCTTGGACTTTTTTGTGGAAACGCTGGTGCTCAACGCCGCCAATATGGGCTTTGACCCCAAGGATCCCGCCGCAGGGCAGAATTTCTGGACCGTATCCACCGAGGAATTCGGCGCGGTGTTCCAAACCAATCTGGTGTGGAATTTCACCATAGTCCGCCAGGCCGCTCTGAGAATGCGGGAGCAAAAGAAGGGAGCGGTGGTGTTCCTCAGCTCCAATACCGCCTACCGCGCCATTCCCAACCGCGCCGCCTACTGTGCCTCCAAGGGAGGGATCAACGCCCTTTCCCGTGCCTTGGCGGTGGATCTGGGCCCCTTCGGCATCCGTGTGAACGCGGTTCTTCCGGGCACCATCAAAACCGAGCGCTGGCGCGCCATGGGCTCCAAGCAGATCGTGAACGGAAATCTGACCCCCATCGGGGATATTTCGGATTTTGAGGATATTGCCAACGCCTGCTACTTTTTGGGAAGCGATCTTTCCAAAAACGTTACGGGAACGGAATTGATCGTGGACGGCGGTATGTCCTGTCAATTGTACCCTCAGGTTTTGAACGAGAGAAAGTAAAACAAAGCCTCCCTTGCGTCGGGGTGATGCCGAATCGGCTTTGCATCCCCTTGCGCAAGGGGTTCTTTTTTCGCCGACGGCAGAAAAATTCACATTTTCAAGGTTTACACGGCAGGCAAAAAGGAATATACTCATAGAGTTAGAAAAGAGGTGCACGAAATGTCGTTGATCCTACAGCAATTGATCGTTTTGTACGTGTTTTTGTCGCTCGGGTGGCTGTTCGGAACCAAAAAGCCCGCTCTGCGGGAGCAAACGGGGCTTTTGTCCTTTTTGCTGGTCAATTTACTGCTGCCCTGTAAGGTCTTTTTGTCCTTTTCCACCAATTTCACCCTTTCGTATTTGCAAAACAGCTATCAGACCATTTTTATTTCCGTGGGGCTTTTGCTGATTCTGCATCTTTTGGGAAAGCCCGTGGGAAAGCTTCTCTCACGGGATGAAACGGAGAAAAGCGTTCTGGAATATTCCGTGACCATTTCCAACTACGCCTATATGGGCTATACCCTGGCGGAGGGGATCTGGGGCAGTCGGATGCTGACGGATCTGGTACTCTTTTGCATTCCCTTTGCGATGTACACCTACACCGTGGGCTATATGAAGCTGACGGGAAGCAAGAAAAACCTGAAGCGCCTTTTCAATCCGATGACGGTAGCCATCGCCTTGGGAATGATCTGGGGGCTTTGCGGGATCCCGGTTCCCGCGGTGCTGCGCACGGCGGCGCAATCCGCCTCCGCCTGCGTGGGGCCCTTGAGCATGCTTTTGACGGGCTTTGTGCTCTCCACCTTCTCCTTTTCCTCGCTGTGGGGCTCCCCGCGGGATTACGTGATGGTGGTTCTGCGCCTGGTTGTTCTGCCCGCCTTCGTCTGGGGGCTGTTTTGGCTGTGCGGTCTGAAAAGCTTTTCCACCCCCGCTCTCCTGATGGCAAGTATGCCCACGGGGCTGAACACCATTATTTTCACCAAAAATGCAGGGCGCAGTCCCGCATTGGGGGCAAGGCTTGCCTTTTTATCGGGGATTTTGTCCATCGTGACCCTGCCGCTGTGGCTTTCCATCCTGCAATAACCAAAAACGTAAAAAAGGAGAGCCTTACGAGTGTTCTCATAAGGAAATTTGATTTTTCCTTGTAGGGACAGGCGAGGACGGACAGTCGAGGACGCCTGTCCCTACAAATTGTAATCTTCCTTATGAGAAAAAGCCTTTGCGGCGTTTTTTCCGTACGGCTCTCTTCGGTTTGATCACCGATTTGCAATACCATGATAGGAGTCCGTCTGTGACAGGCGTCCTCGACTGTCCGCAAAGGTATAAATGCAACACAGAAAACAAATCATGAACCCCGACAGATTTTTTGGTCTGTCGGGGTTTGCCTTACTGTTTGATAAACCCGAATTTATCATAATTCAATTATTGGTATGCATATACAATTTCATCATTGGCAGTATTCATACCTCCTGCCTTTTCATAGCATCTACAAGCAGAGAGATTACTCTTATTCGTTATCAAAAACATTTTCCTGCAACCGATACTTTTAGAATGAGAATTGATATATTTTACCAATTCCGTTCCATAGCCATGATTCTGATATTCTTCCAATATATCAATGGCATGCAAATAAAAATCTTTTATTCCATTTGGCTTAACCAATACATATCCAAATGCAAAACCAACTATCATGTCATTTTCTTTAGCAATATAACCAAAGGTATTCTTCTCCTCCAAAAATGTATTCAGAATAACCTCATCATATTTGGTATTATCATCATCAACAAAATATTTCATCAACTCAACATCTTGCTTTTCCAACAATTTGTACTCCATAATATACCTTGCCAAATTCTTATTTATCGTTCTGTTTATCGCTATTGGCTCTTTCAATATTTGTAGGGACAGGCGTCCTCGACTGTCCGTTATCGGTCTTATTTTCCTTATTTGTAGGGACAGGCGTCCTCGACTGTCCGTTATCGGTCTTATTCTCCTTTACCCAAAGCAAAATATGAATATGGTTAGGCATGATGACATATTTTTCGACCGACAAATGTTCATAGAAATCATTTCATTGTTTGATGTATTGACCCGCAATTTCTCCGTATTGGGTTAATTCGATTTGCGGACAGTCGAGGGCGCCTGTCTCAGACGGACAGTCGAGGACGCCTGTCCCTACAAATTGTAATCTTCCCTATGAGAAGGAGCCTTGCGGCGTTTTTTCCGTACGGCTCTCTTCGGTTTGATCACCGATTTGCAATACCATGATAGGAGTGATAAACAGATCAAGAAAAAGGGATGCCTCGCCCCCGCCTCTGCCCTTCTCCTTCCGCTTTTTCAAGCACCGAATGGGAGGCAAACGGGGCGTTTTCGTTGAAAACTTTTGTCCATTGTATGAAATAACGGTAAAATTGACGGAAGAATGGCCCCCTGCGCGCAAAAATATAAAAAAAGAATTGTAATTTTCCCGAAGATGTGATACAATAATACGGTCTATGAAGGTTTTTTGAATTGTAGAATTTTGTAAAAATCGGGAGGGAGTATTCCTTGATCGCAGAAAGAAGAACCGTTTCCTTGGCAGAGGGACCGGTGGTTGCCGTCAGCGCGCACAGAAAGCGTCCGATGGCGGCAAAAAATACAAGAAAAAGCAGTCGGGGGAAATGGTGGGTTCTTCGCCGCATCCTCGTTTCGCTGTTTACGGTGCTTCTTTGCGCCGTGGTTGCCGTGGTGAGCGCGTGCTACGTTCTGCTCAACGGCCCCAGTACCACCATGCGCGATGCTCTGGTGCTTTCCGCTATGCAGGCCAGCGCCACCAAATGGGTGCCCGGCCTCTTTTTGGAGGATCAGGTGGTGCAATCCATTCTGGATAGCAGCAACACCGTCAAATACGACGTGATCCCCATTACCCAAATGCAAGGGTCGGGCTCTACGGAGGAGGCGGCGGATGAATGGGCCAACGCCATTGACGGGATCCTGTTCAAAACCATTACCAAGCCCACCTTCAAGGCTTATCTTTTGATGGTAAAGGACCCCTCCCGCGTATTTGTAGGGATTTCCAGTGATAATTTTGCAACGGCCACCCAAGGAGCCAAGATTTTCGATATCGTGGAAAAATACAATGCGGTGGCGGCCATTAACGGCGGCGAATTCCCCGATACGGGCGGCGTCGGCTCGGGCGCGCGTCCTATGGGGCTGACCTATTCCCAAGGGCGAATGGTTTGGACTTATCCCACCAGCTCCACTTTTATGGGGCTGACAAACGACCACAAATTGGTGGTTTCCGAAGGAATGACACAGGCCAGAGCCGCGGAATTGGGCATTCGCGATGCGGTATGCTTCCAGTACGGCAACTCGCTGATCTCCAATGACGGCGTGAACGTGACCCTGCACTATTCCGACGGTAATACCGGCAGAGCCCAGCGCACGGTGATCGGACAGCGGGCAGACGGCACCATTCTCCTTTTGGTAACGGACGGGCGCACCGCCTCCAGCATGGGTGCCAATCACAACGAGCTCATCGATTTGATGCTGGAATACGGCGCCATTGCCGCAGGTAAATTGGACGGCGGAAGCAGTGCCATGATGTATTACCGCAATTATTATGATTTGTACAACTATGATGTATCCACCTTGGATGAATATCAGAGAAGAGGATTGGTGAACAGCTACAAGGCCTTTACCGAGCCTCGAAGAATTCCCACTTTTTTCATTGTAGGAAAGGCAAATTAATATGATAGAACGTCAAAAGGGCCGTGTGCGCCGCCGCAAGGTCAAGGGAAGACGGTATTTTCCCTTTTTCTGGGTGATCTACACGGTTTTGATCGCAGTGTTTGCCGTGGCGCTGAGCTACGGGCTGGGGTGGCTGAACCGCTTTTTGGTGGCCTTTGAGAACAGCCAGCCGATCCATCGGGCCGAAGCGATTTTTCGGGAATATTTTTCCGGCTCCGATTACGTGGCGGCTTTGGAAAAATCGAATTTCAAGGTGGGCGAATATGAAACGCTTGCCTCCGTTTCCCGCTATCTGACCGAACTGAAGGGAGAGAGAGAGGTTTCGTATTATTCCATTTCCACCTCCGAAACCGAGGCCAAATACAATTTCGTGTTCATTGACCCGGCGGATCTGGAACGGGATGAAACCAATACCGCTCCCGAAAACGACATTCAAGGGGTTCCCTCCACCAAAATCGCCACGGTGCGCTTCGTTCGCAGTGACGTGGCGGATGAATTCGGCTTTTTCGGCTACGAATTTGCCGATATGGAAATGTTTGCAACCCCCACCCATTCCTTTAAGGTAACCTTGCCCGCCTCCTCCAAGCTGTATTGCAACGGCAAGGAGGTTTCGGCCGAGAAAAAGACCGCCGAGGAGCCCCATCCCTTCAATCAGTTCTTGCCCAAGGGGCTGGATGTGGAGGGGGTCACTATGGTGACCTATGAGGCCTCGGGGCTGTTTTTGGAGCCCGAGATGCGGGCGGTGGATCGGGATCTGATCCCGCACGTTTTGACCTTTCTGGAGGATGAGGGAGGATATCGCTCCAACCTCAATTACAGCGCGGATCTGAAGGATGCCTATTCCAAGCGGATCATGGAGGGAATGCAGGCCTATGCCTGCCATATGCAAAACGACGTGCGCCTGGCGGTGGTGAAGCCCTATTTTGATCTGCAAAGCGAATTTTATATCGGCATTCTGGAAAACCTTTCCCAATTTGTTTGGGATCACGACAGCTACGAATTCCAAAATCAGTACATTGACGAATTTTACCGCTTCGATGACAACACCTTCTGCTGCCACGTTTCCTTTGACCACGTGCTCAAGCTCCGCGGCAGAGAGGACTATATCGATCGGCTTGATATGATCATTTTTGCCCGCAAGATCGGAAACGAATTTTACATCTACGATCGCTGGGTACAATAAGGAGGGCTGAAAATGCAATGGCTTGTGAACGGGGAGCTTTCCTTTTTGCACAGCATTCAGGATCTTGCCACCCCCCTTTGGGATTATTTCTGGACCTTTGTGACCATGTTCGGCGAATCGGGCATTTTCTGGATCGCTCTTTCCCTGATCCTGATGATTCCCAAAAAGACCCGCCGAGCGGGCTTTACCATGGGCCTTGCCCTTCTGATCGGGGTGATTCTGGGGAACGGTGTGATGAAAAACCTCTTTGCCCGCCTTCGCCCGTACGATCTGGACCCCACCCTTTCCTGCCGCCTCGCCTGGGGCGAAATGTCCACGGACTATTCCTTCCCCTCGGGGCACACCCTCGCCTCCTTTGAGGCAGCGGTGGGGCTCTTCCTCTATCACAGAAAATGGGGTATCGTCACCTTGGTGATGGCCTTTTTGGTGGCCGTTTCCCGACTTTGCCTGGTGGTGCATTTCCCGACGGACGTGCTGGCAGGTGCGGTGCTCGGCACCCTCTTTGCCTTGGCGGCCGCTCGCATCGTGGGTTTTCTGTGGGAGCTGTACGATAAAAAAACCAAGGGAGCTCTTGAAAAATAAGCGTCGGAGGATCGATACGACAAAACAGTGTTTTCTTGTACGGATTCCGGCGCTGTGACCCCTTCTGCCCCTGCTTTCTTCTCGCTCGGCTACGCTGACTCCCCCCTAACGCAGGGCCCCGCCCCCCGGGGGGCTTTTTTCTTGGAACCTTTTTTGTGGGGGGCTTTTTGAAAAAAGCCCCCCACACCCCCAAAACTTTCGGAATCAAAAAATAAAATGGTTCACCGTCCCCGCCTCTGTAAAAACCACAACTTCAGCCTATTTCTATTGCCAAAAGCGGTGGCCCCGTAAAGCCTCCATCCGAGAGGGAGGGGGACCACGAAGTGGTGGAAGGAGCCTGCGCAAGCAAAAAAGCATCGATAAAGTACGGATATCGCGCACAAACCTTGGATAAAACGGGGCGCAATCTAAGACTTATTTCTACAAACCAAAGCCGTGGCCCCGTAAAGCCTTCCCCAGTGGGGGAAGGTGGCAGCCGAAGGCTGACGGATGAGGTGTTTTGAAGGAAAAGGACTCCT
>JAFWBD010000006.1 GCA_017507325.1 Clostridia bacterium | reverse complement strand
GCTCAGATGAAATCCAAGGCGTTGCCTTGGATGAAATCAAATCCGTCTTACTTCAACCCTGCGAAGCAGGATTTCATCGCGAAAGCGATTTCATCCACCAACGGTGGATTTCACCCGTCGCAGACGGATTTGACTGCGTGAATGCTCCGTTAAGAGCATTCACGCTAATGGGGCGATGTAGGGGAGGATCTCTTTTGCGATGAGTTCGCGCTCCTCGGCCTTGACCTCGCCGAAGGGCTTTTTGCAAATGCCGAAATCCAGACCCAGCTGGTTCATAACCTCTTTTTCGGCGATCATCACGCCGATGCGGCAAAGCACGGCAATGATGCGGTTGGCCTCCTTTTGCACCTCGCGGGCCTCTTCGATCTTGCCTTCCCCGAAGAGCTTTTGAATCTGAACGAATTTATCGGCCATAAAGTTATAGGTACTGCCGATGCCGCCGTCGGCACCCATGGCCAGACCCGAGAGCATCATTTCATCGTAGCCGTTGTAGATGATCTTTTGGGGGAAGCGGGTGCGGATCTGCTCCATGGTGAAAAAGTCGTTGGAGGTGAATTTCACACCGATGAAGTGATCGTCCCCGAGAAATTCGGAGATCTCTCCCGCGCCCATTCCCACACCGGACAGGGCGGGAATGTGGTAGACCAGCATGGGCATACCGGAATTTTCGGCCAGGCGGAGATAATAATTTTTGATTTCCTCAAAGGTGAATTTGAAATAGAAGGGAGCCACGGAGGAGATCATATCGTAGCCGAGCTCCTTGGCGGCGGCGGCCAATTTGTGGGCATCCCGCTCGTCCAGCGCGCCCACGTGGGCAATGAGGGTGGCATCTCCCGCACAATCGCGCACGATCTGCATGATTTCTTTTCTTTCATCGGCAGAAAGGAGAATGCCTTCTCCGGTGCTGCCGCAAACGTAAAAGCCGCTGACACCCATTTTCAGGTTGTGTGCCACAAGCTTTTCCAATTCCTTGGCATTGATCTTCCCCTCGGGGGTAAAGGGGGTCAAAAGGGCGGTATAGATTCCTTTGTATGATTTCATGGTCTTTTCCTTTCCGACGTTTTGTCGATTTATTTTTGATGCTTTGTTTTCTTGGGCTTCGGGGTTATTCGGCCAGCTTGCGGGCGATCTCCAGCGCCTTGTCGCGGATGATTTCGCCTGCCTCGGGCACGTGGCAGCTGTGGAAGCAGGTGGAAGTCTCATAGAGACGGCTGTTGGGCGCAAAGGCGTTGGCCGTGGGAATGTAGCCGCAGTATACGTTACAGTTTTCGATGACCATATTGCGGGAGAAGGGGGAGCCCTTCTTGATATCGTGGCCGAAGGCGCTGTATACCTCACCGGGAAGGGTGGAAATGAATACGTCGCCGATGAGAATGCCCTGCACCTTGTAATCGGATTCGGAAAGCTTATTGGAGGAGCCGTAGAAGATCAGGTTACGGGCACGCATAATGGTGCCGCCCTCGTTCTGAAGCAGATCCAGAACAGCCTGCTTCATTTCGCCCTTCTCCAGGGTGCGGCGGCGAAGGGTCACGTCCTCCGTAATCATCTTCACACCGCCCTCCACGGGCTTGGCCTCGGGAAGGATCCGCAAAACCTCATCCGCCAGGGTCTTGCCCATTACACGGTAATGGCCGGGCTCGGTCTTGGGGCCGTTGGGGTTCACGTGGTTGATATCGCCGCAGGTGCCCAAAAGGAACACGCTGACGAAATCTCTGCCGAATTCATCCTTCAGACAGTCGGACAGGGCGGAGGAATAGTCGCCGGTGTACCAGGTCTTGTGCTCGTAAACACAGTCCTGATGGCAGGCAAAGGAAATCACCGCGCCCTTGGGCTTTCCGTCCTTCTTGAACAGCAGAACGGGCAGAGCGGGATCGATCTCGCCCAAGGTGCCCGCAATATCGTCGCGGCCTCTGCCGTGGGTGATGAAGGTGCCGTCGGTGGTGACAAAGTTGCGGATGAAGGAAATGCTGTCCACGCTTCCCTGAGCAAAGGAGATTTCCATCTCCTCCAGGCGCAGATAGGCCAGGATCACCGCATCGGCGGTGAGGCGGAGGAACACGTCCAGATACGTTTCATCGGGGAAGCAGTTCACCTCGGGGCTTCTGCCCACAGAGGCGCCGTAATGGGTGTGGTTGGAGGTGATGCAAACGCGGTCGGCGGGAATATCGGTGTACTGAGCAATGCGCTCGGTCACCTTTTCAAAGATCCCGTCCACCAGAGAACAGGTATCCACCACCACCACGGCGGCGTATTCGCCCTTGTCCTCCACCACGAAGGCCTTGGCATACAGGCGATCCAGCACGTTCTCTGCCAATCTCTCGTTGTAATGGCCCCACATAAAGCCGCCCAGGGGCGGGGTAATATCGCATTCGTAAAATCCTGCTCTCATTTTTCATACCTCTTTCGTTTTTTTTCTGTAACGCTGTGTGCAGTATATCACATTCGGATCAAAAGCACAGTTTCTGTTTTTACTCATTTAGCACAAAACAATGATATTTTATTTGGCATCGTACCAGGTTTTTCCCCGGCTTGCCTCGGCGACCAGCGGCACGGAAAGGGCGGCGGCCTTTTCCATTTCCTCGGAGAGAATGCGGCTTGCCGCCTCCTGCTCCTCTTCGGGGGCCTCCAGGATCAATTCGTCGTGCACTTGCAGAACAAGCCTTGTTTTCAGCCCCTCCCGCTCCAGGCGGAACCAGACCCGCACCATGGCGATCTTCATAATATCCGCCGCGGTGCCCTGAATGGGAGCGTTCATGGCGGCCCGCTCACCGAAGGCAACGAGGGCCTTTTTGGAGGCAGACAGCTCGGGGATGCGGCGCTGTCGGCCGAAGAGGGTGGTGACAAAGCCGTCCCGATGGGCCTCTTCCTTGATGCGGTCCAAAAAGCTCCGCACCTTGGGGAACAGGGCAAAATACTGTTGGATGTATTCCTTTGCCACCCGCATGGGGATGCCCAGATCCTGGCTGAGGGAATATTCCCCGATGCCGTAAACGATGCCGAAATTCACCGCCTTGGCGCTCTTTCTCATTTCGGGGGTGACCTCCTCGGGGGAAACGCCGAAGATTTCCGAGGCGGTTTTGGTGTGAACGTCTCTGCCCTCCATGAAAAAGCGCTGCAGGGTCTCGTCCCCCGACATATGGGCCAGAAGCCGCAATTCGATCTGAGAATAATCCGCATCGATCAGCACCCGATCCTCGCCGCCGCTGACGAAAAACCGCCTCATTTCCCGTCCCAATTCCGTTTTCACGGGAATGTTCTGCAAATTGGGCTCGGCCGAGGAAAGGCGCCCCGTGGCGGTGAGGGTCTGATGGAAAACGGTGTGGATCCTGCCGTCCTCGCGGATCTGCTGGCTGAGCCCCACCACGTAGGTGCTGTGCAGCTTGGAAATGGTGCGGTAGCGGAGGACAAGATCGATGATGGGGGAATGGAAGCGGAGCTTTCCGAGGGTCTCCGCGTCGGTGGCGTAGCCGGTTTTGGTTTTCTTGCCTGCGGGCAGACCCAATTTTTCAAAAAGGATGCGGCCCAGCTGCTTGGGGGAATGAATGAGAAATTCCTCCCCCGCCAGGGCAAAGATCTGCTCCTTCAAGGCCTTTTCCGCCTCGCGGAGCTGTTCCCCGTAGGCGGCGATCCCCTCGCGGGAAACGGCAAAGCCCGTTTTCTCCATTTGCGCCAAAACGTACGAGAGGGGCATTTCCACCTCGTAGAACAGATCCCGTGCGGGGCTGTTTTCCATTTCCTCCCGCAAAACGGGGTAAAGCTCCGCCATGGCCGAAAGAGCCGTTTCGGGATCGGATTCCCCGTCGGGGGGGAGGGATCTCTTCCGATAATGAAGCATCAGGCGGGAGAGGGTCATGGCGCTGTTTCGGGAATCCAGAACGTAAGCGGCCAAGGCCAGATCAAAGGAGGCACCGAAGCCGTCAAAGCTGCCGAAAAGCCTGTCACAGCTGTGAAGATAGCGCTTATAGCGGCACAGAACGGGGCGGCTGCTTTTCAAGAATTCGGCCACGTTTCCCGTCAGGCGCACGGCCTTGCCCTCCAAAAGGGTGTAAAAGGCGTCCTCCTTTTCAAAGATGAGCGGGGTCTTATCCGTGACGGATGCCGCATCGACGTTTTTCGGCGGTGCCTTTTCGAATTCAAAATCAAAAAGAGTGCCCTGATGGGGATCGATCCCCGCGGCGGCCTTTTTTTCGGCCATCCCTTTGGGCTTTTCGGCTTTTACGGGGGCGGCTCCTTCCTCCGAGTACTCCCGAAGGAGCTTGAAAAATTCCAATTCCCGCAAAAGAGGGAGCAAAAGCGAGCGGTTTTCCCCCCCGTAGGCGTAGGTCTCCAAGGGAGAAAGGTCGGGAATGCTCCGACAGATCTCGGCAAGATACCGACTGCGGTAGGCATCGGCCTTCCCCGCGACGAGCTTTTCGCGGGCGGCCTTCCCTACGGAAAGAGAATCGGGATCGGCGTAGACCCCGTCCAGATCTCCCTTTTCGGCAATGAGCTTCACGGCGGTTTTTTCTCCGATTCCGCGAACGCCGGGAATGTTATCGCTGCTGTCTCCCGCCAAGGCCTTCACGTCAATGAGCTGGCGGGGGGTCAGACCGAATCTTTCCCGCAGCACCTCGGGGGTGATCTCTTCATCCTTGTTTGTTCCCACCAGAATGAGCTTGGTCCCTTCGGAAACCAGCTGATAGGAATCCCGATCCCCCGTGACCAGAACGGCTCGGTTCCCCTCCCGTTCGGCGCTTTGGGAGAGGGTGCCCAGAATATCGTCGGCCTCGAAGCCCTCTGCCGCCACGGAATGAACGCCCAGCGCCTCGGTGGCACGGCGGAGATAGGGAAGCTGGAGGCGGAGCTCCTCGGGCATGGGCTTGCGGGTGGCCTTATAGGCCTCGTCGAACTTGTGGCGGAAGGTGGGGGCGGCCGTATCGAAGGCGGCTACGGCATAATCGGGCTTTTGGGCTTGCAGGTGCTTTCGGACGATGTTGATATAACCGAACACGGCGTTTGTGGGAAGCCCCTCCTTGGTGCTCAGCGGGCGGATCCCGTAGAAGGCGCGGTGAAATAAGCTGGAGGCATCCAAAATCAAAATGGTCTTCATATTCTTCGGGGCAAGGCCCCTTCCCCTTTTCTCGTTTTGTTTTTTTCCGATCTGCCTATATCATACCATCCGACGCTCCGAAAGTCAATTTTTTCGGCGGGTTTTGTTCGGAGAAGAAATAAGCCGTAAGGAAAAAAATACCCTAAAAACAAGTAGGGGTGCGTGCAAGGGCTATCCCCCCTCTTTTCCAAGGCATCTCACTTCTGTTAGCAAAGCCTCGGCGCAATCATGCCTCCCTCCGAGAGGCGGAAAGCGTTTTTTGATCAAGTTTTAAATTCCATATTACCTTAATCAGAATTTCAATCGATGGCCCGTTTCTAATAGTAAAAACCGTGGCCCCGCGAGGCCTCCATCCGAGAGGCGTAGATTGGCTTTTTCACATTATTCTATCTTCCATATCGTCTAAACCCAAATTCCAAACCTACAGCCTATTTCTATTGGCAAAAGCGGTGGCACAATGAGGCCTCCATCCGAGAGGGAGGGGGACCGCTTGCGGTGGAAGGAGCCTGCGTGACCTAAAAGTTATCGATAAAGTGCGGATATTGCGCACCAACTTTGGATAAATTCTAACTACATTCAAACCTTGTCTGTGTCCACTAAAGCCGTGGCCCCGTAAAG
>JAFWBD010000051.1 GCA_017507325.1 Clostridia bacterium | reverse complement strand
GTGTAAGGAGCCTGCGCAAGCGAGGAGTTATTGATAAAGTACGGATATAGAGCACAAATTATGGATGAATCGGGTTTAAAATCAAACCGGAGTTCTGTTGCCCAATGCCGTAACACACCGGGGCTCCCCTGTGTAAGGGGAGCTGTCAGCGAAGCTGACTGAGGGGTTGTTTGAGAGCATTTTTTACAATCCCTCCGTCACGGCAAGCCGCGCCACCTCCCTTTGCACAAGGGAGGCGAAATCGTAGCCACAACTGTGGCGGTAGGGCGAGTTTGCAAGTGTCAAATGTCTCAGGGGGCTTTCAGCCCCGCCGGTAATATTATGCCCTTATAGGGCTGAGCAAGCCACCGGCTCAGCAGGGGCCCCTATACCAAACAAGGATAGAGAACGCGCGTTCTCTATCCTTATTTTTCACAAAAAAGGTGCCGGAATCCCTTGCGGGAATTCAGAGAAAAAGCAATGCCTTCGGTAATTGTAAAAACATCTTGAACTCGGTTGTATCTTGAAGGAAAATATGTTAAAATAGTCGGGTATTTTTTGTAAAAGGTGTTTTTCGTATGTTCAAAAAATTGTTTGCTCCCACCGATATGACGCAGGGCTCGGTGTGGAAAAGCATCGTCATTTTTACCCTGCCTATGCTGCTTGGAAACATCGCCCAGCAGTTTTACAGCACGGTGGATACCATCGTGGTGGGGAAATACGCCGCAAACGGTGACAATGCCATTGCCGCGGTGGGAAGCGCCCTTCCCGTTCTCAATATGCTTCTGGTGCTCTTCATCGGCATTTCCGCGGGCGCGGGGGTGATGATCTCCCAGTATTTCGGTGCCCGAAACCGCGAGGGGCTCTCCTACACCGTGGGGAACTGTATCACCATTACCGCTCTTTGCTGTGCGGTGCTGGTTTTGGTGGCAACGCCTCTGATCCGCCCCGTTTTGGTGATGCTCAATACCCCCGAGACCATTCTGGACGGATGCTGCAGCTATCTGACCATTTCGCTGGTGGGCATTGCGGGGATGGCCTATTACAATATTTTAAGCGGTATCATTCGCGGGCTGGGGGATTCCGTTTCCACTCTGATCTATCTTTTGATCGCCACCGTGATCAACATTGCTTTGGATATTTATTTTGTGGCGGGGCTTCATATGGACGTGGCGGGGGTGGCCTTGGCTACGGTGATCGCCCAGGCGATCTCCTCTCTTCTTTGTCTGTGGAAGCTTTCCCGTATGCGGGAGCATTTTGATTTCGGCCTTGCCTTTTTCAAGCCCAAGGCGCACTACGTAAAGACTGTGGTGAAATTGGGCCTCCCCTCGGGGCTGACCCAAGCCATTTTCTCCTCTGCCATGATTGTGGTGCAATCCCTGACCAACTGCTTTGGGGAGCAATTTATTGCCGCCAACGTGGTGATTATGCGGGTGGACGGCTTTGCCATGATGCCCAACTTCTCCTTCGGCACCGCGCTGACCACCTTTGCGGGGCAGAACGTGGGTGCGGGAAAATACGATCGGGTACAAAAGGGCGCCAAGCAGGGAACCTTCATTGCCCTGGGGTGCTCCGCCTTCATTACGGCGGTGATCCTTTTGTTCGGCAAGGGGCTGATGAGCGTGTTTACCGATACCGCATCTCTTGTGGAGATGAGCTATCGGCTGATGATGATCCTTGCCCCCGGTTATATCGCCGTGGCGGTGACCCAAAGCCTTTCGGGCATTATGCGCGGTGCGGGGGATACCATGACCCCTATGTGGATCTCGCTGATCACCACCGTGGCCATTCGCGTTCCCTTGGCTTACGGCATTTCCTTTTTGACCCGAAGCCCCGAATTGCCCTTCGGACAGAGCATTTGTATTCAGATCTCCCTTTTGGCCTCCTGGGTGTTGGGCGCGGTTCTGACCTTTTTGTTCTTCCGTCTCGGAAGGTGGAAAAACAAGAAAATCAAATAAAAGGTACCGCTTCGGTACAAAAAAGAGAAGCAGCTTTCAAGCTGCTTCTCTCTTCTTTTGGCGTCTTCTTATTTGAGAACCTTGCAGAAATCCAAAATGGAAAGAACGATTCCGATGAACACATAAAGATCGATCAGACCGCCGAAAATACCAACGATCCAGCCAACGACGGGAATCACGGAAACAAGGCCGATGACAACACCCACCAAAGCGCCTACCACAAGGTAAACGATGATGTTGATCACCAGAGCCACCACGTCCTTCTTTGCTTTGAAGGAATAGGGGAAAAACTTTTTCAACAGATCCACGTTTCTAATCCTCCTTTCCCAAAATCTTTCACTTCATTCTATCATATGCCGCTGAAAATTTCAAGGGAAAATTTTCACAAGTTTTATTTTTCCAAAGCTTCGGCAGGGCAGGGCCCCTCCCCTGCGCGGGGCGGGGGCAGATCCTTTTCGTGGAGCACCACGCCTCTTTGACGAAGGCGCTTTTGCAATTCGGAAACGGAAAGACGGGGGAGATCGTCCGTCATAGCGGCGGCTGTTCCCGCCGCCTCACCGGTGACGGCACAGCAGGGGATCACCCGCAAAATATTCCACAGGCTCTGATCGGTGCTGATACAGCGCCCTGCGCACAAAAGATTGCGGATTTCGGGGCAAAACAGCGCTTCAAAAGGGACCTCGTATACGGGCCCGCGAGATCTCCAATTGGAAACCATTCCCACGGAGCTTTCGCAATGGCGGTGGGAGTCAGCCTCAGAAAGCTCGCATTTTCCCCGAAGCTTGCGGGTCATTCTTACCTGCGGAATGGAGGGAAGGCAGGTGGGCACGTAAGAGGGGTCCTCCTTTCGCTTGCGGAGAAAATCGTGGTAGACGGAGCGATGGGACAGCACCGTCTGCTCGGTGAGGCTTTTTGCCTCCAGCCCGTCGAAGCGGCGATCCTTGGGAGACGGGCCCTTTTCGGCCTCTCCCGCGGGGGGATCCACCCAATCCTGCAGATTCAGCCGATAGCCGTCCTTTCCCAAGGAATAATACCAAGAGGAAAGCTTGTTGCCCGCCAAAAAGGTCTCGGTGGGGGCGCCTGCCCGAAGGGCCACGTCGCAATCACCCGTGGCATCCACCACGCTTCGGACCAAAAAGGCACCGCGGCCGGATTTGTTTTCTACGAAAAGACAGCGGATATACGAATCCTCCACCCGCACGTCGGTGACCCTCGTGCCGTAAAGGAGATCTACCCCCTCCCGAAGCAAAAGCGCCTCGGCGTGAATGGCGAAAAGATGGGGATTGAACTGAACCTGAAAGCGGGGGTCGCATTCGGTGCGGGTTCCCTTGTTTTCCAGCCAGTTTTCGGGATATCTTGCCTCGGCTCCGTCCCGAATGGAAAGGCGCAGCAACTCCTCGGCAATGCCGAAGGAGATCTGTCTTCCCATTCCGTCGCACAGAGGAAGGTAAATGGTCACAAGGCCTGCCGTGGCGAGGCCGCCCAAAAGATACTGCTGCTCCAGCAAAACGGTTTTCTTTCCCTGCCTTGCCGCGGCCAAGGCGGCACTGATCCCTGCGATGCCGCCTCCGCAGACGGCCACCTCGTATTCTCCCCAAACGGGCGTTTCAAGATTTTCCGAAAGATACAAGTCGATCCCTCCTTGATTTGGATTGATATTTACGCCAGATATTCCAAGGCGGTGGCAACGTAGGTCACAAGGCCGCCCAGAAGGGCATCCTCATCCAGATGGAAGCGGGGGGTGTGGCCGCCGCCGAAAATGCCCTTTTCGGGATTGGCGGTCTGCAGATGGAAATACACGCCCGGCACCTTGGAGGCGTAGTTGGCAAAATCGTCCGAGCCCATACGGGGCGCGGAATAGGCGGTGAGAAGACGGTCCTCCCCCCATTCCTTTTTCACGGCGCGCCACAGCACCTGACAAAGCGCGGGATCGTTGAACACGGCACGGGAGCCCTTGATGTGAACGAATTCCGCCTCGGCGCCGAAGGCCTTTGCGGTGTATTCGCAGATCTCCCGCATACGGCGAAGCAAAAATTCGGAGACAGCCTCGTCTTGGGTGCGGATGCTACCCTTCATTTCGGCCGTTTCGGGGATGGTGTTGTGATCCTCTCCCGCCACAAAGGAGCCCACGGTGAGAACTGCGGGAATATCCGTGCGGATCTCTCTGGCACAGAGCTCGTCGAAGGCGATGTGAATGCGGGCGGCCACGGCAATGGGATCGATTCCCTTGTGGGGATAGGCACCGTGAGCGCCCTTGCCCTTGACGCGGATGATGAATTTATCCTTGAAGGAGGAAACGGGGCCGGGCACTGCCGCAATATTCCCCGTACGGAAGCCTTTTTCGTCCATAGAGGCCACGTGCATACACAAAATGGCATCCACGCCCTCCAAGGCCCCTTCCCGAAGCATATTCAAGGCTCCCGTGGCGGTTTCCTCGCCCGTTTGGAACAGGAGCCTTGCCGTCCCGCGGAAGCGATCCCGACAGCTGTGAAGCATTTCCGCCACCGCCAGCAAAACGGC
>JAFWBD010000005.1 GCA_017507325.1 Clostridia bacterium | reverse complement strand
GAAGATCTTACGGATGCCATCCGCGCAGGAGACGATTCTCTTGCCGATGAGATCACCGCCCTTGCCGATGCCTTGGAGGCCGCTAAGGCCGCCGCAACCGCCGCCGATACGGCTCTGAAAAATGAGCTGATGGGTGAGATCGCCAAGGCCGAAGATGCCTTAAACGATTCCATCGATGCCTTGAAGGATGATTTGAAGAAGGCAAAAGAAGATCTTACGGATGCCATCAAAAAGGGAGACGATTCTCTTGCCGATGAGATCACCGCCCTTGCCGATGCCTTGGAGGCCGCCAAGACCGCCGCCTCCGCCGCCGATACGGCTCTGAAGAATGAACTGATGGGCGAGATCGCCAAGGCCGAAGATGCCTTAAACGATTCCATCGATGCCTTGAAGGATGATTTGAAGAAGGCCAAGGAAGATCTTACGGATGCCATCCGCGCAGGAGACGATTCTCTTACCGCTGAGATCACCGCCCTTGCCGATGCCTTGGAGGCCGCCAAAGCCGCCTCCTCCGCCGCCGATACGGCTCTGAAAAAAGAATTGGAGGAGGAAATTTCCTCTGCCGAAAAGAAAATTTTCGATGCTTTGAGCGAAATCAAAAAGAGCATCGAAAAAGCAAAAGAAGAGCTGCGGTCAGCCATTTCGGCGGGTGATCAAGCGTCCAACGAACGTTTGATGGCTCTGTATGATGAAATTGCAAAGCTTGGTGATCTGTCCCGCATCATCAACGATGAAAAAATGGCCGAATACGTAGAGGAAAGCATTTTGGCATTGAAGGAAGAGCTGGTGAAAATGCTGGATGAGCGAGACAAACAAAATACCGAGAATCTTGACCGTGAAATTGCGGCTTTGGAGGAAAAGCTTCTGGATATGCGAAGAGAAACGAAATCTCTCGTTTTGATTTGCGGCGGATCCTCTGTGCTTGCAAGCTCGCTGATCGCGATGCTGTTTTTGCTGTTCAAGCGGCGCGGGTAAGTACACAAAAAAGCGGACGGCCTCCATTCCGTAAGAAATGAAGCAAATCCGCATCAAAAAGGACGAAGCGTATTAGAAACGTCTTCGTCCTTTTTTTCTTTGACCGTTAATCCTTCAAAATGCTGTATTCGAAGGCCTCGTAATGAAGCTTGGTACCCAAATCGCACCCCTCGGGAAGAAGGGCCAGCGCAATAAAAACATCCTCGGAGCATTCCCCGGAAAGGTCGTGCAAATAGGCGTATTCGCCTTCTATTTTGACAATGATATAATCCTTTTCTGTCATAGCTTTCCTCCTTTTTTTTATCATATCAAAATTTGAATGAGAAAGCAAGAGCCAAAGGAGGAATCGGGAAAAAGAGTTGCGGAGAAATCAGTTTTGTGATACAATAACCGATACAATAACAAAAAAGGTATTCGGGAGGGAAATGATGAATTCTGTTTCGTTTTTATACGGGAAAGAGAGCATTGAATATGATTTTGAAGAGGAAAACCTTCTTGCGGTTTTGACCTCCTCCTTGGAAGAATTCCGCCCTGCGGATTCCGGTGAGGCGTTGGTGGAGGAGGCGCTTCGGTCACCGATCGATGCATCGCCTCTTTCGGAGCTTGCTCGGGGAAAAAAGAGAATCGTTTTGATTGCCAGCGACCACACCCGTCCGGTTCCCAGCCGAGTTTTGATCCCTCCGATGCTGCGGGAGATCCGCAAGGGAAATCCCGAAGCGGATGTTACCATTCTGATCGCTACGGGCTGCCATCGTGGGACCACGCGGGAGGAATTGATTCAAAAATTCGGGAAAGAGATTGTGGAACGGGAGAAAATCGTAGTCCATGATTGTGACGATGGGGAAAACCTCGTTTCCATCGGCACCTTACCGTCGGGTGGGGATTGCGTCATAAATCGATTGGCGGCGGAGGCGGATCTTTTGGTGGCGGAGGGCTTTATAGAGCCTCATTTTTTTGCAGGCTTTTCCGGTGGAAGAAAGAGTGTTCTTCCCGGCATTTGCGGCAGAAACACCGTTTTGGGGAATCATTGCTCGGAGTTTATTGCCCATCCCGCTGCCTCGACGGGCGTTTTGGAAAACAACCCCATCCATCGGGATATGCTGTGGGCGGCAAAAAAAGCGAAGCTCGCCTTCATTGTGAATGTGGTTCTCAATTCCGAAAAGGAGATTCTCTTTGCGGTTGCGGGAGATGTAGAGGCTGCCCATCAAAAGGGCTGTGAATTCCTTTTGCGGTATTGCAAGGTTCTTTCTCCGCTTGGAGATATCGTGATCTCCACCAACGGAGGCTTTCCCTTGGATCAAAATGTGTATCAAGCGGTGAAGGGAATGACCGCCGCCGAGGGTGCAGTAAAAGAGGGCGGTGTGATTATTATGCTGGCTTTGTGCGCCGACGGTGTGGGCGGCGATCATTTTTACCGTCAGCTTACCGATGAACCGAATATCGAAAAAACGATGCGGATTTTTTTGGCAAGAGGGCGAGAGGAGACGCTGCCCGATCAATGGCAAACGCAGATCTTACTGCGGGTTTTGATGCGTGCAAGGGTAATCCTGGTTTCCGAAATTGATCCGAAAACCGTTGAAAAAATGCATATGATTCCTGCCTCCTCGCTGAAGGAGGCTTTGGATGTGGCAAAAAAAATCGTTGGAAAAGAAAAGCCGGAGATCGTTGCCATTCCTGACGGTGTCGGCGTTGTGGTGAGAGCATGACAGACTGTTTGCGAAAGAAAAAAGTAAAAACGGAAGAAGGAAGAACCCCGCGTGTGGCTTGGATCGATCTGGCACGCTTTTTGGGAATCTTTGCCATTGTGTTCGGGCATACGGTGCAAGGCGGCCCGTGGAACACCTTGGCGTATTCCTTTCACGTCCCCTTGTTTTTCTTTTTGCAGGGCGTTTCCTTTTCTTTGTCGGCAGGTGTTCAAAGGCCTTTTATCCCTTATTGTAAGAAGCGCTCCCGTCAGCTTTTGATCCCTTATGCCGTTTGGGCATGTCTGAGCACCCTTTTGATTATGGCCGCTTTTTTGGTCCTTTCCGATCCCCAGGCGGAACTGTTTTCCTCCCCTCTAAGGGTCTTGGGCGGGATCCTTTTCGGCAATCCCGATGCCAACCGCCCTCTTTGGTTTTTGCCGTTTTCCTTTTTGCTCTCGGTTTTTCATCGTGTTTTTTTGAAAGCTTTGTCCCGTTACCGTATGGTCGGAAGCCTCATAGGGTGTCTTGCGGGAATTGTTTTTACCTTCTTTTTGGCAAAAAAAGAGGGAGCACTTCTGCTCCCTTGGAATCTGGAAATACTGCTTCCCATGTCGGTTTTCTTTCTTTTGGGCTATCTTGCACGGGAAGGGGGCGTTCTGCAGCGCCTTTCCTCTCTTTCGCAAACAAAGCGAATGCTTCTTTTGGCGGCGGTGATCCCCTTATGGGTCTTCTTTGCTCTGAAAAACGGAAGGGTGGATGCTTGGGCAAGCCGCTTTTCCAACGTGCTTCTGTATGAAGCCGCCGCACTGCTCGGTATTCTTGCCGTGGTCTTATTCTGTATGAGCTTGCCACCGATTCCACCCCTTGCCGCAATCGGAAAAAGCACCGTTGCCATTTTGGTGATGCATAAATTTCCCGTTTTGCTGTTTCAAAAGGCCATTCCCTTCGTGTCGGATCTGCTGGCGCGGGAAAATGCCCTTGCAGGGTTGGCTGTAACAGCCGTTTCGATTCTCCTTTGCTTGGCGGCAGAACGCGTGTTTTGTTTCTTCTGTCCGATTTTGGTGGGTCTTGAAAAGAAAAAAATTAAAAGTGCGTGAATTTTTTGGCAAGTCCCGAGAAAACGCGATAAACGGGACCCTCAAATTCCCGAGCGGCTTTTTTTAATTCCTCTCGGATCCGAATGCCCTGAGGGCAGTGCTTTTCACATTTTCCACAGCCGATGCAGGCGCCTGCGGCTGTGGAATTTTTGCGCAGAGCGGTACACATTACGTAATCCACCAAGCCGTGAAATTTTCCTTCGGTGTAGCGCCTGTTATAGGCGGAAAAGGTTCCGGGAATATCTACGTTTTTCGGGCAAGGCATACAGTATCCGCAGCCCGTACAGCCTACCTTGGTTTTGGCGTTCAGAGCCTTCACCACCCGCTTTAAGTGCGCCTCGTCCTCGGGTGTGAAAGAGCCGACCTCGGCTTTTGCGGCGGAGGCAAGATTTTCAAAAAGCACCTCGGGACTGTTCATGCCCGACAGCACCACCGTTACCTCGGGCTGATTCCAAAGCCAGTGAAAGGACCACTGAGCGGGGGTGAGCTTTTTGGGGTACGATTGAAACAGCTCCAAGGCCTCCCGAGGAAGGTTCTTGACCAATTTCCCGCCGCGCAAAGGCTCCATAATCATTACGGGAAGTCCCTTGGCGGAGGCGTGGCGAAGACCGCGCCGCCCCGCTTGAGAATTTTCATCCATATAGTTGTATTGGATCATGGTAAAATCCCAATCGTAGGCATCCACAAGGCGGCAGAACGTATCGGAATTTCCGTGATAAGAAAAGCCGATCTGTCCGATGGCACCGCATTCCTTCTTTTCCCGAATCCAATCGTCGATTCCGATGGAGAGCAGTCTTTCCCAGGTATCGGTATCGGTGAGCATATGCATCAGATAGTAATCGATGCGATCGCATCTCAGGCGGCGCAATTCCTCCCGAAACATCGTCTCCATATCTTCTTTGGTCTTGATCAGATAATGAGGAAGCTTGGAAGCAATGTAAACGCGGTCCCGAAGACCGTTCTTTTCCAGAATTTCTCCCAGCACAGCCTCGGAGCCGGGATAAATATAGGCGGTGTCAAAATAATTGATCCCGTTTTCAATGGCTCGGAGAATCAATTTTTCCGTGGCCTCCCGATCCGTCAATCCCGCTTTGCGCGGAAATCGCATACAGCCAAAGCCCAGAACGGATAGGGAATTTCCGTATCGGTCCTTGCGATAATTCATAGGCACCTCCCGTTTTTTTCTGATTATAGCACGTCAAGGCCCATCTTTCAAGCCCTCGGCCTTGAAAAAGGAAAAAGTTGGCCGGGAGAAAAATACCGAATCCTCGGAATTTTTTGTTGACAAAGAATTGAGAAATCGGTAAAATGAAACGAAGGATCGAAAACGCACGAAAAATGCGGAAAGCAGAAAGGAATTTTTATGATTTGTCCGAAATGTAAAAGTGAAATAGAAAATACCAGTACGGTTTGCCCCGTTTGCCGCCGTAATTTCGGTGAGGTTAAGCAAGGAAAGATCAAGGTACCCCACAAAAAGGGGCACACCCGCCGCGTGCTGGGCACCGTGCTTGCCGTCTTTTTGGCTTGCGCACTGGCGATTTTGCTGTTCTGGGAAAACCTGGTTGGATATGCGCTTCGAAGCTTTGGGGAGCCCGATCAGTATTTAAGCTACGTGGAGGGGAAGGCCATCCGCAAGGGAAGTGAGGGGCTTCTTCGCCTCTACGGCAGCGCCATGGAAGAGCAGGGAGGGGATCTGGGTGTGATCTCCGGTGTCAAGCTTCTCTTCGGCGATCGTTCCGCTGAGATTTTGAATTCCGCATTGGGAGATTACGGCGAAGAAATCACCGATTGGCTCAATCAGGTGAAGATCGTTCAGGACTTGGATCAAAAGGACGGAAATCTTCAGCAAAAATTGACTCTTTACGTGGATAACAAGGCTGTTTTTGAGTTTCTCAGCTTGACGGATGCGGAGGGAAATTCTTATTTGGCTTTGCCCGGAATTCGGGAAGGCTACGGCAAAATCGAGCACAATCCGCACCGAAAGCTGACGGATGCTCTGCCGGAAGAAAAGGTTCTGGAATCGGTTCTGAAGCGCTACGTGGAATTGGTTCTTTCCGAAATGAAGGGAGCCGATCTGGGAACGGGAACCTACTATTTCCCCGAGGGGGCTTCCGTCACCTGTCATACCGTCCGCTTGGAAATGACCAAGGGGCGCCTGCAGGAAATCTTGATCTCGGTTCTCGATACGGCGGAGACCGATCCCGAATGCAAGGAGATTTACGATCAAATCATCCGCTATGCCGAGGAAACCGAGCTTTTGGAAAAGGATACGGCGGCAAAATGGAGTGATGCGGTCCGTGCCTTGCGGGAGGACGTGCAGGCAATGTTTTTAGCCGAAGAGGCCGATCAGGTGCTCTTTGTCCTCACCGATTATATTGATTCCAAAAACCGAATTTTGGGCCGTGAGATTTCCTTCGATGACACAAAGGCTTCCGTTCGATTCTTTTCCAATGAAAAGTATCACGATTTCGCCCTATCCTCCGAGCAGTTTTCCCTTGCCTTTTTCGGAACCACCGAGAAGCGCACCACGGTGATGGAGGGTTCCCTTGCGGTGGAGGAAAAGGAGTACTTGGCCTTCCGCTGGGAAAATGAGGAAACGCAGACTCGATTTGAGGTCTCGCTTGCCGATGATCTGAAGGATCTTTTGGCGGAAGCTTCCGGAAGCGAAGAGCTGCCCGCCTATCTGGATTTGAGCCTCGTTGCAAAATTCCGCTATGAAAAAGGCTTTACCGAGGCGGAATATCGTCTTTCCGATCGGGAGGAAACCCTTTTTTCCGTTACGGTCAATACACAGCTGGGTGCTCCCGAAGAAGTCACTCTTCCCGCAGCCTCTGAGGTGGAGGTCTTGGAGAAAGACGAGTTTTTGACCCGCAGTGATTTGGAGGAGATCCTTCGCAAACTCACCGAATCGGGCTTTCCCTCGGAGCTTTTGATGGGAACTTGATCTGATTGTAATTGTTTGCAAGAAAAAGACTGCGAACTCTCCAAAAGAGAGAACGCAGTCTTTTTTTGATGAATGTTCGCGTTTACAGACGGGCAACCCCGGTTTCCCGGGCGGCTTTGGCTACCGCCTCGGCAACCTTTCCCGCAACACTCTTGTTTAAGGCGGAGGGAACGATGTAATCGGCGTTCAATTCTTCGGGGGTGACAAAATCCGCAATGGCACGGGCGGCGGCAAGCTGCATTTCAATGTTGATCTCGGAGGCTCGAACGTTCAATGCTCCGCGGAAAATGCCGGGGAATACCAGTACGTTGTTGATCTGGTTGGGAAAATCACTTCGACCGGTTCCTACCACCGCGGCACCGGCCTTCTTGGCAAGATCGGGCATAATTTCGGGAATGGGATTGGCCATGGGGAGTAAAATGGCACCCTTTGCCATGGAGGACACCATTTCCTCCGTTACCACGCCGGGGGCGGAAACGCCGATGAAAAGATCGGCCCCCTTCATGGCATCGGCAAGGGAACCGCTTTTGTGCTCCAAATTGGTGATCTCAGCCATTTCGGCCTTGGCACGGTTCAATCGGGGATCGCCCTTGCAGATCATTCCCTTGCTGTCGCAGAGGATCAGATTTTTCAGACCCGAGAGCATCAAAAGCTTGGCGATGGCGATGCCTGCCGCACCGGCACCGTTGATGACGGCATGGATCTCTTCGATTTTTTTGCCCACCACCTTCAGAGCGTTGAGGACGGCAGCCAAAACCACAATGGCGGTTCCGTGCTGGTCGTCGTGGAAGATCGGAATATCGCACTTCTCCTTGAGCTGCTTTTCGATCTCGAAGCAACGGGGAGCGGCAATGTCCTCCAAATTGATTCCGCCGAAGGAGCCGGAGATTAAGCTGATGGTTTTCACGATCTCATCTGTATCCTTGGAGCGAATGCAAAGGGGAATGGCGTCTACGTCGCCGAAGGCCTTGAACAAGGCGCATTTTCCTTCCATAACGGGCATTCCTGCCTCGGGTCCGATGTCACCCAGACCCAGAACGGCGGTACCGTCGGTGATGACGGCTACCAAATTTCCGCGACGGGTCAGGTCAAAGCTTTTGGAAACGTCCTTCTGAATTTCAAGGCAAGGCTGCGCCACGCCGGGAGTATATGCCAGAGAGAGATCGTCTCTGGTTTCCAGAGTGGCTCTGGTGACCACCTCAATTTTTCCCTTCCACTCATAGTGCTTTTTCAGTGATTCTTTTGCGTAATCCATGGTATATTTACCTTTCTTGATTCATTTATCTTGATCATACGATTTGTAAAAAAACAAACAGCGCCATTATATCTTATTTTGGCTTTTTTTGCAATGCCTTTTCGATTATTTTGTTCAATTTCGGAAAAATTTACATTTTCCCGATCAAGAACGTCGCGGCATCGTATGCTTTGTATGCTTGATTCTATCCGAAAAACGTGGTATAATGCAGTACTTGATGATGGCTTGGGGGGTGACCCCGCAACTTAAAATGCGTGAAAAAGAAAGGGAAAACCGTATGAAGATTCTGGTAGGACACTGGGGACATGAGGCCAATACCTTTTCGGAATCCATGGCAAATTACGAATCCTATACCGCCAGGGGAATCACCTTCGGCGAGGAATCCATTCGCGCCCACGAGGGGGTTCCCTCCTATTTGGGCGGTATGATTCGCGCTTGCAGGGAGGAGGGGATCGAAATGATCCCCACTTGTGCCTATACGGCCGCCGCACCCGTTCTGGATCGGAATTGCACGGAGAGAATGCTGGATTCCATTCTTTCCGTTTGCCGAAAAAGGAAGGACGAGATCGACGGGATCTGTCTTGCGCTTCACGGTGCGGGCGTCTCGGAACTGTGTGACGATCTGGAATCCTTCGTTTTGGAAAAAATCAGAGAGGTGGTGGGGGAAGAGATCCCCATTACCGTCCCGATGGATCTCCACGGAAACGTATCCTGCCGAATGGCGGAGCTGGCAAACGGTCTCTTCGGGAT
The DNA here is from genome assembly GCA_017507325.1 of Clostridia bacterium. Taxonomy (GTDB): domain Bacteria; phylum Bacillota; class Clostridia; order Oscillospirales; family SIG627; genus RGIG5579. The sequence continues at coordinate 25,391 of JAFWBD010000005.1, read as the reverse complement.
CAAAAAATATCCTCATACCGATAAGGCCGAGGCATCGTATCTTGCGGCAAAAACGCTGGCAAGGCTGGTGCGCGGTGAGATCAAAACCGAGACCGCGGTGCTTCACCTTCCCTTGATGATCCCGATTTCCGCAGGGTTGACCGCGCGGGAGCCTTTTCCCGAGATCGAGGCGTATTTTGATCACTACCGTGCCGAAAACGGCTTGCTGGATGCCTCTCTGTTCCACGGCTTCCCTTATGCCGACGTTGCGGATTCCACCGCCTCCGTGGTGGTGGTTTCGGAAAAGGGGGCGGCCGCGGCGGCGCGTCATTTGGCCGAATTCGTTTGGGACAGAAGGCATTATTTTAAGATCAAAACCCCATCGGTCGGAGAGGCGCTGGACCTTGCACAAGCAGAGGAGAGAGCGGGATTTGTCGTCATCAATGAAATGAGCGATAATCCGGGAGGCGGTTGTCCCGGCGACGGCACCCATCTTCTTCGGGAAATGATCCGTCGGGATTTGCCGAGATCCATCTTCGGTTACGTGGTGGATCCCGAGGCTGTGGAGCATCTTTTCCGTCACCGTCCGGGGGATCGGACGGATCTGATCCTCGGCGGGAAGCACGAGGCCATATTCGGGTCACCCCTGAAGCTATGCGATGCCGAGATTCTTTGTCTCTCAAACGGTGATTTTGTTCACACCTCCCCCAATCTTTTGGGGCAGAAAACCTCCTTGGGTCGCTGTGCGCGGATCCGCACGGGTAACGTGGAGATCGTGGTGGGCTCCAAGCGCAACCAGACCTTTGACGATCGCCCCTTTGCGGTAACGGGAGCGGATCTTTCGGAGTATCGCTACGTGGGTCTGAAATCCACTCAGCATTTCCGTGCCTATTTTTCCTCAAGAGCCGCCGCCGTGTTTTCCTGCGATCCTCCCGGATTAAACTGCGGTGATCTGAGTGTTTTTGATTATAAAAAGCAAACGGCCTCGGTGTATCCTTTGGAGGAAAACGTCGCCTTTGATCCCGAAATATAGAATAGAAATATAAAAAACGAGCTGCAAAAACTTCGGTTCTTACAGCTCGTTTTTTGTCAAAGAAAGAATTTTCGAAAGCGTTCGGAAAGCTCTGAGACCGATAGGTAACGAATGCCGTCGATCAGGAGAATCTCCATTTCCTTTGCTCTTCGGCGAAGAGCGGGCGTGGCTCTTTGAGAGGTCAAAAGCATCGGAGTGGCATAAAAGCCGCCGAAATGACGGGACATGGTCATGATCTCGTATAGGTATTCATTCTGAGGAAAGGTATTTTTACAGCTGGCCAGAATCGGAAGATTTTCCCTCATCACAACCAGATCGATTTCGTTTTTCGGATCGGGAAAGGGCTTCGGAGAAACGTTGCCGTCCCAATCCAGAACCATTCCGATGCGGATATCGTGAAAGAGATCGGCATCGAAGGCGGCAAGCCCGCAATACATTTCCAAGGCATTTCCCGCTTTGTCGTAAAGAAAACGCAGATGCTTGGGAACGAGCCATTCCCATTCCGTCGTCAATTTTCCGTTTTTGGAAACGCTGTGCTTTTCCGTCAGGATCCCGCTTTGACTCAGCCTTTGCATCACGGCGCGGTAAGCGCGAAGATTCTGTTCGTTTTCATCGAAGCGGCGCCCCTTGAGATGAGAGTGCGGCTCCGAGGGATCCGACGGCGGAAAGGAAAGAAAGCGATTCCATTCCTTGGGGATGGTCTTTACCGCATCCCAAAGCCGCAGGATCTCTTTTCGTAAAACGGGATCTGAGAATGGATACCGTACAGAGGCTTGGGGCATCGCTCCGCTCAGAGACAGAATCTGCGGTGCACTGATATAGCGGGGGAAAAGACCGTAGCCTTGCTCCTTTTCCGATTTTGGAAATTCCGTTTTGATTTTTCCCGTGGCGATATCGTATTGATGAATTCGGATATTGGGATTTTTGGAAGCTGCCGCCAAATATCCTGCGGCACAAATAAAGGCCTCGTCTCCTCCCGTGATGTCGATATCGTAATGCCCGCCCCCTTGTACAATGGAGGAAAGCTTTTCGAAAATACAAGGGATGGAGCATTGAGAAACAGGGATGAATTCGGGCTTGAAGCCGAAAATGTCCGAAATAACGGAGGATAATTGCCTTTGGACCTGCGGAGAGATTTTTTGGCTTTTCTCCGAATACAGGATTTTTACTCCCGAATAGGGCTCCTTTAAGGCGGAAATCAGGTTTTCAGGCCAGCGGGGAGAATAGAATTCGATCAAATATCCGGATTCCATAGGAACTTCCTTTCTTTTGAGAATAATTTATTATAACGGAACAAAAGGAATGCTGTCAATAAAAAACGGGGGATTTTCCCGAATCTCCGCCCTTTTCCCCAAAAAGTTTCACAAATCGGTCATTCCTCCCGTTTTTGACTCAATTTTCAATCAAACGTTAAAAAAACGATTTTATTGTCAAACAAAACTATTGATTTTACAATAAGAATGCAAAAGTCAAGGTTTTTCTTCCTCTTGAAAAAGATTTTTTCTCCGTTATACTGTATGGCACTACATGGAAAAGGTCAGAGAAAACAATGAAACGTAATGTGATTTCGGAAAAATCCGTTTGCTTTGGTGAAGATCGCTATGAATACGTTCTTTGGGAGCAAGGGGAAAGCGTAGTCCTCTTTTCTCGTGAAAGCCGCGGGGGAAAAGTTCTTTGGCAGGAACGCTTCATATTTTCCCGAGAGGAGAAAAAAGCCCTCGCCGACTTCGTTCGGATTTTGGCGGAAAGCGCTACCGCACCCCGTATGATTCCCGAACTTTTGGAGGATGTGATCGAATTTTTTTCCGAAACGGTTGAAATTGGGTAAGAGATTCGGTATAATGGAGTAAAATCACTTGATCTTTGGGAGGAAACGGATATGTGTAACATTGCAGGCTATGCGGGAAATCGTCCTGCAGCACCGATTTTACTTGAGATGCTGCGGCGTCAGGCTCCGTTTGACGGAGATATGAGCACAGGTGTTGCAACGGTATTTGAAGGCAAGCTCTATTATCGGAAGATCGTCGGCGACGTGGACCGATTGATTGCCGAAACCGACGTACTCTCTCTTCCGGGCACCATCGGCATTGCCCATACCCGTCCCGGCGGCAATCCCGCCGAGGGCGCCTTCCATCCCTTTTTGTCGATGGATGAAACCATTGCGGTGGTCACCAACGGAACCACCCCCACCACCCGCTATTGCGTGGAATGGGATCGCGCCGTGGATATGCTTTATGAAAACGGCTTTGTTTTCCGTCATCAGAACAAGAATCCCAAGGGGAAAAGTCCAAAGCTCAGCCTGAACGGAGACAACGTTTCTCCCGCAGAGGCTCGGTGCTATCTGATCGATTATTATCTGAAGCAGAACCATTCCGTCACCGAGGCGGTGGCCTTGGCCTGCTCTCATATGTACAGCGACAATGCCACTGTGATGCTCAGCGAAAAATTTCCCGATCGGATCTTTGCCTTGCGCACCACAAGACCCCTGGTTGCCAAGATCTGCAAGGGAGAAACCTTCCTTGCCACCACGCGCTTTGCTTTCCCCGATCTTGAGGGAAGGGACGCCTTCGATCTCCCCCTGTTCTATACCTGCGAGATCTCCCGCGGTTCGTTAAGAATCTCCGAGGATCGCTTGCAGGGGGAAGAGGTCAGCCCCATCACTCCCTATACCTACAGTGAAGGATACCGCCGTATGGAGGCCTTGCTGCAAGGGGAGAGAGCCCCCTTGTATTTTGATGAATTGGAATTTGCCGTTCGGGATGATTTTTCCGATCTGTTCGACGGGAACCACACCTGCCTTCAGCACGCTCGCTTGGTATACGATCTTCTCTACCGCTTTGAGGAGGAGGGAAGATTGAAGAAGGAATTGCGGGTGCAGGAAAGAAAAACGGGGATCCGTCACCGCTATTATTTCTCCTTGGAAGCATAAGCCCTTCTTCATCGGCTTTGATAAAAATGCGTTGCGGTGAACAAAGAGAAAGGCAAAGGGAATCGTTAGAATGAAAATTTTGGTAACGGGTGCCAAGGGTCAGCTTGGCTTTGATGTGACTTCAGAGGCCAAAAAAAGAGGATACGAGGTTCTCGGCGTGGATATCGAGGAAATGGATATTACGGCTCCCGATTCCGTTGGGCGTGTGATGGAAGAATTCCGCCCCGATGCGCTGATCCACTGTGCCGCCTGGACTGCGGTGGATGCGGCAGAGGAGGAGGAAAACCGAGAAAAGGTTCGGCGAATCAATGCCGAGGGAACCGAGAATCTGGCAAGAGCTTGCCACAAAATCGGCTGTAAAATGCTGTATCTGTCCACGGATTACGTGTTTGACGGAAGCGGTACCCGTCCTTGGGATCCCGAGGATGAGGCTTACGCCCCCTTGAATTTTTACGGAAAAACAAAGCTTGAGGGGGAAGAGGCTGTGAAAAGCATTCTGACCCGCTATTTTATCGTCCGTATTGCGTGGGTTTTCGGAATGAACGGAAAGAATTTCGTCCGCACCATGCTCAGGCTCAGCGAGAATTACGATACGCTTCGGGTGGTCACCGATCAGATCGGTACCCCAACCTATACCGTGGATCTGGCGCGTCTTCTGGTGGATATGATCGAAACGGAAAAATACGGCATCTACCACGCCACCAACGAGGGGGGGTATCTTTCTTGGGCGGATTTTGCTCGGGAAATCTTTCGTCTTGCGGGAAAAAGCACGGACGTGCAGGGCGTTACCACGGCTGAATACGGCCTTTCCCGTGCCAAAAGGCCCTTTAACAGCCGTTTGGAAAAGAAAAAGCTTCGGGAAGCGGGCTTTTGCCCCTTGCCCACCTGGCAGGATGCTCTGACGCGATATTTGAATGAGCTTTTCGAAAAGGGAGAAATCTGAAATGGGAAAATTTACGTTCACCGAAACCGAGCTCGAGGGTGTTTTTGTCATTAGCCCCACTTTGTTCGGGGATGACCGCGGTTATTTTATGGAAACCTACAGTCAGCGGGATTTTGAGGAAGCAGGGCTTTTCTACCGCTTCGTTCAGGATAATCAGTCCCGCTCCTCCAAGGGGGTCTTGCGGGGGCTGCATTTCCAAAAGGAGCATCCCCAGGCCAAATTGGTTCGAGTGCTCAAGGGTGAAGTGTTTGACGTGGCGGTGGACCTTCGGCGCAACAGTAAAACCTTCGGAAAATGGTTTGGGATCACCCTTTCGGAGGAAAACAAAAAGCAGCTCTTGATCCCGCGCGGCTTTGCCCACGGCTTTCTTGTCACCTCCGATACGGCAGAATTTGCTTATAAATGCGATGATTTCTATGCCCCGGGTGACGAGGGCGGCCTTTTGTGGAACGATCCCGATATCGGTATCCTTTGGCCGCAAACCGAGGGCATTCTCTTGAGCGAGAAGGATCGGCGCAATCCGCTCCTTGCACAGCTTGATTTCAGCTTCTGATTTTGAAGCTCGCAACCACGAAAGGAGAAACCGAATTTTATGAAAGGCATTGTTTTGGCGGGCGGGGCAGGGACCCGTCTGTATCCGCTGACTCTGATTACCTCCAAGCAGCTTCTCCCCATTTACGATAAGCCCATGATCTATTATTCCCTTTCCACGCTGATGCTTGCGGGAATTCGGGATATTTTGTTGATCTCCACCCCGACGGATCTGCCCAATTTCCGTCGCCTTTTGGGAGACGGAAGCGAATTCGGCATCCGTTTGTCCTATTGCGAGCAGCCCTCGCCCGACGGATTGGCACAGGCCTTTCTTTTGGGAGAGGATTTCATCGGATCGGACCCTTGCGCTATGGTGCTGGGGGATAACGTGTTTTACGGCAACGGCTTCGGCAATCTTTTGCGCTCTGCGGCGGAAAGCGCCGCAGCGGGCAGGGCCACCGTCTTCGGTTATTACGTAAACGATCCCGAGCGCTTCGGCGTGGTGGCTTTTGATGAGGCGGGAAAGGTGGTTTCCATTGAGGAAAAGCCAAAGGAGCCTAAGAGCAATTACGCCGTTACGGGGCTGTATTTCTATCCCTCGGGGGTTAGCGCCATGGCCAAAAAGGTTCGGCCCTCGGCTCGGGGAGAATTGGAGATTACCACGCTCAACGAAATGTATCTTGCCGAGAAGCGGCTGGACGTTCGTCTTCTGGGCCGCGGCTTTGCCTGGCTGGATACCGGAACGGTGGACAGCCTTGCCGAGGCAACGGATTTTGTCAAGATGGTTCAGCTTCGTCAGGGAATTCAGATCTCCGCCTTGGAGGAGATCGCCTATCATTACGGATGGATTTCGAAAGAACAGCTTTTGGCGGCGGCGGAAAAATACGGAAAATCCTCCTATGGCCTTCACTTAAAAAAAGTAGCGGAGGGAAGGATCCGGTATTGATATTTTGATTTTGCGTAAAAGGGAAAGGATCAGATATGAAAAAGGTTCTGGTTACCGGCGGTGCCGGCTTTATCGGCTCGAATTTTGTGTATTATTGGCTGGAGCGCTATCCCGAGGATCGGGTGATCTGTGTGGACGCCCTGACTTATGCGGGAAATCTCTCCACCCTGGAGAAGGCCCTACAAAACCCGCAGTTTCGTTTTTATAAAACCGATATTTGCGATCGCGAGGCGATCTATGAGATCTTTCGGAAGGAAATGCCCGATGCGGTGGTCAATTTTGCTGCGGAAAGCCACGTGGACCGCTCCATTGATGCGCCTGAGATCTTTCTGAAAACCAACGTTCTCGGAACACAAGTCCTTTTGGACGCCTCCCGCGCCTTCGGTGTGAAGCGCTATCATCAGGTTTCCACCGACGAGGTTTACGGGGATCTGCCCCTGGACCGTCCCGATCTGTTTTTCACGGAAAGCACTCCCATCCATACCAGCAGTCCCTACAGTGCCTCCAAGGCCTCGGCGGATCTTCTGGTGTTGGCGTATCATCGAACCTACGGCTTGCCCGTTACGGTCAGCCGTTGCTCCAATAACTACGGCCCCTATCATTTTCCCGAAAAGCTGATTCCTCTGATGATCGTCAATTGCCTCCACGATAAGCCCTTGCCCGTTTACGGAGAGGGGCTGAACGTGCGGGATTGGCTTTACGTTACCGACCACTGCAAGGCCATCGATCGCATTCTTTGCGACGGGCGAGTGGGGGAGGTCTACAACGTGGGCGGACACAATGAGATGCGCAACATCGATATTGTCAGATTGATCTGCCAAAAGCTTTCCAAGCCCGAGAGTCTGATCACCTACGTGGCAGACCGTAAGGGGCACGATATGCGCTATGCCATCGATCCTGCCAAAATATCTGAGGAATTGGGCTGGAAGCCCGAAACCTCCTTTGCCGAGGGGATCGAGAAGACCGTTTCGTGGTATTTGGAGAATCGCAGCTGGTGGGAACCCATCATTTCGGGAGAATATCGGAGCTATTACGAAAAAATGTATGGGAAGGCGTAACGCTTCTTTGGAGGCAAAACAGAGAAATTTCAAAAAACACTTGACATTTCTTTTGATTTCATAGTATAATATACTCTGCTTGAAAACTGAGCGTGAGCTTTAAGGAGGTGCAAAACATGATCAGAACATATCAACCCAAAAAGCGTCAGAGAAAAATGGAGCATGGCTTCCGTAAAAGAATGAAAACTGCCAACGGCAGAAAGGTTCTGAAGAGACGCAGAGCAAAAATGAGAGCAAAATTGACCTACTAATTTTGTCTCGTATTGCAAAACAGTATTAGTTTAAAACCACCGTCATCCGGATTCTTCTGTGAACCGGTGGTTTTTTCTATATCTGTTCCATTTTCAATTGGGAATGGTGAATATGTCAAAGATCGTTTCGATCAAAGAAAATTATCTGTTTTCCAAAATTTATGCAAAAGGGAAGAGGGCTTCCGGGCGGCACGTTGCAGTTTACGTGCTGAGAAATTATAAGTCCCGCGAGACCTGCCTTGGCATTACCACAGGAAAAAAGATCGGCAATGCGGTACAGCGCTCGCGGGCACGCAGATTGATCCGTGAGGCGTTTCGTGCGGCATCTGCGGGAAAAAAATGGAAAAAGCCTTTTTGGATCGTTGTGGTGGCCAGAAGCGCTCTTACGGAGCCCGGAAAAAAGAAACAGCACGTGTTGGCGGATCTGAACGCCGCCTTCTCTCAATTGGATCTGTTTGCGAGCGAGGTTGAAGCTTGAAGCACGTTTGTATTTTTTTGATCCGCTTATACCAAAGGTTTCTTTCACCGCTTTTGGGGCCTCATTGCCGTTTTACTCCGACTTGCTCGGCCTATGCCGTCACCGCTTTCCAAAAGCACGGTTTTTTCAAAGGATTTGTTTTGACGGCTTGGCGCTTGTTACGTTGTAATCCCTTCGGGAAATGCGGGTTTGATCCCGTTCCCGATCGTTTTCCAAAAAGAAAGGAAAAATAAATTGTCAGGACTTTTTGATTTGATCCGAATTCCCTTCGGATTTGTGATTAAATGGCTGTATTCTCTTTCGGGGAATTACCTGATTGCCATTTTGATTTTCTCCGTGATCTTGAAGCTGATTATGTTCCCGTTCGGAATCAAACAGCAAAAGAATTCGCAGAAGCAGGCTTCCTTGCGTCCCAAGGAAAATGTCATCCGCAAGAAGTATGCCGGTCGCACGGACCGTCAGACCCAAATGAAAATGAATACGGAGATCCAGGAGCTCTATCAGAAGGAAAATTTCAGCCCCCTTGGCGGCTGTATGCCCATGCTGATCCAGATGCTGGTTCTTCTTGCCGTTTACGCTGTGGTTCGTACCCCCTTGACCTATACGGCAAATCTCCCCGGAAGCTCCGAAATGGACACCGTCAATTCCGTGAAGACCACTGTAGCCTATATGGTGTATCTGGACGATCAGGAGTTGCCCGAGGGTGAAAGTAAAAAAATCGGAAAATTTTTGAACGTCCGCAACAAAGAGGAATTGAGCGAGGTAGAATTTTGGGATGCCATCCGCCTCGGCCAGTTCAATCTCAACGGCGAGATCAATTCCATCAGCTATATCCGCAACAACGAGGAGCGCTTCATTGAGTTTTTTGATGCCGCCACACACTACAACCGCAAGGGTGAGGCAGTTTCCCTCGGAAACGGTCTTCCCGAAGGTGTCAGCGGTGCCTCCGTTGTAGAGGCTCTGCCCAAATTGGATTTGGGTGATGGCTTCGATATGGGTACCATTCCCGAGTTTTCCTTGATCTCTTCGGAAAAGATCGGTGAAAAGCTCTTGCTTTTGATCCCCGTTTTGACCTTGATCACCTCGTATCTCGGTCAGGCTTTGGCCAAGAAATTTACTTATCAGCCCGAGCAGACACCCGAAATGAAGAGCCAAATGAGAATGATGAGCGTCTTTATGCCTCTGATGAGCTTCTTCATTGCTTTCTCGGTTCCCTCTGCTGTGGGCATTTACTGGATGATGTCCAACATTCTCAGTCCCGTTCAGCAGATTGCTCTTTCCAAGATGTACCCCATCAAGGAAATTACCCCCGAGCAAATGCGGGAGGCAGAGCGGCTCTACGGCGGTAAGCAGAAAAAGAAAAAGACCTCAGGGTCTACGGGCAAAAAGAAATCCTTGGTATACGATGATGACGATGAGTACGAATCGGTCTCCACGGTTCCCGGTAAGAAGGATTCGTCTGAAAAAAAGACCTTGAAGGAAAAAACGGAAAGTGCTGATAACGGTGTGATTGAAAAAGCCCCGTTGAAGGATGATACAAAAAAATAAGAAACGAATTAATTGGGAAGGAAGTGGCATTTTGATTCAGGAATTTACTTTTACGGCCAAAAGCGTAGAAGAAGCTCTTGCCCTTGCTTCACAGCAGCTTCAGAAGAATTCTTCTCAGCTGGATTACGTGGTTTTGGAGGAGGCAAAAAAGGGCTTTCTCGGAATCGGCTCCAGCGATGCGAAGATTTTGGTGAAACATACCCCCGGGGTGCGAGAGGCAACGGAAAGCTTCTTGAAAACCTTTTTGCGCAATGCCAATATTGAAGCGGTCATCCACTGTGAAGAGAACGAGCAGGGAAACATTGCTTATACGCTGGAAGGCGAAGATCTCGGTGTTCTGATCGGACACCACGGCGAGGTTTTGGATTCTCTCCAATATCTGATCAGCCTTGTAACCAACCGTCACGGAGACGATTTTGTCAGAGTTTCCATCGATATTGAGAATTATCGTTCGAAGAGGGAAAATACGCTGAAGGCCTTGGCCAAAAAAACCGCTCAGCGGGTGAAAAAGTACGGTAGAAACGTTACCTTTGAGCCTATGAGCGCCTACGAAAGAAGGATCATCCATTCTCAGGCGCAGGAGATCGAAGGGGTTACCACCCATTCCATCGGCTCCGGCGATGAGCGTCGCGTGGTGATGTCTCCCGTCGGCGGTGTCAAGAGAGAGTCTCGCCGTCCCAAGCAGCAAGCCCCCGCCTCTGACAAGCCCAAGGTGGTTTACGAGTACAATCCCGTCAGAGAGCCCCGTACCATTGTAAAAGCCAAGAGCATCGATGATATTAATCTCGCCGATGTGGAAGATACCGAAATGGTGAATTTATAAAAAAATGCGGCGGATTCCCGCCGCTTTTTTGCGTTTTAGGTGAATGTATGAGTGATGCAACGATTGCGGCAGTATCCTCACCCCGCGGAAAAGGCGGCGTGGCGGTGCTGCGTGTATCCGGACCGGAGGCTTTTTCGGTTTGTGAAAGAATATTTGCTCCCCGAAGCAAAAGAAAGCTTCGGGAATGTCCCCTTCGTTATCAGATCTATGGGGATATTCTGTCCTCCGACGGGAAAAGTGTGTTGGATGACGGCTTGGCCACCTGCTTTGCGGCACCTCATTCCTTTACGGGGGAGGACGTGGTGGAATTGTCCTGCCACGGGGGCGAGGTCGTAACGGCTATGGTGCTGGAGTCCCTTTTGGAATCGGGGGCTTCTCTTGCCGCACCGGGGGAGTTTTCTCGTCGCGCCTTGATGAATGGGAAGCTTTCTTTAACGGCGGCTGAGGGGATCGCCGATCTTTTGGATGCCAAAACAAAGGATGCCGCCCTGCTTTCCTCCAAAACGGTTCGGGGCAAGCTTTCCGAGGAGATCGGCCGCCTTTCCGAAATGCTTTTGGCCGCTTCCGCCTCTCTGTGGGCTTATTTGGATTATCCGGAGGAGGATCTTCAATCCCTCAGCGATGAGGAATTGGTCTTTTCCTTGGAAGCCATTCGGGATCGCTGTGCCTTATTGGTCAAGAGCTTTCAAATGGGACGAGCCATCCAATCGGGAATTTCCTCGGCCATTGTGGGAAAGCCCAACGTGGGAAAGAGCAGCTTCTTCAATCGGCTTTTGGGAGAGGAGCGTGCCATTGTTACCGCCATTCCCGGCACCACGAGAGACGTTTTGGAATATCCCTTGCACGTCGGTCGGGTTCTTCTGAATCTGTCGGATACGGCAGGAGTCCGAAGGGATTTTTCCGATGCCGTGGAGCAGATCGGCATTGACCGAGCCCTTGCTGCGGTGCGGGAAAGCGAGCTTGTTTTTGCTCTTTTCGATTCCTCCCGTCCCTTTGAGAAAGAGGACGAGTTGGTTCTGGAGGCGCTTTCCTCCCTGGAGGAGGGAAGCGTTGTCATTCCCGTCCTCACGAAAAAGGACCTCCCCCAAAGGCTGGAGCTTGACCGCCTTCCGTTTTCCCCCGAGGAGATGCTCTCCTTTGAAAAGGATGCCGAGGATCTCTCCGAGCTGGCTTTTCGGGTGGAAAAGGTCTTCATTTCCGATGAATTTGCCTTGCGTGAAGGGCGGATCATCACCAACGTCCGACAGAAAACCAATCTGTCAAAGTGCATAATCCTTCTGGAGGAGGCCATCGATCAGGTTTTGACGGGCTGCAAGGATCTGGCTTCCTTGTCTTTGGAATCGGCCTTGGCAGTTTTGCTGGAGGTGGACGGAAAGAGCGCAGGAGAAAAAATTCTGGATGAGGTGTTTTCCCGATTTTGTATCGGTAAATAAGGAGATTTTATGTTGGATCAAATTTCGTTTCATGCCGGCTCCTGCCGCGTAGCGGTGGTGGGGGCCGGCCATGCGGGTCTGGAGGCGGCTTTGGCCTCTGCCAGAATGGGCGTGGATACGGTTCTGTTCACCCTTTCGCTGGAGGCCATCGGGAATATGCCCTGCAATCCCTCCATCGGCGGAACGGGGAAGGGGCATCTGGTGTTTGAGATCGACGCCTTAGGCGGAGAAATGGGAAAGGCCAGCGATGCCACTTCTCTTCAAAGCCGTATGCTGAATTTGGGCAAGGGACCTGCGGTTCATTCGCTTCGCCATCAATCCGATCGGCGTGCTTACCATCATTATATGAAGATTTGCTGTGAAAACACGAAAAATCTCCGCTTGGTGCAGGCTGAGATCTGTCGGATCAACCCCTTTGAGGGCGGCTATCGTGTGATCACCCGTTTCGGCGCCTCTTACGATTGTACCTGCGTCGTGGTTTGCGCGGGTACCTATTTGAAATCCAATATCGTGGTGGGGGACGTTTCGTATTCCGCAGGTCCCGATCACTTTTATCCGGCCGATTATCTCAGCACATCCTTGGAGAAGATGGGGATCGCACTTCGCCGCTTTAAAACGGGAACCCCGCCTCGTATTCACGCAGACAGCATCCGTTATGAGGTTTGCGAGGTACAAGAAGGCGACGTCAATCCCACCCCTTTTTCCGATCAAACCGACGGGGAACGCTTTGCCGCAAAAAAGCAAAAGAATTGTTACGTGGTTTATACCAACGAAAAAACCCACGAGATCATACGGTCAAACATTCACCGTTCTCCCTTGTATTCGGGAAAGATCAAGAGCACCGGCCCCCGCTATTGCCCCAGCATCGAGGATAAAATTATGCGTTTCCCAGATAAGGAGCGCCATCAGCTGTTTTTGGAGCCCGTCGGAGCGGATACCAAGGAGATCTACGTGCAAGGGCTTTCCTCTTCCTTGCCCGAGGACGTGCAAAATCAAGTCATTCATTCCATTGTGGGATTGGAAAACGCGCAGGTCATGCGTACCGCTTATGCCATCGAATACGATTGCATCGATCCCACTCAGCTTCGCCCTACCTTGGAATTTAAGGATCATCCCGGCCTTTTCGGCGCCGGTCAGTTTAACGGCACCAGCGGCTATGAGGAGGCCGCCTGCCAGGGGCTGGTGGCGGGGATCAACGCCGCCCTGCGCTGCCTCGGAAAAGGGGAAATGGTTCTGACCCGTCAAACCTGCTATATCGGAACCCTCATTGACGATCTGGTGACCAAAGGAACCAATGAGCCCTATCGAATGATGACCAGCCGCTGTGAGTATCGGCTCATTCTCCGTCAGGATAATGCCGACCGCCGCTTGATGGAGATCGGTTATGGCCTTGGCCTTGTGGATGAAAAACGCTACGCGGAAAAGCAAAAGCTCTTTGCCCAAATCGACGGAGAGATTGCCCGTGCGGAGAGCACGTATTTTTCTCCCTCCCAAAAGCTCAATGATCTTTTGATCTCCTTGGGAAGTCAGAGCGTTTCCTGCGGGGTGAAATTGGCGGATCTGCTCCGCCGACCGGGGATCTCATATCGGGATCTTGCTCCCATTGACGAGAATCGCCCCCTCCTTCCCGAGGAGGCTTTGGAGCGAGCGGAAATCGAGATCAAATATGCGGGTTACATCAAAAGACAGCTGCAGCAGGCGGAGCAGTTCAAAAAAATGGAAGAAAAGCCGATCCCTGCCGATACCGATTACAGCGCCATTCGCGGACTGCGCTTGGAAGCCGTGCAGAAGCTTTCGGCGATCCGACCGGAAAGCATCGGCAGAGCCTCTCGAATTTCGGGAGTTTCTCCTGCCGATATCTCCGTTTTGATGATCTATCTGAATATGAGAGAGAGGGAAAAATAATGCCGCTGGAGGAAAAATATCGGAATCTGATCCGCTTTGCCATTCCGCAAGCCGAAAAGGAAGAGACTCTGTTGAAGCTCTCGGCCTTGTATGACTGCGTGGTGTCAACCAACGAAAGAATCAATATTACCTCCCTTGTTTCCCCCATCGACGTTACCTTAAAGCATTTGATCGATTCGCTGACTCTTTTGCAGGCGCCCGTTTTTGGTAACTTTTCGCCGAGAAAAAGGATTTGTGATATCGGATGCGGCGGAGGATTCCCGGGGCTTCCTCTGGCCACGGTTCTTTCCGATCACGAAATCACCATGATCGACAGCACCGAAAAAAAGATCACTGCTCTGAAGGAAAACGCCGCCCTTCTCGGCTTGGAGCGGGTCGTTCCGCTGTGGGGAAGAGGGGAAGAGCTGGCGGGGGCTCGCGGAGCTCATCGGGGAAGGTACGATCTGTGCGTTTCCCGCGCGGTGGCGCGTCTCCCCGTTTTAACCGAGCTTTGCCTGCCTTTTGTGAAAACGGGCGGCCGGTTTGTTGCCATGAAGGGGCAAAAGGCTTATGAGGAATTGAAGGAAAGCCGCCGAGCCATCGAAAAATCCGGCGGAGCCCTGGCGGAGGTCATCGAGGTCAAGACCGATTTTCATGATTTTCCCTTGGAGGCGTTTTCCGAGGAGGAAAAAGAAAAGATTCGGGATTACGCTTTATCCGCACGCTATTTGATCGTGATCGTCAAAAAAAAGGAAACTCCCGCCCAATTACCGAGAAAATGGGCTGAAATCACGAAAAAGCCGTTATAATCGACCGAATGGGAAAGATTTTGCGAAAATACCGCAATTTCTTTCCCTTGACTTTTTCAGAGAGATTTGTTATAATATTCTCGTCATGAGGGAGTAGTTTGCGCCGCTTGGCGTGGCACGTCAACAGTTCGATTTGCTTTTGCAGATTTGGCTTGCCTTAATGAACCAGACTTTTGTACAGGACGAGAAACTGTACGGAGATTGGCTCGGTACGGTTGTATCGAGTTATTTTTTATTTTTTTCGAAAGGATTTTGTTCTATGAAGCCCTATTTGGAAGAATCAAGCAAGGTTTTGGATCAGCTTCAAACCCGTTCGGAGGGGTTGAACTCCGATCAGGTTCAAAAAAGAAGCGAGCAGTACGGCAAAAACAAATTGGCAGAGCCCAAGAAGGAAAGCCTCTTGAAGCGCTTTTTGAAGGAATTGGCCAATCCTATGATCTTGGTCCTTTTGGCCGCCGCCGCCATTTCCGCCGTAACGGGGGTGATCTCCAGCTCCGTACACGGTGAAAGCGAAGGCTTTGCCGACGTTTTCATCATTCTTTTCGTGGTCATTCTCAATGCAGTCCTGGGCGTGGTTCAGGAGAGCAAGGCGGAGGAGGCCATTGAAGCCTTGAAGGTGATGACCGCCGCAACCTCCCGCGTAATGCGCGACGGGAAGGTCTCCTTTGAAAAAAGTGAGGATCTGGTTCCCGGCGACGTGATCCTTTTGGAAGCAGGGGATTCCGTTCCCGCCGATTGCCGTATTCTGGAGTCGGCTTCTCTGAAGATCGAGGAGGCTGCTCTGACGGGTGAATCCGTTCCCGTGGAAAAGATTTCCGAGGCTCTTTCTTCAGATGCAGGGGAGATCTCTTTGGGCGACCGCAAAAATATGTGTTATATGGGCAGCACCGTGGTGTACGGCCGCGGAAGTGCCGTGGTAACGAATATCGGTATGAATACCGAAATGGGTAAGATCGCAGGTGCCTTGACACAAGTGGAAAACGAGGAGACCCCTCTTCAGCAGCGTCTTGCCGGTCTTTCCAAGATCCTTACTTGGCTCGTTCTCGGGATCAGTGCGCTGATCTTCGCGGTGGAATTGATCCGTTCCTTCTGGGGCGGCGGAAAGCCCGAGTTTATTGACTTTTTGGATTCCTTTATGGTCGCCGTCAGTCTTGCGGTTGCCGCCATTCCCGAGGGCTTGGCCGCAGTGGTCACCATCGTTCTTTCCATCGGTGTGACCAAAATGTCCAAGAGAAAAGCGGTGATCCGCCGCTTGACCGCAGTGGAAACGCTTGGCTGTGCACAGGTGATCTGCTCGGATAAAACCGGTACGCTGACTCAGAATAAAATGACCGTGGTTCGTTCCTATTCCGTGGACGAAAACCTTTTGGCAAGAGGAATGGCTTTGGCCTCCGATGCGGAATACGACGTGGAAAAGAAAACTGCCGTGGGCGAGCCCACCGAATGTGCCTTGGTGAATTTTGCCGCGGTCACAGGGCAGGAAAAGGGTGCTCTGAAGGAAAAGTATCCCCGTGTAGCCGAGGTTCCCTTTGATTCCGGCCGAAAAATGATGACGACGGTTCATCGTGACGGTGAAGGCTTCTTGCAGTTTACCAAGGGCGCACCCGATGAGCTTTTAAGACGCTGTGACCGCTATCTTTCCGCCGAAGGAATCCTTCCTTTGACCGATGAAAAAAGAAGCGAGATCCTGAAGGAAAATAAGGCTATGGCCGATGATGCCTTGCGTGTTTTGGCCTGCGCCTTCCGCAATTTGGATGCCAAGCCCGAAAAGGAAGACTCCGAAACACTGGAAAAGGAATTGGTATTCCTGGGTCTTTGCGGTATGATCGACCCCATCCGTCCCGAGGTGAAGGATGCTGTGGCCGCTTGCCGCGATGCCAGCATCCGCGTGATTATGATTACGGGTGACCACATCGATACGGCCGTGGCCATCGGAAAGGAGCTCGGAATTCTTTCGGATGCTTCCGGTGCTGTCCGCGGCGCCGAATTGGATTCTATGAGCGATGAAGAATTGGATCGGGTGATCGATCGCTACAGCGTGTACGCCCGCGTTCAGCCCGAGCATAAGGTTCGCATTGTTACCGCTTGGAAGCGCCGCGGAATGGTGACCGCCATGACCGGTGACGGTGTTAACGATGCTCCCAGCATCAAGAGTGCCGATATCGGTGTCGGTATGGGCATCACCGGAACCGACGTTACCAAAAACGTTGCGGATATGATCCTTGCCGACGATAACTTCGCTACCATCGTTTCGGCGGTGGAGGAGGGAAGAAAGATCTATGCCAATATCCGTAAGGCCATTCAATTCCTGCTCTCCTCCAACCTTAGCGAGGTGATCGGTATCTTTGTGGCGTCGATGCTGAATTTTACGCTATTAAAGCCCGTTCATCTTTTGTGGATCAACTTGATCACCGATAGTCTCCCCGCCCTTGCCTTGGGTATGGAGCACGGTGAGCCCGATTCTATGAAGCAGAAGCCCCGCGATTCCAAGGAAGGCATTTTTGCGGGCGGTGTCGCATTTGATATCTTCTATCAGGGCCTGATCGTTTCCGTTCTGACACTGATCGCCTATTTCATCGGTAACGGTATGGACGGTGCTGAGCACGGTACCACCATGGCGTTCTTGACGATGTCCATGGCGGAGATTTTCCAAGCCTTCAACCTCCGCTCCCGCCGCGGATCGATTTTCTCCATGAAAAAGCAGAATAAATGGCTTTGGCTGGCAGGCGGTGCCGCATTGCTTTTGACCACGCTGGTGATTGAGATCCCCTTTTTGGCATCTCTCTTCTCCTTTGCCGTGATCGGTGCGACCGAGTATCTGATCGGCTTGGGACTTTCGATTTTGGTGATCCCTGCAGTGGAGCTTGTGAAGCTGATCCAGAGGACCCTTCACAAGAATTCTTAAAATTTCCGTAACAAAAAAAGACCCGTTCCGATTTGCCATCGGAGCGGGTCTTTTACATTAGCTCCCATAAGGAAAAAAAGATCCAAAGGAGGCCGTAGGAAAATGCGGTGGTCAAGGCCAGGCTGATGAGAAAGCCGCAAAGGAATCTTTTCAGAAAAATCAAAAAACGACACACCCTTTCCTCTAAAGTGTGCCGCTTTTTTAAAATTTAAGTCAGGAAATCATTTCCTTTGGTCAGACCGTGTACAAATCCGTCGGAGCGTGCCGAGCAAATATCGCCTCCGATCACAGTGTTTTTATAAATCAAGAGATTGGCGTAAACCGTCCCCTCGTAATCGTAGTTGTTTACCAGATACGTGTACCGTTTCACCGATTTTCCCTTGTATTTTTCCAGATCCAGGCCCTCGCCGACCTGTAGTTGATTGTAGCTTTGGTATACGGCATCGAATTTTTCGGGAACCGTTACCTCCAAAACCTCTTTGGCTTCGGGGTCCACCTCCCAGCCAAAGCGCATTAAAAAACGAACGCGATCTTCGTTGGTGGAGATCTTTTTAAAATCCGATGGGGATAAATGCTTGACAGCCGGTAGTACCTCGTCGGGATATACGTAGCTTTTTTCTCCCATTGGATGGAGCACCAGCACCAGAGCAATGATCAGTACCGAAGCGATCAAGGATAAGGCCAGCTTTAAATTCTGTCCCTTTACGGAAATCATAATCATATGTTTGCCTCCAAACCTTTTTTACCAATATATGTTTGGAAACGGCCGGGATATGTATTTAGTTTTCCTCCAATTCGCTCCATTCCTCCAAAAGGGCATCACAAAGCTTTGTGAGAGCCTCTTTTTTTTCATAGAGTCCCTGCAAAACGACGTAATCCGTAATGTTCTTTTGAATTTCCAGATCGAGCAAGCGGATCTCTTCCTCGCGGTCGGAGATTTCCGCTTCGATTTTTCGGATGCGGTTTTTCCTCTTTTCTTCGGCTTGCTTTTTCTTTTTGCGTTCCTCCCAATCGTTTCCCGACGGACGAGAAGGTACCTTCAAGCTTTCCGAAGAGGAAGGCTCCGTCTTTTCCGCAAAGCTGCGAAAGGCGGCGTAGTCCCCCGAGAAAAAGCTTACGCTTCCGTCTTTCTCAAAGGAAAGGATTCTGTTTGCCAATTTGTTGGTAAAATATCGGTCGTGAGATACGGCGATTACCGTTCCTTGAAAGGAGGTCAGAGCGTTTTCCAACGCCTCACGGGATTCGATATCCAAGTGGTTGGTGGGCTCGTCCAGCAATAGGAGGTTGACCTTTTTTTGCATCAGCTTTGCCAAAACCAAGCGAGCCCGCTCTCCGCCCGAGAGGACGCGGATCTCCTTGAAAACGTCGTCGCCCTTGAACAGAAATCCGGCCAAAAGCGAACGGATCTGCGTGTGGGTCAGATCACTGTCCTCCCAGATCTCCTCCAAAACCGTGTTGTTTTCATTGAGGTGCTGATATTGGTCGTAATAGCCCATCCGAACGTTATATCCGTATCGGTATTGACCGCTGTCTGCTGAAAGACGCTCCGCCAGAATTTGAAGCAAAGTAGATTTTCCGCTGCCGTTGGCTCCGATGATCAAAAGGCGATCTCCCTTTTTTACCTCGAAGGAGAGCTTCTGAAAAAGCGAAAGGCTTCCGTAGGCCTTGGAAAGCTCTCTGACACTGAGTACGTCGTTACCGGATTCGATGGCTGAGGTGAATTGAAAGGAAATGGATTCGGGAAGATTCTCCACCTTTTCTACCTTGACCATTCGATCCAAGGCCTTTTGGCGGGATTCTGCCGCGATGATGTTTTTTTCTCGGTTCCATCTTTTCTGCTGGGCAATAAAGGCCTCAATCCTTGCAATCTCCTTTTGCTGGGTTTGGTAGTGGTGCTCCCAGATCTCCCGCTCCTTTTCCTTGACGGTGCGGTATTGGGAATAGGGAACCGAATAAAGCTTGGCGTGGCCGTTTTCAATTTCCAGGGTTTTCGAGGTAACACGGTCCAAAAACAAACGGTCGTGCGAGATCAAAAGCACGGTGCTGCGAATCTTTTTGAGCTTTTCCTCGAGCCATTCCAGAGAACGGACGTCCAAATGGTTGGTGGGCTCGTCTAACAGCAAAATGTCGGGCTCCTCCAAAATTAAAAGCGAAAGCTGGAGAATGGTTTTCTGTCCGCCCGAAAGCTCCCCCACCTTCAAATTCAATTTGTCCTCTCCAAAGCCCATGCTGATCAGCGTTCCCCGTGCACGGCTTCGATATTCATATCCGCCGCTTCGCTCGAAATGCTGCTGAAGTGCCGTGAAGGCGGCAATGGTGCGTTCACTGTGATCCAGCTTCATTTGCTCGGAGAGCTCCTCCAGACGGCGTTCCTCCTCCGTCAAGGAGCGGAATACCGAGAGAGCGGCGGAAAGAACCGTCATTTCGGGATCCAGCGGACTTTGCTGCTCAAGATACCCGACCGTTTTCCCCTTTGCAAGAAAAATGTTGCCCGTATGGGGGATCTCCCGCTTGTAGAGCAGCCGCATCAGGGTGCTTTTTCCGGCACCGTTTACCCCGACGATGCTCACCTTATCCCTTTCGTTCACGGAAAAGGAAACGTTTTCAAAAAGTGTCTTTTCCCCGAATGAAACGCCTAATTTTTCTGTTCCGATGATAAACATATCTTTGATAGATCCTTTAAAATTTCTCCTGCCAGAATCATTCCCGCAACACCGGGAACAAAGCTGACACTGCCGGGGATATGCTTCCCCTTAACCTCCCCTAAATGAGAGGAGATCGGTTCCTCCTCGGAGTAAACCACCTTAAAGCCGGGGATTCCCCTTTTTTTGCATTCATAGCGCATAACCCTTGCCAAGGGGCAAACCTTCGTGGAATACAGATCCGTCACCCGAAAGGCGGTGGGATCCAATTTGTTCCCCGTCCCCATACTGGAAATAACGGGGATCCTTCTGCGGAAGGCCTCCTGAATCAAAAACAGCTTGGAGGAAACGGTATCGATGGCGTCCAAAATATAATCCACGCCCTCCAAAAGAGCATCGGTATCACAGCCCTCCTGAAAGAACAGGGAATGGGAGCGAATCTCAAGGGAGGGGTTGATTTCCTTGAGTCTTTCGCTCGCTGCCTCAACCTTTGGCCTTCCTAACGTTTTGGTCGTGGCAAAAAGCTGTCGGTTACAGTTGGATAATTCATAGCATTCACCGTCAACCAAGGTGATTTTTCCGATACCGCCGCGGCAAAGAGCCTCTGCCGCGTGACCGCCCACCCCGCCCAAGCCGAAAACGGCAACGTGGCAATCAGCGAAGGCGTCGATCACCCTTTGTGAAAAAAGAGCTGCAGATCGCATTTGAAAATCGTTCATATGAAAATCCCCGAATCGATTAAAATTACCCATTTATTATACCGCAAAGTTCGCCGTCAATCAAGACCTTTTCGATTTTGAGGAAAAAACATCCGAAAACCAAGCCTTTTTCGTCTTTTTTGATGAGAAAATATCGGAAAGAAACAAAATTTTAAAAACCAAAATGGTCGTTTTTATTTTAAAAATAAAGAATTTTTGATTCAAACTTAATTTTCGAAAGCGGATTCCCAAGAGAATCTTGACAACAACTGCGAAATTTGCTATAATAGGCGCATCATTTTTTTAGAAAAGAGGATCCGTAATTATGAATGCATACGTTGCAAGGGTCATTGAGGAAACCAAAGCCAAAAATCCTTATGAGCCTGAATTTTGTCAAACCGTTGAGGAGGTTTTGAGCTCCCTCGATAAGGTGATTGATATGCACCCCGAATATGAAAAATATGCTCTTCTCGAGCGTCTTGTTGAGCCCGAAAAGCAGATCATTTTCCGCGTTCCGTGGGTAGACGATGAAGGGAAGATCCGTGTAAACCGCGGTTACCGCATCCAGTTCAATTCCGCCATCGGTCCCTATAAGGGAGGCCTTCGCTTCCATCCCACCGTTTACGCCGGTATGCTCAAATTCTTGGGCTTCGAGCAGACCTTTAAGAACAGCTTGACCACGCTTCCTATGGGCGGTGCCAAGGGCGGCTCCGATTTCGATCCCAAGGGTAAGAGCGATAATGAAATTATGCGCTTCTGTCAGAGCTTTATGACCGAGCTTTACCGCTACATCGGTCCCGATATGGACGTTCCCGCAGGCGATATCGGTGTCGGTGCCAGAGAAGTGGCCTATATGTTCGGTCAGTACAAGAGAATCCGCGGTGCTTACGAGAACGGCGTGTTGACCGGCAAGGGCCTTTCCTTCGGCGGTAGCTTGATCCGTCCCGAGGCCACCGGGTACGGTGCCATCTACTACGCACTGGAAGTACTGAAGAGAATGGGCGACAGCATCGAGGGCAAGGTCATCTGCTGCTCCGGCTACGGCAACGTAACCTGGGGTGTTTGCAAGAAGGCCGCCGAGCTCGGTGCCAAGGTCGTTACCATTTCGGGCAGAGCAGGCTACGTTTACGATCCCGACGGTGTGACCACTCAGGAGAAGTTTGATAAGCTCGTGGAGATCCGTACCTCCCGTACCGGAACCATTGAGGATTACGTGAAGGCGTTCCCCAATGCCACCTTCTATCCCGGCCAGAAGCCTTGGGGTGTTAAGTGCGACATTGCAATGCCCTGCGCCACCCAGAACGAGGTTCTCCAGGAGGATGCCGAGAAGATCGTTGCCAATGGCACGAAGTATTATCTTGAAGTTTCCAATATGCCCACTCCCAATGAGACCTTGAAGTATCTGCAGGAGAACGTTGAGGTTGTCGGCCCCTCCAAGGCAGTGAATGCAGGCGGTGTTGCCGTTTCCGGCTTGGAAATGTCTCAGAACTCCGAGCGTTACAGCTGGACCTCCGAGGAAGTGGATGCCAAGTTGAAGCAGATTATGAAGAGCATTCACGATGCTTCTGCTCAGGCTGCCGAGGAGCACGGCCTCGGATACAATCTGGTTGCCGGTGCTAACATTGCAGGCTTCAAGAAGGTTGCCGAAGCAATGATTGCCCAAGGCGTTATCTGATTTTGATTCTTTGCGCGGCTCGGTCCTTGACCGAGCCGCCTTTATTATGCCAAGGATTCAATTTCTTGGGATTTCCGTTTAAAAAACGGTGATGGTCTTGTCAGCTTCCTCGTTTTGTGATATGATGAGATGTCCGTTTTGAACAAGATTTTAGAAAGGGTGAGAATATGACCATCCATCCCGATTGCCTCCGCAGTTTTGCATATATTGATCCGGAGGCCATTGAGCACAATTTTGACCGTTTGAAAAGCAGAATCGGCAAAGGAGTTCGGTCCCTTGCGGTTTTGAAGGCAAATGCCTACGGTCACGGCGCTGTGGAGGTGGCAAGGCTTTTACAGCATAAGGCGGATTATTTCGGTGTTGCCACCTTGGAGGAAGGGGTGGAGCTTCGTCGTGCGGGCATCAAAAATCCGATCCTGATCCTCTCCAATATCCACCCTGCGGGATATTCGATTCTTTTAGAGCATTCCTTGACCGCCACTGTGTATGAAAAGACGGAGGCAGAGGCCCTTTCTTGCCTTGCCGAAAAAAGCGGAAAGCGCCTTAAGGTTCATCTTGCCGTGGATACGGGAATGGGCAGAATCGGCTTTGCTCCCGAGCCCTCTTCGGTCGAGACAATTTGTGCCATTTCAAAGCTTCCTTATTTGGAGATTGAAGGAATCTTCAGCCATTATGCTTGTGCGGACTGTGAGGATGTGGATTCCGCCAAGAAGCAAACCGAAATTTTCGATTCCTTTTTGCTGCTTTTGGAGCAAAAAGGCGTTCGCTTTTCTCTGCGGCATATCTGTAATACGGCTGCCTCGGTGGGCTTTCCCGCAAAGTACGATATGTGCCGCTTCGGCATCGGTCTTTACGGCTATGCCCCCTCGGAATTCGTGGATGTGAAGGATTTGGATCTGCGCCCCGCCATGTCGGTTTACAGCCGCGTGATTCATTGCAAGGAGGCCAAAAAGGGCTTTCCCATCGGATACGGCCACACCTACGTTGCCCCCGCCCACCGCAAGATCGCCACGGTATCCATCGGCTATGCGGACGGCTACAACCGCGCCTTCAGCGGAAAAGGCTTTGTTCTGATCCGCGGAAAACGTGCACCCGTGGTGGGCAGAGTCTGTATGGATATCATTATGGTGGACGTCAGCGAGGTGGAATCGGTTCAAGTAGGAGATCTTGTTACGGTTTTGGGACGGGATGGAGAAGAGATGATCACCGCTGAGGATTTGGGAGGTATGGTTAACAGCTTTTCTTATGAGGTGCTGTGTAATTTTATGCCTCGCGTCAAGCGTGTCTACGATAAAAATGCTTGGAAAGAGAACGACTGAGCGAAAAGAACGCCTTAAAATCTCTTCTTTTAAAAAAACAAAAAGATTTTTTCATTGAAATTCAGAAACCTCTTGATTTTTTTTGAAATCTGTGTTAAAATCTTTCTTGTTCGGAGACATAGCTCAGCTGGTTAGAGCGTACGGTTCACATCCGTAAGGTCGGGGGTTCGATCCCCTCTGTCTCCACCAAAAAATCCGATGCGAAAGCATCGGATTTTTTTATCCAAGCCGCAGGCTTGGCATATCATCACGACGCAGTCGTGTATATCATCAAGGGCGGTTTGCCGCCCTTGTATCTCATCACGCGCCAGCGTGTATCTACCTGCGGCTTGATGAGATACAACACTGCGTGTTGATGATATACCGCAACAAGTTGCGGATGATATACAAGGCTACGCCTTGATTTGTTTACGGAAAAGTGGTATAATCTGTTTGATAAACACAAATTTAAATAACGGAGGTTTTACAAATGGCAAAATTTCAAGACAAATTGATTGCTGACGGCTATTGTGACAATCGCGGTGCTGGTTTCTGCGCAACGGCCACTAAATTGCCCAAAGGTGAATACGGTATAGTGGCTCTCTGTGTAAACGGAAATAAACTAAATCTGTTTGATGTAGATATGAGAAGCAATATTGGAGAATTGTTGTATGAGGTGGATTTGAAGCAAATTGAAAATTTGAAGATTCGGGCAGGAATCCTCAGCCAGGTATTGAAATTTGAATATAACGGTTCTACCTATTCTTTTACAAATTTTGTTGGTGTAAAACCCGCCTTAAAAGTGATTGAAGAAGAAGCAAATAATCGATAAATTCCAATTTATAGAACTGCGCAGTTACGCCCCTTTTCGCTTTTTTTACTCTACTTTACGCACCGTTATATTGCTCTTTTCAACGAAATAAATCCCATTCGGGATTTGTGAAGTGCACTTCGTGCGTAAAATACGCCTACGGCGTGTGAAATGCCTGCGGGCGTAGGTGGATTTATTTCATTTCACATTGCGGCGAAGACGCAATATTTCACAATGTCCGCAGGTCATTATTTCACATCCGAAGGATATTTCACTATAATTTCCCCGACGATTATGGTATAATTTATTTTATAAACTAAGAATTTATAGGTGCTAATATGATTTCTTGGATTGATAGAAAACATAAAGATCAATATGCAGATTCTGCAAATGCAACAGGTATACGATATAAGTTTTATGAATATGACAATATTTTTGACGCAACTATTGTTAATGAAATTAACAGTTTTATTACCTTCTTAAGAAAACACTATTATTTTCCCATCCGATTGAATATATTGTTTTGCAATACCCGAGGATTCAAGCATCATCTTGATAATCATACATATTATGGTGCTTTTTACAGTATGAATGATGGAAAAAGAAAGATTTACCCCAGAATCTCAATTGCTGCTAATGTAACTGAAAACAATTCATTGCAAGATATCTTTTTTACATTGGCTCATGAAATTACCCATTATTATCAATGGTATTTTT
>JAFWBD010000050.1 GCA_017507325.1 Clostridia bacterium | reverse complement strand
GAAACTGAGTATGAATTATATCAAGCGGGTCATTATTATTTAGTATCCCACGGACAATGGACAGAGGTTTCGCATGGAAAGTACGTTGTCGCTTTGGTTTCCGAAATTGTGGGGATTTCGACCTTTATAATTGCTTTTGTTATGAATTTGATTCGCGTCTTATCAAAAAATGAATAATATGAACGCCGACAAAGAATCTGTCGGCGTTTATATTTGTTTACAGCAAAGCAAATACAATCAAACTTCCTTATGAGAACCAGCCTTTACGGTGTCCGTTTTGTTTTATTCTGTCATTCCGCCAAAAACAGAAAGAAGTCGAGGGATTTCTTTTTCTGCCTGTTTCAAACCCAAAGACCCGCAGCGCTGTGGGGCCTGCGGGCTTTTTTTGCGCTCGGTGCGCTCGAATATGATCGCCGACCGCGGCAAGCGCTTTGCAGAAAAAGCTTCTTTATGCCTTCCAAACCGCCTTGATGATGTTGCCGATCTTCGGGGAGGTTCCGTACATCAAAACGCCGACACGGTAGATCTTGGCGGAAAGAACGCCGATCCCGAAGGTGGAGGCAATCAGAATTCCGATGGAAAGGGCAATCTCATACCACGGAACCGTGCTCATGGCAATTCTCGTAAACATCGCCATGGGAGAGGTGAAGGGAAGATAAGAGCAGATCCGCATCAAAAGGTGGTCAACGTTTCCGCCGGACATAGAGAACATCACCACCATAAAGCCGAATAAAAACAGATACGTGACGGGCTGTACGGCGGTATTGATATCCTCCAGCTTGGAAACGGTGGAGGAGATGGCACCGTAAAGAAAAGCGTAGATCAAAAAGCCCAAAAGGAAGAATACGAGCATATAAACAAACAGCTCCGGCGGAATGTTGAATATGGAATCAATGATTCCGTTGTCTCCCCAATAGGATTTGTTCACGTTGTAGAACAAAAGCGCCGATCCGAAAATGGCCACGAGCTGGATCAGCCCCGCCGCACAAGCAGCCAAAACCTTTCCGAACATCATGTTCAGGGGCTTGGCGCTGGTAACGAGAAGCTCCATGGCGCGAGAGCTTTTCTCCGTGGCAACGCTCATAGCGACCATCTGACCGTAAAGAAGAATGACCATGTACAGAGCAAAGATCATAATGTAGGTGTAGAAAAAGTTCTGCATCTGATCCTTTCCCAGACTTTCCACCTCACC
Source organism: Clostridia bacterium (assembly GCA_017507325.1). GTDB lineage: Bacteria > Bacillota > Clostridia > Oscillospirales > SIG627 > RGIG5579. The sequence goes on along the minus strand of JAFWBD010000050.1, from coordinate 11,782 downwards.
GTCGATCCGAATGCTCATAACCCCTGCGGCATCCTCGGCGGACATTCCGCCGCCGATCATGGCGTTCATCTGATAAATCTGCTGCAAGACCTCAGAGGCAATATCGGGATTCATATCGTACATAGAGAGGTTGTTTACGTAATACGTAAAGGAGGTCGGCCCGTTCAGGACAAAGGCACATTCCACGTCACCGGAGGTGATTTTATCCTTGATCGAATGGATTTCTTCGTCTGTCATTTGCACGTTATAGTCCCCAAAGGAGGCGGCAAACGTTTCTTTTACCATCTCCGCCTGCGCGGGATCGTCTGCCTTGATCAGCATAACGGAAAGGCTCTCGTTCGCGTCGTCGGAGGGATCCTCATTTTCGAAAAGGGCGATGATACGGGGCAAAAACATCAAAGCGGCGATCAGCACCACCAAAAAGATCGTGATTCCCACGAAAGCCTTATTCTTGGCGTAATTTTTCAATTCAAATTTGAGTATGGTTCCGAACTGCTTCATTGTTCGCCCTCCTTTGCCGCATCACCGGCATATTGCACGAAAATATCGTTGAGGGAAGGCTCGAATACCTTGACCTCGTCAACGTCGTATTGCTCCGTCAAGCGGATCATAACAGGCTTCTTGTCTGCGGGAGAGGCAAGCTGTATCATCAAAGCGCCGTCTTCCGTTTTGGTGCACGAGGAGCCGAAATCGGAAAGAATGGCATCGGCCTTCTCGCTGCGCACCACCAGCCGATCGCGGGGGTAATTTCGCTTGATGGTATGCATTTCGCCGCAAAGCGCCACCTTTCCTTGGTTGAGAATGGCAATGCAGTCGCAAAACTCTTCAATGTAGTTCATCTGATGGCTGGAAAACAAAACGATCTTCCCCCTTCGGATCTCCTCCTTGACCACGTCCTTTAACAGCATGGCGTTCACGGGATCCAGCCCGGAGAAGGGCTCATCCAAAATGATGATATCGGGATCGTGGGAGAGGGCCGTGACCAGCTGGATCTTCTGCTGATTTCCCTTGGAAAGGGTCTCCAGCTTTTTGTTGCGGTATTCCGTCATCCCCAGCCGTTCCAGCCAATAATCCACGGCCTTGACAGCCGCCTTGCGGTTCATTCCCTTCAGCTCCGCAAAATAGGTCAATTGATCCAAAATGATCTTCTTTGGGTAAAGCCCTCTTTCTTCGGGTAAATAGCCGATCCCGATTTTGCTGTAATCAATGGGCGCACCGTCGATCAGCACACGTCCGCTGTCGGCGGGGAAAACGCCCATCAGAATACGGATCGAGGTGGTTTTTCCCGCTCCGTTTCTTCCCAAAAGTCCGAAGGCCTTTCCGCCCTCCGCCTTCAGCGAAACGTCGGTTAAAACCTTTTTTTCTCCAAAGGACTTTTCAATATTCAAAAGCTCCAATACCATCGGAAAACCTCCCAAAATGTGTTCGCCCCTTGCGGAAGGGGAAATCGGTATCAAGCGTTACCGACCTTGCTTGACCCCTCGACGGTTTATTTTATCATACTTTGCGGTAAATGAAAAGAATATTTTGAAAAAATCCAATCATTTCGACGAGTTTTTTTCGATTTTTTTTCGAAATTTATTGCCAAATTCTCCGTGGCGTGATATAATATTTTGTCAGATGACGCAAAAAACAAAAGGAGCCATATTTATGAAACAGTTATACGAAGGAAAAACCAAAAACGTTCTTCTGGATGAAGAAACCGGCATCGTGCATTTGTTGTTTAAGGATTCCGCAACCGGCGAAAACGGCGTTTTCGATCCCGGCTCCAACACCGTTGGCGGCAGTGTGGAAGGAAAAGGCAAGATCGGTTTGGAAATTTCCAACTACTTTTTTGAATTGATGGAGAAAAACGGGATCCCCACCCATTATCTGGGCGGCAACGTGGAGCAGGGGTTGATGAAGGTGCGCAACCTCACCGTTCCGAGGTTGGAATTCGTTCTTCGCTATTTTACCGCAGGCAGTATGTGCCGCCGCTTTGATATGGCGGAGGGTCTGGTTTTCGATCCCCCCTATACCGAGGTCACCTTGAAGAGCGACGAGCAGGGCGATCCCCTGATCAGTGAGCGCATTTGCTTGATGAAGGCATCCTCTCCGAGGGGCAGTATGACGAAGCGCTGGACATTTTGGTCCGCGTGGGCGAGGTCTTGAAAAAAGAGCTGGCAAGCCTCGGGCTGACCTTGATTGATTTCAAAATCGAGGTGGGCTATGATGAAAACGGCAAAATCTACGTGGCCGATGAGATCACCCCCGACATTTGGAGAGTGCGCGATGAAAACGGCAACATCCCCAACCAGATCGATTGCGCCAAGATGCTTCTGGCAAAATTGAGAAAATAAGAAAACAATGAGATCATAAAGAAAGAGGACCTCTTCGAAAAGGGGTCCTCTTTTGAATCCTTAGGCCTCGTCCTTGGCGATCTCCTCGTGCCGCTTGATCTTGGCCGTGCTGGTCTTGATAAGGGGCGTGGTTTGGAAGGTCAGGTGCTTGATGTGCTTGTATGCGGGAAGGGTCTCGTTGATCCTTGAAATGTCGCCCTTCATAAACGCGGCCAATTCCTGCTCGGTGGCATTGGGCATGGTCTCGCGGAAATATTCTTTGCTGTATACGATCTTGGCGGCCACCAAAAGGTCGTCCTCCTTGACCTTGCCGTATACCATGATCTCGCTGATATAGGGGAGGGCGGCGCAGGTTTGCTCCAATTCCTCGGGATACACGTTCTTGCCGCTTTTCAGTACGATCACGTTTTTCTTTCTTCCCGTAATGTAAAGGAAGCCGTCCTCGTCAAATTTTCCCAGATCACCCGTGTAGAATTTCCCGTCCTTCAATACCTTTTCCGTTTCCTCGGGCATTTCATAGTAGCCCAGCATCACGTTGCCGCCCTTGGCCACAATTTCGCCGATGCCGTCCTCGTTGGGATTTTCAATGGTGATCTCCACAGAGGGGAAGACCTTTCCCACGGAGCCGTAGCGCATATGAAAGGGGTTTTCCGCGCTGAGTACGGGGCTGGTTTCCGTCAAGCCGTAGCCCTGCACCGTCAGAATACCGAAATCGTTAAAGCCCTCGGCCACCTTTTTGTCAATGGCGGAGGCACCGCTGATGATAAAGCGCAATTCGCCGCCCAATTCCGCCAAAACGCTCTTGAACAGCTTTCTGCGAACGTCGATTCCCATTTTCTTCATATTTTTGCTGACCTTCAGCAAGCCCTGCACGGTTTTGGTCAGCCCCTTCTTTTCAATACCGCGCCAAATGTTGCGGTACATCACCTCCAGAAGCAGAGGCACGCAAACGAAGGTGGTGATCTTGTATTCCTTCAGATTCTTTTGCACGTAACGCAGGCCGTCGCAAAACATATTGGTGGCACCCGAGCAAAGAAAATAGGTCAAGCCCACCGAGCCGAAGGTGTGGTGCAAGGGGAGAAAGACCAGATTCCGATCCTCGGGATAAATGCTCTCCACGGACAAAAGATCGTGCAGATTGGTGGCAATGTTGCGGTTGGAAAGCATCACCGCCTTGGAAAGGGAGGTGGTTCCCGAGGTGAAAATAATGGTGGCCATTGCATCGGGATCGGGATCGTAACGGTCGAAGGCGTCGTTGGTTTTCAATTCCAATGCGCCCAGCTCCGAAATTTCACGGATGCTGGGAACGGTATCGCAGAGCTTTTCGGTGGAAATAAAATGGGAAATCCCCATATCGTTTGCCTCGGAGAGGCGAAGCATCAATTCCTGATGCTTGCTGTCAAACACCACCGCATCCGCCTTGCTTCGGCTGAGAGAAAGAAGCACCTCGGGCTCGGTTAATTCCTTGTCCAAGGGCACGATCACACCCACTCCGCAAAGAACGGAAAGATAGGTCAGGATCCATTCGTAGGAGTTGAAGCCAATCAGCGCGATCCGCTTTCCTTGCAGGCCCAAGCGGATCAGACCCGAGCCGAACTTGCGCATCTCCTCCCAAAAAGAGTGGTAGCTGATATGGCGGAAATGGGAGACACCGCCTTTTTCCTGCTTCAAAACAAAAGCATCGTGTTCACTGTATTTTTCCACGGCACCGCAAACGTAGTGCCGAATCAGATCGTATCGAGGTGTCTCGTTGATGGTTTCAAGCTTTCCCATAAAAATACCTCACTTGGTTTTTAAAACTATATTATCAAAAAACCGAAACCCTGTCAACTGTTTACATAAAAAATGAGGGCAAAATCGGTAAATTCCGCATCTGTTTACAGAATGGTCATTGCATTTTTTCGCGAAAATTGGTACAATGAAGGGGGAAAAAGGATGGTAAAAAGGGGTTTGGCCATGAAACGAAAACGAATCCGAAAAAAAGCGCTTGATCCGAAAGGAATCTCCTATGCGGTAGCGGCGGTTCTCTTTGCGGTTCTGTGTCTGCTGGGGGCGGTGCTGTTTCTTGGGGAAAGAGCGCCCTTTTCGGATACGCCCTGCGAAACCTCCGGCGGAATCACCCTTCCCGAATGGGTGGACGTGCAGCTGATTCGGGTGGACGGCGCATCCCGCCGCGGCGTACCCTTGGAGGGGGTTCGGGATATTGCCGTTCATTACGTGGGAAATCCCAATACCACCGCCATGGCCAACCGCAACTATTTTGATTCTCCCGATTCTACCGTCAGCTCTCATTTTATCGTGGGCCTGGAGGGAGAGGTGATCCTGTGCGTTCCCTTGGATGAAAAAAGCAGTGCCACCAATGAACGGAATAGGGACACGATCTCCGTTGAGGTCTGCCACCCCGATTCCGAAGGGAAATTTTCTGAGGTGACGGAGGAATCGCTGATCCGCCTTTTGATTTGGCTTTGCGAAAATTTTGATCTGAGCGAGGAAAACCTCATCCGACATTATGACGTAACGGGAAAAAAATGCCCCCTTTATTACGTAGAGCATCCCGAGGAGTGGGAAAGGATCAAAAGCAGCGTTGCCAAGGGCTTGCAGGATAAGGAGAACGTATGAAAATGACCGAAAAGCACCGCAAGGCCCTGAGCCTTTGCGCCGTTGTGATATTGATTTTGTTCTTCCTTGCCGTTACGGTGTTTCTCTCCGAACCCATCCTTTCCTTTTTCGAGGATCCCGAGGCCTTTCGGGCTTGGGTGGAGGAAAAGGGCTGGGGTGCCAGAGGCATTTTCGTTGGGGTGATGGTTCTGCAGATTCTGGTGGCGCTGATCCCGGGAGAGCCCCTGGAAATCGCCGCGGGAATCGCCTTCGGGGGCTTTGAGGGAACCCTTCTTGTGATGGCGGGCGTTTTGATCGGCAGCACGCTGGTGTTTCTCTTGGTTCGAAACTTCGGGGTCAAATTGGTGGAGGTGTTCTTTTCCGTGGAAAAGATCCGCTCCCTTCATTTTTTGCAGAATTCCCGCAGGGTGGATGCGGTTCTCTTTTTGATTATGCTGATCCCCGGAACGCCCAAGGATCTGATCAGCTATTTTGTGGGGTTGACCGAAATGAAATTGGGGCATTGGCTCTTGCTTTCGTGCATCGCACGGATCCCCTCGATTTTAACCTCCACCATCGGCGGAAATGCCATCGGCGAGGAGAACTATTGGTTTGCCGCCGCGGTGTTTGCCGTGACCGCCGCCGTCAGCGGCATCGGAGTTTTGATCTACGACCGTATCACCAAAAAGAATCGGAAAAAGGAAGAGGAATAAATCCTTTTTGCAAAAACAGAAGCAGTCCGTTTCCCCGAAAGGGGAGCGGACTGCTTTTTAACGTCGCTATTTTTATTTGTTGTAATTTCTGCGGATTTTTTTGGTGGTGGTCTTTTCGAATTCGGTGTCGCGCAGCTTGATGCGTGTGACCTGCTTGTACATGGGGAGTGCCTCTGTCAGCGCACGGATATCGGCAAGAATGGCGGGGACCTCGGGAGCGGCTCCCATTTCCTTCACCTTTTCCTTGGAAAGGAAGATCTCGGCCTCGATCACGGTTTTTCCGCTGTCGTCCTTCACGCCGCTGACGACCACCTCAGCCACGTAAGGAATGTTCATAATGTAATTTTCCAATTCCTCGGGATACACGTTCTTTCCGTTGTCCAGAACAATCAGGTTCTTACAACGGCCCGTAATGGTCAGATAGCCTCTCTCGTCAATGTTGCCCAAATCTCCCGTGTGGAACCAGCCGTCTACCATCACGCGGCGGGTCTCCTCGGGGTTTTTGTAGTAGCCCATCATAACGGTTTTGCCCTTGACACAGATCTCACCGTTTCCGTCCTCGCCGGGCTTATCGATGCGAACCTCCAGGCAGGGAAGGGGCATCCCCACGGTTTCGGGATCGGCATATTTGTTGTTGCGGTTCACGCTGACAAGGGGAGAGCATTCGGTAATGCCGTAGCCCTGGCAAACGGTAATGCCGACGGTCTCAAAAAATTGGATCACCTCGGAGCGCAAGGGGGCGGCTCCCACCACCATCAATTCCAGCTTGCCGCCAAAGGTCTCGTGAAGCTCCGCAAAGAGCTTTCTTCGAACGTCGATCCCCAATTTCAGAAGGAAGGAAGAGATTTTGGCACCCTTTTGGAAGGTCTTCCATTTGCCCCGTTCCTCCATGGTGGCGCGGATTTTTTTGTAAAACATTTCCAAAAAGGCGGGCACCAGATAAATGAAATCGGGCTGATAAAGCTTCAGATTCTTTAAGATCGCCGCCAGAGAATCGTTGATGCAGGTGGTGGCGTGGCGGTGGAGATACACCAGAATCCCCACCACGGCCTCGTAGGTGTGGTGATAGGGGAGCACCGAAAGACCCACCGTCAGAACGTCGGCGACCTGCAGTCCGTGGTATACCTCGCAAACGAGGTTCTCCTCGGAAAGCATAACGCCCTTGGCAATGCCCGTGGTTCCGGAGGTGTAAACCAAAAGCTTCAGGGCCTTGATATCGGAGGCGGTCATATTGGCGGTGTAGCCCTCGTAGCCCTGATCCAAAAGCGCAAAGCCGCGGCTTTGCAGCTTGCGGAAGGAAAGAAATTTTCCGTCGTCCTCCTCACGGTCGTAGCCGATAAAGAATCGCACCTCGGAAAGAAGCTCCTCTCTTTCGCGGAAGAAGGCCTCAAAGCGCTTGGAATAGAAGATCACCTTGGCATCACCGTTTTTCAATACGTACAGCATATCCTCGGGGGGCAATTCCTTGTCTACGGGCAAATAAACGCCGCGGGAGCAAAGCACCGTCAGATAGGTGTTGATCCACAAATAGCTGTTTTCCGCCACGCAAGCAATGTGCTCACGGTCGATCTCCAGCTCCGCCAAAGCACTTCCCAGTGCCTTTACGTCACGGACAAAGTCGCGAAAGGTAACGTCCTGCACCGTTTGGGAGCCGTATTTGTGACGGTATGCGATCTTGTCGGGGCATTCCGCCTCAGCTTGTGATAAAATATCGCAAATGCGATGGATCTTGGAAACTTCATTCAAAGGAGTTGCGCGAAATTTCTTTTTCATAGACTACCTCTCTTTTTCATCTTGTTATTGAAACTATGTTATCAGATTTTCAAGTCCGTGTCAATGATTTTTTGAAAAAAATGTTTCTCTCGGAACTCTTGACGATGGCGCAAACCTATGATATACTGAATCTGTACTACTGTATGATTATACTGGATTTTGTTAGGGAAGTCAAGGAGACGCTATGGAAAAGAAGGGTTTTTCCAAGCCGAGCTGTCCTCGGTGGGAGGATTTTCCGGATATTGAGCTTTATATGGATCAGGTCATTTTCGTGCTGGAAAAGCATCTGGCTGTCTTTTTCCCCGAGGAAAAGAGCTTGACCTCCACCATGATCAATAACTACGTGAAGCAGAAATTGGTTCAGCCGCCTCGGAACAAGCGCTATGAGAGAGGGCAGCTGGCAAGGCTGTTCTCCATTTGCATTCTCAAAAGCTTTATGCAGCTGTCCGACGTTCGGGATCTCATGGAAAACCTTGAAAACGGGCGGGGAGAGCGAGAGGTTTACGAGCTCTTCGCCGATCAGATGCAAAGGGCGCTGGGCTGTGTGTTCGGTGCGGAGGATGTGCGCGGGGAAATGCCCGACGATCCCAATGAAGGAGCCCTGCTTTCCGCCTTGATCGCCGTGGCCTCCATCATCGAGTCCAGAAGAATGCTTTGCCTTGCCAAGGAGAATTGGCCCGTCCGTGCGGTGAGCGATTCGGAAAAAAAGGATAAGGCGGAGAAAAAAGAAAAGAAAGAAAAAAAGAAGTGATCCCTTTTCCGCCGAGGCTTCGGCGAAAAGGAATGTGTGAATGATGAAAGCGAGTATTATTATTCCCGCTTACAACGCCGAGAAATCGCTGGAAGCGGCAGTCCTTTCCGCGGTGCAGCCGGCGCCGCCCTTTCCCTTTGAGGTTCTTGTGGTGGATGACGGCTCCACCGACCGTACCCCCGAATTGATCGCAGATCTTTCGGCCCGTTACCCCGCCGTCCGCGGGATCCTTCAGGAAAACAGCGGCCCGGCCGCCGCTCGGAACCGTGCTCTCCGAGAGGCCAAGGGGGAATACGTTCTTTTTTGCGACAGCGACGATGCTTTTCTCCCGGGTGCGGTGGAGCGGGCGGTTCTTCTGGCCGAACAGGCCGGGGCAGAGGTTCTGATCTTCGGCTACGCGCTGATTCAGGACGGTGTCCGCAGTGATTACGCCTACCCCCAAGCGGTGTCGGAGGAAAAGGGCCGCTGGCAGGAGCATTTTGCTCCCTTGTACCGCGCCAATATGCTCAATCAGGTGTGGGGCAAGGTGTTTGCCGCCTCTCTGTTGAAGCGAGAGGGGATCGAATTCCCGCTGATGATGTGGGGGGAGGACCGTATGTTCGTCTTTTCCGCCATCGAAAAGGCTTCTCGCGTGGCGGTGTCCTCCCAGGTTCTGTATTCCTATATTTTGCAAAAAAGCAGCTTGATCACCCGTTTCGACCCTCAAAAGGCCGAGGCCTGCCGTCAGATCTATAGGCGGACAGAGAGCCTTGCGGCTCGCTGGGAGCTGCATTCTCCCGAATCGGAGGAGATCCTTTCCTATATGTACGTAAAGAGTCTGCTTTCCGTATTTGCCACCCTCTATTCCGATTCCTGCCCGTATTCCTACCGCGAAAAGCGCCGCTTTGCCCGACAGGTGCTGGCGCAGGAGGAAATCGATCGGGCAAGGCGCTTTCCCTCCTCGTCGGGCAGAGCCTTTCAAATCGCCGCGAGAATCCTCAAAACCAAAAACGTAACGGCAAATCTCTTGGTGGCTTGGGGGATGAAAAAGGTGTCCGTTTGGATGCCCCATTTGTTCCGCAAGGCCAAGCATGCATACAACAAAGGAGAAAAATGATGAAAAAATTCTTGAAAAAGCTAAAAGCAGGTATGATGTTCAGCGGTCTGTTCTCTTTGATCTTGGGCTTGATCTTGATCTTCAGCCCCGAGATCGTTACGGGTGCCCTCAGCTATATTTTGGGCGGCGGCCTGGCTCTCTTCGGCCTTTTGGAGATCGTCTTCGTTTTCGTTCGTCCCAACGGGCTCTTTTCCATCGGCAGAATGATCCCCGGCATCCTCAGCCTGGCGGTGGGTTTGGTTTGCCTCTTCCAGTTTGAATTGTTTTTGTCTCTTTTGTGGATGCTGATGGGCGTTGCCATCCTCATTGATGCCGTGTATAAATTGCAGTATGCCTTTGAATTGAAAAACGGCGGCATTGCAAGCTGGTGGATTAATCTCTTGGTTTCCCTCATTGCCCTGATCTTCGCCTCCGTTTTGATCATCAAGCCCTTCGAGGCTCAAAATACCATGACCGTTTTTGCGGGCATTCTCCTTGCGGTCAACGGCCTTTTCGATATGGTCACCGTGGGAATGATGGGGGCCAATGCCGATAAAATGAACAAGCAGGTAAAGGCTGTGATCCGTGATGCCGAGGAGCAGGATTCCAAAGGCTCCGATCAAGCCGGCAAGGATTTGGTTAAGGCCGATTCCGAAATCGTCAAAAAATAAAGGTTTCATAAGAAAAAAGAATTTTTTGTAAAGAATCTGTTGCAAAAAATACTTTCTTCCTGTATAATGTAAAAAAGCTTTACATCGGAGGTTTTTGTTATGGCAGATCAAGAAATGAACGCATCTCAGGAACAGAAAGAAATCGTTACCGAAGCAAATCCCGTTGGGGCTCCTTCCGCCGAGAACGGAAAAAAGAAAAAATCGGGCAAAGCCCTCCCGTTGATCCTCGGTTCCGTTGGCGTCGGGCTGGTGGCGCTCATCTTTGGTGTGGCGCTGATTTTCACGGGGCTCACCAAGAGTGCCTACAATGCAGGGGAATACAAGAAGGCTTATGAGAATTCCGCCCTTGCCTTCGTAATGGCCAAGGAAGATAAAATGCTCGTTACCCAGTATTATATCGAAAGAGTGCTTTGCCGCGAGCAGGGCGAGTATTATAAGGCGGCCAAATTCTTGGAGGAAACGGATATTCCCGCAGAGACCCGCGAGAAAATGTTCCGCAGAAATCCTCTTCTTGCCATGTGCTTTAAGGGCAATATTGCCACCTACGGCGAATTGTATGCGCAGGACGTGGATTGGGTGGTCTTGGACGTGGTCGAGGAAAACGGAAGGGCCAGAGCCTTCCTCCTCTCGAAGGACGTTTTGGGCAATTCCAACGGCTGGAAAAAGGAAAAGTCCCGCATTACCTATTATGAGTCCAGCGATCTGCACTCCTGGTGCGGCTTCGATTTTCTCAATCCTTTTAAAATGTCCCTGGAGGATCCGAGCCGTCTCTTGGAGGTGACCGTCTCCACGGCCGATGCTTCCGACGGAAGCGATTCCGGCCCCGATTTCAAGGCCATTGCCTATGCCCCCTCAAAGGAGGAATTGCAAACCTATCTGACAGGGGATTTGGAAAAGTATCTGAAGGCAAGCGGTACCGCCACCGCGGAAAAGAGCGGTGTTCTTTGCCGCGGCAAGGAGAATTACGCCGCCTATTTCACCAGAAATATCGGTATCCTTTCTTCCACCGATCAAACCTGGAAGGCCTCCGGCGTTACCCTTGACGGCGTCATCACGGAAGAAATCAGCGTGGCCAGCCTGATCACCGGTACCCGCGTTTGTATCAACGTGGATCTGGGCCCCGTTGAATAATCGGAAAGGCAAGTGCAAGGCATCGCGATGCTCGCGGTGCCTTTTTTCTTTCGGTTCAAAAAAACGTTGTAAATATTGACAAAATGTGTACGATCTGCTATAATGAGAACAGATGAGAGAAAGAGGATTTGTTGAACGTCGGTATATCAAAGAATTGCATGGAATGAAATGAGAAAGGTGGGGCCGCTATGGGAAAGTTTGAAAGATTGAAACGTATTCTGTCTTGTCCTGTGCGGTCGGTATTCGAAAACAGGGCGTAATCTCTTTTTTGTTTTCAAAATGGTCTCGGATCGCATAGGCAAAGGGCGGGAAAGTGAAGCTTTTCCCCTTGAGTCGATGCGATTTTTTGTTTTCAACGTAAGGAGAAAATTCAAAATGAAACGCAGAAAAAGAAGTTTTTTATGCGAGGTTATCATCTTGGAGATATGAGGATTTCTCCGATTTTTGGGACAATCTATTTGGAAAGGTTTTGAGAAATCCTAAAACACCTACTGCTCGAAGCAGAACGTATATCTCAATTTTGATAGAAATTTATGATGAAATAAAGAAAGGATTGAAAAAATGTTGAAGAATAGAAAAATACGCAAGCTGATTGCGTTAGCAATGTCTGTTGTTATGCTCTTTTTAATGGCTTCCCCCGTGTCTGCTGCTACTGCTGCTACGTCTTCGGACTATGATCGCAATACAGACCACGGCTATGATTTGTCAACAGGTGTAAAGGTAACCGGTGG
>JAFWBD010000004.1 GCA_017507325.1 Clostridia bacterium | reverse complement strand
TTTTTTGTATAGTAAAACCACGCGTTAGACGCGTGGTTCGGTAAGAATTAGATAGTTGATAATGACATAGCAACTCCTTTGCTGTAAAATAGAAGTGCGGCTGCCAACTGCACAAATAAAAACAGCAAAGGAGGTCACATAAGATGAGTATAAATGACGTAAATAGTTTATCACATACGAAGTGGAATTGCAAGTACCATGTTGTATTTGCCCCGAAATATCGGCGAAAAGTTTTTTATTATGAAAAACGAGAAGCGATAGGGAAGATATTAAGGCAATTATGTGAATGGAAAGGTGTACGGATCATAGAAGCAGAAGTGTGTCCAGACCATATACATATGCTGGTAGAAATACCGCCCAAAATTTCTGTATCGAGTTTCATGGGATACTTAAAGGGAAAAAGCAGCACGATGCTGTATGAGCAATTCGGCGAATTGAAATATAAGTACAGGAATCGAGAATTTTGGTGCAAGGGATACTACGTGGATACGGTAGGAAAGAATGAGAGCCGAATTGCGGAGTATATTGCCAATCAACTTAAAGAAGATATGTTAGGCGAACAGTTAACGATCAGCGAACCTGGCCCGTTCACGGGCGGCAAGTAACAGTCCCCACGCAGTTGGCAGTTCGTATAGATGCGTTTACGCATAGCGAAGAACAGAGGGCTATGCCCGCATGTGAAAAACCACCCGCTTGGCGGGTGGATGTTTATTACCATTTGAAAAAAGTTTCATTTTTAATAATTTTTGTCTGTTTCGCCCTCAATTCAGAATAGTATCTTGCAAAATGATAAGAAATGTGATAAAATAAATATATCCTATTGTGGATAACAATAAATTGATAAGGAGGACAATATGAACGCAAAAAGATTCCTGTCGCTGATGCTTGCCGTGATGATGCTCTCATCTCTGTGTCTGTTCGGCTGCGAGGGTAATACCGCAAAGACCACGACGCCCGTCGGCGGCCCCGAAGTGACCGATACCACCGATACCAGCAAGATCTACGACGCCCCCATCAAAGACCTTGGCGGTCACGAATTCCATTTCTACGTCAGAACTTCAACTGCATTTTCCCTTTCCACTCAGGAGGTGTATGCGGAAGCCATTAACGGCGAAAAGATCAATGACGCCGTGTTCACCCGCAACGCCCAGCTTGCCGAAAAGTACAATTGTACCATCAAGGAGACCCGTGAGTCCAAGCCTCACGAGAAACTGAAGGATCCCCTTTTGGCAGGCGATTACGTGTGTGACTATATTTACGGTGCCGCAAGAGACCTTCGTTCTCTCGTGACGATCAACCTCATTGCCGACCTTTCTGCAGCTACCAATATCAATTTGGAAAAGGCTTGGTACAACCACGAGACCATGAATAACATCAACGTCGGCAACAAGACCTTCTATATCCAGGGCGATGCCATCATCGGTGATGAGAAGCCCGCCTGGATTATGATCTTCAATAAGGCTTACGTTGCCGCCATTGACCCCGATTTGAATCTGTACGACGTGGTGAGAAGCGGCGATTGGACCTTGGAGACCTTCTACAATCTCTACGTTCAGGGTACTGAGGACTTAAACGGTGACGGTGTTCTCACCATCGGCACCGACCGCTTCGGTTACATTGCCGAGCGTGCCACCAACTGGATGCACGTGAACGCTTGTAATATGACTCTTTCCGAGATTGATGCCAACGGCAACTACACCCTGCCCGATTCTCCCAAGCAGGAGCTCATTGACGTTTGGACCGCTCTCAGACCCGTGATCACCGCTCCCGAGCGCGCCGTATCCTATAAAAACTGGGATAAGGGCCTTGGAACCTTCGTGGGTTGCCAGCTGGCAAACCTTTCCGAAACCGGTAACTGGAACTTCGAGTACGGCGTGCTTCCCATGCCCAAGCTCAATAAGGATCAGGCCAACTATTGCACCGGCGTTATGGCCAGCCAGTTCAACGCCATCGTGGTTCCCAACACCGTGAACAGCGCCGATAACGATTGGCAGAAGAACGGCTTTGAATCCGGTGTGGAGCAGGCTGCTTACTTCCTGGATGCCTTCTCCTACTACTCTATGAGTACCTTGACTCCCGCTTTCTTCGATTACGTGGTGCTCAAGCAGGCCGTGATCGATGAGGAGTCCCGTGAAATGGTGATTATGGCCGTGGAGCACGTGGTATACGACTTCGTGTGCAGCTTCTCCTTCGGTAGCATCAACATCTTCTCCGAGGTTGGCTCCAACAACGGTGTCGATATCCCCGGTACCGATGAGGCTTACGACACCCTCGTTTCCCTCTACGAATCCCGCGTGGTTGCCGCCAGAACCCAATTCCAGGAATATCTGACAGCCATCGAAAACGCAGGTATGTAAGTACCTTTTCCTTCAAAGGACAGAGAACGCCTTGTTCTCTGTCCTTTTTTTGCCCCCAAAGGACCCTTCCGATCCGAAAAAAGAAAATGGGAGAAGCCATAAAGCTTCTCCCAAAATGATTTTTGCTTTTCGGATGGTTATCTCTGCTGCTGGAGGGTGAATTCCACCATATCAGCCTTTTCTTCGGGGGTGTACTTGCGGAGGGTGTTGATCACTTCGCCGTTGTTCCACTTTCTCTCCTCGGGGGTGATGTTCTCGGTGGTACCGATGATGGTGATGTTCAGCTGTCTGCGGCGGGCACGAACGTGATCCCAGTCAACAAAGTAAACGTGAGCGAATTCGCCGCCGTCCAGCTTGCCGTCCTTAATGGTCATGGTTTCGCTTCTGCCGAAGAATACGGAGCGGAGGTGACCGTCGGTATTCATAGAGGTGAAATCACCGGGCTCGTTTACGAAACGGCCGAACTGAGCGTGGATGGGGCCGGGGTGACGGTACTGATGCTCTTCTGCAAAATCGGGGATCATCTTTCTCATAATGTCGAGAAGATCGTGCTGCAGGAACTCCAGGTCAAAGGTGTCGATATCGTGGGAGCATTCCTGAACCATAACGGAGCAGGTGGTGTGGTGGGAAGCGATGCAGCAGGTACCGGATTTCACGCCGGAAGCCTCTACGATCTCCATGATCTCCTTGGATACGTCGTGGAAGGTGGGGATCCAACCTCTGGATTGGAGCTCAAGTTCCTTCTGAAAAATTTTCAATTCCATTTTTTTATCCTCCTGAAAAATAATTTTTAATTGAAAACGATCTGATTTATGCCTTTCTGGCATCCCAAGCTTCTCTGACGGCGCGGATCATATCATCCACCATCTGATAGCGGGCCTCGGCTGTGGGCAGGCCCACGATACCGGAGGAAGAACCGGTGGCATCGGCACCGGCGAAAATATTGCGGTAAACGTCGTCATAGCACTTGATGCCCGCACCCTGCAGAACCAGAATGTCGGGGTTCACGTCCTTCACCGCGCGGGTGGAGGCCTCAACGTACTCGCGGTCGCTGGCCTTGCCCGTTCCGATGAGCTCGGTGGGCTCTGCCACGATGATATCGGGCTCGAGGTGAGCAATGGCGGCAGCCTCAGCGCAGGAATCGGCGCAAACGATGGTGGCAAGGCCAACCTCCTCGGCTCTGCGGATGCTTGCCTTCAATTCGGCAACGGTCAGGGGCTTTTCACAGTGGTTCAGCATCACGCCCTCGGCGCCTGCGGCCACGAGGCTTTCGGCCAAGGTATCGGCAAGGCCTCTGCCGGGCTTTAAGGAATCCATATGGGGGGCAAATACGTGAATGCGCTCGGTGGCTTCCTTTACACGGCGAAGCTCCACCAGGGGGGTGGTGAAGATGATGTCCACGTCATACTTCTTGCTGGCTTCGTCTGCAACCTTGGCAAGCTCCACCACGTCGTCGCCCCAAAGATAGTTCTTGGGACCGATTTCGAAAAAGGGTGCTTTGATCTTCAAATTCTGAATCATTTCGGTTCTCCTTTATTTTTGATTGAGTCTCTCGCCGACCGCTCCGCCGGGATGGATCAGCGCAAACTGCTCGTTAACGTAGCCGGTTTCCTCAATGAGCGCGGTCTGAAGGGCATCAAACACGGCGCTGAGGGCCACAAAGCTGGAGGTGGACTGGGAATTGTACTTATCCGTTTCCAATTCCACCTTCATGGGCAGGACAATATCCGCGCCCACAGCCAGGGGAGAATCCATTTTTTCCGTAACGGAAATCACGGTGGCACCCTTGGTTTTGGCAATGTTCATAATGGGGATCAATTCTGCGGTCTTTCCTCCGCGGGAGGCCAGCACCATCACGTCGCCCTTCTGGATGAAGCCCATACCGCCGTGAACGGCCTCGGCAGGGGATACAAAGCGGGCGGGACGCTCGATGCAGCAAAGGGAATGGGCAAAATGGGTGCAGGCGATGCCGGAATGGCCGCAGCCTGCGGTGCCGATCCGTTCGGCTTTCGAAAGAACCTCAACGGCCTTGGCGAAGGCTTCCCAATCCATAACCTCCTTGGCGCGGGCGATTTCCGCGGCCTCCAAGTCGAAGGCGTTCTGTGCGCTCTTCAATGCTTCCTGTTTCAATTTACACACCTCGTTTTTCTTTCTTCGTCACTCGGCTTTTTCCTGAATGACGTTTTTCGGATCGTTCAAAAGCCGATCCAGCTTTTTATACTGACGGTAGGCGGCACAATAATCCGTTCCCTGCGGGGCGTAGACCTTTTCGGTCTTCACTAATCTTTGGCAGGCCTCTTCCACCGAGGCGTAGATCCCCACGCCCACACCGGCCAAAATGGCCGTTCCGAGACAAGCGGATTCCTTTTCCTTCAGGGTGCAAAGCTTCAGACCCGTTACGTCTGCCTTGATCTGCGCCCAGAGGGGGCTGGAGGCGCCGCCGCCGGTAATGCGGATCTCATCGCACTTGGCACCGATGCATTCCAGATCGTCCTTCAGGGTGAAGGCCACCGCCTCCAAAATGGAGCGGGCGAAATGCCCAACGCCGTGGGCAAGGGTCATTCCCCAGAAGGTGCCGCGGGCATCGGGGTTGTATACGGGCATGGTGGAGCCGCACAGATGGGGGAGCATGGTCAGCCCCTCACAGCCGGCGGGAACCTTGGCGGCCAATTCATCCAGCTCACGGAAGCTCAGATCCTTGGCAAAGCCGTTTCGGAACCATTTCAGCGCCATTCCCGCGGTGGAGGACCACAGAAGGGATACGTATTTTCCCTTGAGTGCGTGGAGATGGCAGGGGATCTTGGAGTCGGGATCAAAGGGGGGAATGCTTTCGGTGACGGCGCAAATGGCCATAATGGTACCGGTCATTTCGCTGACAACGCTTCCGTCCACAACGCCTACGCCCACGGCGCCTGCGATCTGATCCAGCGCACCCGTTACCACGGGGATCCCGTCGAACAGGCCGATCTTGGTTCCGGCAGGGTGAATGGCGGGAAGATAACTGCGATCGATGCCGATGTATTCCAGCATCTCATCCCACCAATCCTCCTTGGTGATATCCAAATAAAGGGAAGAGGACTGAATGGTGGGCTCGGTTACAAATTCACCGCTGAGGGCCCAAAGGAGCCAATCCTCCAAAAGAAAGATCTTCTTGGTCTTTTTCCACGCCTCGGGTAGATTTCTCTGAACCCAAAGCACCTTGCAGCAGGGCCAGCCGCCCGTGCATTCCGCTTGACCGGTGGTGCGGTAAAGGGTTTCCAGCCCGAATTTTTCGGCGATCTCCTCTGCCTCCTTCGTGGCACGGTTATCCAGCCAGACAATGGCGGGCATGGTGGGGTTACCGTTCTCATCGGTGAGGATCATGGTCTCCCCTTGGGTGTCAATGGAGATGGCATCCACGGTGCAAACCGAACGAATCTCCTCAATGGCCTTTTTTGCAATGCGAACGTATTCGGCGGGATCAAATTCAACGCGGTCGCCCTCGGTGCTCAGGGTGTAATCCAAATTCACCTCGTGGAGACGCTCGCCGTTGTCCCGAAAGCAAACAGCCTTCAGAGAGGTGGTTCCCACGTCAATTCCGAGTAAATTCATTTTGTCACTCCTTTTTATGCTCAGTATCGGACAAGTCTCCGATTCTCACACCATTTTATCACAAAGCGGGGGGAGTGTCAATTGTTCTGAGAAAATCCAAGAGGGACAAACGGGGAAAAAGAGGGGGTAAAGCTTCACAAATTAAAGATAAAAAACGGCGAAGGCTTTTCGGCGGAAAAAAACGCCTTTGCCTCGGGAAAAATCCCTTCGAAGGGATAAAAAAGCGCTTTTCGATACCGTTTGCGGTTGACGAAAAAAGGAAAAATTGTTATAATAAGAGGAAACCAATCAATGAATCTTTCCGTGAGGAGTGGCTATGGCTGTAGACGCAAAAAAGAAAAAAACAACGGAATACAACGATCAGAGTATCCAAAGCCTGAAGGGGGCGGACCGTGTCCGCAAGCGTCCCGGTGTAATTTTCGGATCGGATGGGCTGGATGGCTGTGCCCATTCCTTTTTCGAGATCCTTTCCAATTCCATCGATGAGGCCCGCGCCGGCTACGGGCAGGTCATCAACGTTACCGTAACGCGGGATCACGTGATCACCGTGGAGGATTTCGGCCGAGGGATTCCTTTGGATTGGAATGAAAAGGAGGGCCGCTTCAATTGGGAATTGATCTTCTGCGAATTGTATGCGGGCGGAAAATACGACAATGCCAAGGGCGGGGCCTATCAGTATTCTCTCGGGCTCAACGGACTTGGCGCCTGCGCCACCCAATACAGCTCCGAATTTATGGACGTGGAGGTGTTCTCCCATTCCACCCGCTACACCGTTCATTTCAAAAAGGGTGAGGTGGAGGGTGAGCTTTCCAAGGAGGAATATCATCGCCGCCGTACCGGTACGGTGATCACCTGGAAGCCCGATCTGGATGTGTTTACCGAAATTGCCATTCCCGAATCGTATTTTACGGACGTGATGCGCCGCCAGGCGGTGGTCAACGGCGGCCTGACCTTGAATTTGAAGTATCAGAATGCTTTGGGAGAATGGTCTGAGCACAGCTTTCTCTATCCCGAGGGCATTTTGGATTACGTTCGCTCTCTGGCGGGGGTCACAGCCCAAAACGAAGAAAATGCCGCCGGCGGTAAGCCCGCGTGTCTGACCCTGCCCGAATTCTGGCAAGGGGAGCGCCGAGGCAAGGATCGTGAGGACAAATCGGAATACGACGTTCGGATGGAGGTCTCCTTTTGTTTTTCCGCTCACACCCAGCGCCTGGAGTACTATCACAATTCCAGCTGGCTGGAGCACGGCGGAAGCCCCGAGAAGGCTGTGAAATCCTCGTTTCTGCGCGCCATCGACGGATATTTGAAAAACAACGGAAAATACAATAAAAACGAGCAGAAGATTTCCTTCCAGGACGTGGAGGACTGCTTGATTCTGGTGACCAACTGCTTTTCCAACGTGGCCTCCTTTTCCGATCAGACCAAAAAAGAGGTGACCAATAAATTCATTGCGGAGGCCATGATCGATTTTCTGGATGAAAAGCTGGAGATCTATTTTGCGGAGAATCCCGCCGATGCCGACCGCATTGCCGCGCAGGTGCTGATCAACAAGCGCAGTCGGGAAAGCGCGGAGAGCGCACGGGTCAACATCAAGAAAAAGCTGTCGGGCACCGTGGACGTCACCAACCGCATCGAAAAATTTGCCAACTGCCGCTCCAAGGATAAGGATCTGCGGGAGCTTTACATCGTGGAGGGCGATTCCGCGCTCGGAAGCTGTAAATTGGGCCGAGATGCGGAATTTCAGGCCATCATTCCCGTGCGGGGAAAAACCCTGAACTGCTTAAAATGCGGATACGACCGCATTTTCAAAAGCGAGATCATCGTGGATCTGCTTCGGATCATCGGATGCGGAGTGGAGATCGGCAAGGGTCATAAGGATCTGGCGCAGTTTTCCTATGAAAATTTGAAATGGAACAAGATCATCATCTGTACCGATGCCGATGAGGACGGCTATCAGATCCGCACCTTGATTCTGACGATGTTTTACCGTCTTTTGCCCACCCTCATCGAGAAGGGAAGGGTGTATATTGCCGAGTCCCCGCTGTACGAGATCACCTGCAAGGACGAGATCTTTTTTGCTTACGACGAAAAGGAAAAGCACAAGATCCTTTCGGATTTGAAGGATCGGAAATACACCATTCAGCGCTCCAAGGGTCTGGGTGAAAACGAGCCCGATATGATGCGCCGCACCACCATGGACCCCGCCACCCGAAGGCTGATCCGCATTATGCCTGAGGATGAATTGCAGACCCGCGAAATGTTCGAGATCCTGCTGGGGGACGATCTGGAGGGCAGAAAGCGCTATATTTCCGAAAACGGCCATTTGTATATCGATATGGCAGATGCATACTGATGGAAGGATATCGTACGGTGCGCGGCTTTGCGGAAAGCCGCTTTACGGAAAAGAAAAGTGAATTCATCGGTAAGGTCGCTCCCTGCGAAAGCTGGGAGGAGGCTGTGGCGTTTGCCGAAAAAGCAAGAAAAGAGCATCCCGATGCCCGTCATCACGTTCTGGCCTTTATCAGTCGGGAGGGGAGCGTTCAGCGCTTCGATGATGACGGAGAGCCCAAGGGAACGGCCGGGATCCCGATGCTGGAGGTTCTGAAAAAAGAGGAATTGAGCGGTGTTTGCGTGGTTTCCACGCGGTATTTCGGCGGCATTCTTTTGGGAGCGGGAGGGCTTGCCCGTGCCTATGCCAGAAGCGCCAGAGACGCAGTGGCCGCCGCGGGGATCTGCCGCTTCTCCAAGGTCTTCGTTCTGAAGACCCATATTCCGTATCCGCTGTTTCCCAAGGCGGAATTTGAATTGGGGGTCAGAGATTACCGCGTGATCCGAAAGGAATTCGGAGAAAGTGTGGCGATCACGCTCCTGGCCTCTCCCGAGGAGAGAAGGGAAGTACAAACGCTTCTCGGGGAGATCTCGGGGGGGAAAATCACAGTTGAGGTGGAGGGAGAAAGCTATGCCGAAGACCGTCAAAAGCCTTAAGATCGGGCATTATGAATTGGAGATCGATCCCGAAGAGACCGCAAGGCAGTATGCGGCGATGCCGCCCTTTTGCGGATCCGACGTGGGACAGCGCTTCTTTCGTTATCTGTTGCCCCGCGCCAAGGAGGAAAGCCTTCTGTTTCTGCGGGAGCTGGGCATCGACCCCGCCAAATTGTATCTGGCCCGTCCCGTGGCCGAGCCGGATGAAAAGGGAGAGGTTCTCTTTTTGTGCTCCGCAAGGCTTTGCGGGCGCTTGCTTCGGGGCTTTGATGCCTATCCGCGCAAAAGCGTGGAACAGAGCGGATTGAGTATGGTGTTTGTCTCGGATCGCAGGCAGTTTCACGAGGGATTGATGAATTTTCCCGATCCCGAAATCGAATTTCGTTTTGTGATCCCTCTGCCCTTCGATCCGGATTTTTTCAAGGCCCTTTAGGTCTTTTCTGTTCAATTTAAATATCTATCCCATATTAAACACAAAATTGAGAAAAAAAGCTTTTCTTTCTATTGACCTTCCCGACGTTTTGGTTTATTCTAACGTTAGAGAATTCGTTTTTCATCTTCCGTACAAATTGTAAAAAAAGGAGAAAAAAATATGTTTCGAGCCGGTTTTGCAAGAGTTGACATCACCCCTCCCCTGGGAAGCCCTTTGGCGGGCTATTACAGTGCACGGGAGGCAAGCGGCGTTTGGGATCCCATTGAACTGAATGCCCTCGCCGTTTCCGACGGAGAAAATACCGCCGTTTATATCACGGGCGATCTGCTTTACGTGCGCATCGAGGCGGCAGACGATATCCGTAAAAAGGTTTCCGAGTGTGTGGAGATTCCCTTTGAAAACGTACTGATTCAGGGACTGCATCAGCATACCTCCCTGCGCATCGGCGGAAAGAAGGGGCAGCTTTCCAATATGGAGGATGCCGCTTATCTGGACGTGCTTTACCGCAAATATGCCGACGTTGCCAAAATGGCCATTGATGATCTTGCCGAGGCCCGCGTGGGCGTGGCAGAGAAGGAAACGGCTGAGCCCATTTCCTTCGTTCGCCGCTTCCGTATGAAGGACGGCTCCACCCAAACCAATCCCGGCAATATGAATCCCGACGTGGTAGGACCCATCGGCGATGCGGACAATACCGTTCGCTTGGTGCGCTTCTTCCGCGAGGGTGCCAAGGACATTGCCCTGGTGAACTTTTCCACCCATCCCGACGTCATCAGCGGCACCAAGATCTCTGCCGACTGGCCGGGCTTCGTCCGCAGAATGACGGAACAGGATATTCCCGACGTGCACTGCATTCTGGTGAACGGTGCGCAGGGCGACGTGAACCACGTGGACGTGACCAAGCCCCCCGTAGCGGTGAAGGGAGATCCTCTTTTGAAGCAGAAAAAGTATGATAACAGCCGCCGTATGGGTCGCATCATTACCGATACGGTTTTGCAGATCTGGGATCATACCGAGGAAAAGAAGGCTACCCCCGTCAGTGCCCACAACCGCATTGAATATATTCCCACCAATACCAAGTATATTGATGAGATCGATCGCTTCCGCAAAATGAAAGAGCAGGTGGATGCAGGCGTGTTGAAGCTGAAGCTCGGCCCCAATGCGGAAATGTGCCGCGTTCTGGGGCTGTATGAGGATAAGCTGTTCCAGAAGGTTCCCGCTGCCGTTTTGGGCTTTGGCGAGGTTGCCATTGCGGGCTTTGGCGGAGAACCCTTTACTTGGTATGCCACCAAGGCCAGACAGTCGGCCCCCGAGCTTTACGTGATCGCCGCTTGCCTTGTCAACGGCGGAGAGGGCTACCTTCCCACCGAGGAGGCCTTTGACGAGGGCGGATACGAGGCGGTCAGCACTCACTTTACCAAGCCCGTGGCAACTCAGATCCCGGGTGCCGTCAAGAGTATGCTGGACGCTCATAAGGCAAAAATGTGAGGAAGAAAAAAGAGCAGGATTTTTCTGCTCTTTTTCCACTTTTTTACGGAAAAATCCGTAGGATTTCTTGACAGAAGAATCAATTTGCTTTATGCTAAACGTAAAGCAAAAACAAGCGAGAAAAACAATCGAAAAAAGGAGAATGATTATGTTTCAGGCAGGTTTTGCAAGAGTTGACGTGACCCCGCAGCTGGGAACGGTTTTGACGGGCTATTTTCAACTGAGAGTGTCCGACGGTGTGTTGGACCCCATCCAGCTCAATGCCCTCGCTGTCAGCGAAGGGGAGGACACGGTTCTCGTCATCACGGGAGATTTTATGTATATGGTGGAAAGGGACGTAACCCGCTACCGCAATCTGATCTCGCAGGAGCTGGGGATTCCCGCCGATCATATTCTGATGCAGGTGCTCCATCAGCATACTTCTACCACGGGAGGCTATTCCGGCCCTACGGATGCCACCTATAAAAGCTTTTTGGAGCGCAAATACGTGGACGTTGCCCGTATGGCCCTGGAGGATAGAGGGGAGGCCCGTGTTTCCATCGCACAAAAGGAGACCGCCGAGCCCGTTTCCTTTATCCGCCGCTACCGTATGAAGGATGGCAGTGTCAAAACCAATCCCGGTTATCTCAATCCCGATATCGATTATCCCTTGGGCGAGGCGGATAATACCGTCCGTTTGGTGAAATTCCAGCGGGAGGGGAAAGAGGATATTGCGCTGGTCAATTTCCAGACCCACCCCGACGTGATCGGCGGCAACAAATTCTCCGCGGATTGGCCGGGCTTTGTCCGCAGAATGACGGAGAAGGACATCCCCGATACCCATTGCATTCTGGTAAACGGCTGTCAGGGGGATACCAATCATTGCGATTTTTCCAAGCCGGCCATTGCGAAGAAGGACGATCCTCTGATCAGAGAGAAGAGATATGCCAACAGCCGCCGTATGGGCCGCATCATCACCGACGCTGTGGTGAAAATCTGGGATCAAACCGAAGAGATCCCCGCGGGAAAGATCAGTGCTGCGGTGGAAATGAAGAGAATCCCCTCCAATACAAGCGGCATTGAGCGCTTGGAGGAGTGTATCGAGCTCCATCAAAAGATCACCTCCGGTGCGCCCTTGGACGTAAAATTGAATATGGCGGAAAAGGGTGAGGTGCGCCGCATTGCCAATATGGAAAACGTTACCCTGATCCAAAAGGTGCCCGTTTCCATGGTAGCCTTCGGTAAGGTTGCCATTATCGGCTACGGCGGAGAGCCCTTTACCGAATATGCCACCTTGGTCAGAGAGGCGGTTCCCGAGCTTTTCGTGCTTTCCGCTTGTCTTGCCAACGGCGCGCAGGGCTATTTGCCCTCTGCCGCGGCCTTTGCCGAGGGCGGCTACGAGGCTCGCACCACAAACTTTACCGAGGTGACCGCCCCCACCCTTCAGAGCGCCGCAATCCGAATGCTCAAGGATCACGCAGAAGCGAAAGGAGAATAAAAATATGAAAGCAGGATTTGCAAGAGTGGATATCACCCCGCCCTTGGGCAGCCCCTTGGCGGGATACTTCCGTTACCGTGCCGCCGATGGGATGTGGGATCCCCTGGAGCTCAACGCCCTTGCCGTTTCCGATGGGGAAAACACCGCAGTGGTGGTCACGGCCGATATTTTGATGGCAAGCGAGGCCTATATGACCGAGATCCGCGGTAAGATCTCCGAGCGGCTGGGAATCAGCCCCGATCATCTTTTGCTGCAGGGGCTTCATCAGCATACCTCGGTGTATCTCGGTGCCGCAAAGAACGCGCCCGCTTCCCCCAATAAGTTTTACGATGAAGCGTATCTGAGTGTTTTGGAACGGAAATTCGGCGACGTGGTACAAATGGCGATGGATGATATGGCAGAGGGGGAAATGTATCTGGCCGAGAAGGAAACAGCCGAGCCCATTTCCTTTATCCGCCGCTTCCGTATGAAGGACGGCTCCTCCAGCACCAACCCCGGAAATCTCAATCCCGATATCGTTCATCCCATCGGTGAGGCCGACAATACGGTTCGCTTGGTAAAATTTGTGCGCGAGGGGAAAAAGGACATCGCTTTGGTGGCCTTCCAAACCCACCCCGACGTGATCAGCGGCACAAAATACTCCGCCGACTGGCCGGGCTTTGTCCGCAGGATGACGGAACAGGATATTCCCGGTACCCACTGCATTCTGGTGAACGGTGCGCAGGGCGACGTGAACCACGTGGACGTGACCAAGCCCCCCGTGGCTGTGAAGGGGGATCCCCTTCTGAAGCAGAAAAAGTATGATAACAGCCGCCGTATGGGACGGATCATTACCGATACGGTCCTTAAAATCTGGGAGACGGCCGAAAAGGCGGAATCCGGAAAGGTCTCGGGCTCGGTGAAAATGATCTATATCCCCACCAACACCAAGTATATGGACCGCGTGGAGGAATTCAGAGAAAAGAAAAGGGCGCTGGATGCGGGAACCCTCAAGCTTCCCCTCGATGCTATGGGCGAGGTGAACCGCGTGATCGCTCTGCCCGAAGAGACCTTGTTCCGCAAGGTGCCTGTTTCCGTGGTGGGCTTTGGCAAGGTGGTGATCGCGGGCTTCGGCGGAGAGCCCTTTACCCGCTATGCCATCGAAACCAGAGCGGCTCATCCCGATCTGTTCGTTCTCACCGCTTGCTGTGCCAACGGCGGGCAGGGATATCTGCCCACCCTTGAGGCCTTTGAGGAGGGCGGCTACGAGGCCAGAAGCTCCCGCTTCACCCCCTCGGTTGCCACCGAGCTTCCCGCAGCGGCCATTGCCATGATCGATTGTCATAAAAAATTCAATCAATAAGGAGAAAAAATGTTTTACGCAGGCTTTGCCCGTTTGGATATCACCCCTCCCTTGGGGATCCCGCTGACGGGCTATTACCGCAGTCGCTATGCGGACGGGGTCTTGGATCCCTTGGAGATCAATGCCCTTGCCGTTTCCGACGGAGAAAAAAAGGCGGTTCTCTTGGCCGCCGATCTGATTCTCATTGACGAGGCTTGTTCTACGGAGATCCGCGAAAAGGTTGCCGCGGAAAACGGCTTGGAGAAGGAAGCGGTTCTGATTCATTGCCTCCATCAGCACACCGCGCCCCACGTGGGGAAGGGAGAATGCATTCCCTTGGTGGATTATCTGAAGGACGGAGCCTATCTGGATCTGCTGTACCGCAAGTTTTCCGATGCCGCCGCGATCGCGCTTTCGGATCTTTCGGAGGCCAAGATCAGCACGGCTTCTTGCGATACGGCCGAGCCCCTTTCCTTCGTTCGCCGCTTTCGTATGAAGGACGGCTCCACCCGCACCAATCCGGGCGCACTCAATCCCGACGTGGTGGGCCCCATCGGCGAGGCGGATAACAGCGTTCGCCTGATCCGCTTTGAAAGAGAAGGAAAACGGGATCTGGCACTGGTCAGCTTTTCCACCCATCAGGATACGATAAGCGGAAACAAATATTCTGCCGATTGGGGCGGTGCTTTGCGGCGTCAGGGAGAAAAACGGTTGAAAAACACCCGTTTTGTTGCCATCTCGGGCTATCAGGGGGATGTGAACCACGTGGATATTCAAAAGCCAAGCCCTGCCTCTATCGAGGAGGCCTACGCCCACTGTCAATATATGGGCAAGGTTTTGGTGGATGCGGTGGAACAAATGTGGAACCGAACCGAGCCCGTTCGCGGGAGTTTCCTTTGGACGAAAACTGTCGTCAAAAATATCCCCACCAATACCGCAGGCATCGAGCGCGCGGAGGAATGCTGGGAAATTTACCGTAAGAGCATGAACAAAACCCTCGGATATAAATTGGAATTCGGTGAGAAGGCGGATATGGGGCGGATCGGATCTTTGCCGAAATCCCCCGTTTGCCAAAAGCTGGTGGTCTCTCTCTTGGGAATCGGCTCCGCCGCCCTCTTGGGTGTGGGCGGTGAGCCCTTCACCTATTACGCCGTCAAGGCTCGCGAGGCGGCATCGGATCTCTTTTTGATGACCGCTTGTCTTGTGAACGGCGGGGAGGCGTATTTCCCCACTCAGGAGGCTTATGACGAGGGCGGATATGAAGCGAGAACCTCCCGTATGGCACCCGCCTGCGCCAAGGCGCTTTTGGATACGAGTGCTGCCCTTTTGCGGGAATATTCGGATGAAAGACAACGAAAAGGAGATTGATGATGTTACAAGCAGGCTTTGCCAGAGTGGATATCACCCCTCCCTTGGGGAGTCCCTTGGCAGGATATTTCACCATTCGTTATGCAGAGGGAATTCTGGATCCCTTGGAGCTCAATGCCGTCGCCTTCAGCGACGGAGAAAGAACGGCGGTGATCATCAGCTGTGATCTGATCTACGTGATCGATCCCACCGCCACGGAGATTCGGGAGCAAATCGCAAAGGCAGCGGGAATTCCCGCCGAGTGCATTTTTCTTCACGGACTCCATCAGCACACCTCGATCCGCGTGGGAAATAAGCCGGGGATCATCCACGCCGATACCATGCGCAACCCCTCGTATCTGAGCATTCTGTACCGAAAGTTCTGCGACGTGACCCGTATGGCGATGGACGATATGCGTCCTTCCACCCTCGGCGTTGCCGCAAAAGAGACCCCCGTTCCCCTTTCCTTTATCCGCCGTTATCGGATGAAGGACGGCTCCACTCGCACCAATCCGGGCGTACTCAATCCCGACGTGGTGGGCCCCATCGGTGAGGCGGACAATACCGTTCGTTTGATCCGCGTCCACAGAGAAGGAGCCAAGGATATCGCCATCGTCAATTTCTGTACCCACCCCGACGTGATCGGCGGAAATCGGATCTCGGCGGATTGGCCCGGCTTTGTCCGCAGATTGACGGAGGAGGAAATGCCGGACGTTTGGTGCATTCTGGTGAACGGCCCTCAGGGGGATACCAACCACGTTGCAGTGGGCAATCCTGCCCATGCGGGAAAAAAGACCCCGGAGGAGAGATACGCCTACAGCCGCTATATGGGTAAGGTGATCTCCGATACCGCCCTCTCCGTTTGGGATCAGACTGTCCCCGTTTCGGGAGAGAAGGTATACGGCGAGGTTCAATATTGCTTTATTCCCACCAATACCGCGGGCATTGAGCGTTTCGATGAATGCGTGGAATTGAAGCGTAAGCTGGATGCGGGCGAGATCAAATTGGAAATGGGGGATAAGGCCGAGGTGAACCGAATCGCCCAGATCCGCAAGGAAAGCCTTTTCCAACGGATTCCCGTTTCGGTTCTCTGCGTCGGCGAGATCGGCTTTGTGGGCTACGGCGGCGAGCCCTTCACCCAATACGGAGTCGCCTCCCGTGAGGCCGCCCCCGAAATGTTCATCGTGGCCTGCTGTCTGGTCAACGGCGGGCAGGGGTATCTGCCCACCCGTGAGGCCTTCGAGGAGGGCGGATACGAGGCGAAAAACAGCCGCTTTACCCCGGGACTTGCAGATACGGTTCAAGGGGAGGCCGCCGAAATGCTGGCCCGTTACCGTGCCTTTCGAAACGAAAAGTAAACGCAGCAGCGTATTTAACAACAAATAAAGGAGAATCAAAATGTTTCAAATCGGTTTTGCAAGAGTTGATATCACCCCGCCCTTAGGAAATCCCTTGGCAGGCTATCCCAAAACCAGATATGCCGACGGTATGCTGGATCCCTTGGAGCTCAATGCCATTGCCGCCACCGACGGGGAAACCACGGTTCTGCTGATCACGGACGATTTTATTTACATCACGGAAATGGCTGCCACGCCCATTCGGAAGCGGATCAGCGAAAAAACGGGCGTTCCCGCCAATCGGATCCTGCTCCACGGTCTGCATCAGCACACCACGGTTCGCATCGGAAACCGCGAAACCGTTGCCATGGCACATACGGTGACGGATACGGCCTATCTGGATCTGGTTTACCGCAAATTCTGCGACGTTTCCCTGATGGCAATGGACGATATGGCAGAGGCTACGCTTTCCGTGGCAGAAAAGGAAACGGCTGAGCCCATCTCCTTTATCCGCCGCTACCGTATGAAGGACGGCTCCGCCAAAACCAATCCGGGCTGTCTCAATCCCGACGTGGTCGCGCCCATCGGTGAGGCCGACAATACCGTTCGTCTAGCACGCTTTCACAGAGAGGGCAAAAAGGACATTGCTCTGGTGAACTTCCAGACCCATCCGGACGTCATCGGCGGAAACAAATATTCAGCGGATTGGCCCGGCTTTGTTCGCCGCTTCACGGAGCAGGATATTCCCGATACCCATTGCCTTCTCATCAACGGTCCTCAGGGCGACACCAACCACGTAAACGTGTTCAAGCCCGCCATCAAAGAGCCGAAAGAAAAATACGCCAACAGCCGCCGTATGGGTCGCATCATTACCGATGCGGTGGTGGAGCTGTGGGACAAGACCCGCCCGATGAAATCGGAAAAGGTCTTCGGTGAATTGGATATGGTATACGTTCCCACCAATATTCAGGGCCTGGATCGCATCGAGGAGATGAAGCAGAAAAAGAAGGATTATGAGGCAGGCCTTCTCGGAAAACTCAGTATGGGCGATCGCTCCGAGATTTCCCGCATTTGCGAATTGAAAGATGAGACCCTCTTCCGCAAGGTTCCCGTTACGGTGCTGGCCATCGGCGATCTGGCCCTCGTGGGCTTTGGCGGTGAGGCCTTTACCCGTTATGCCAAGGTGGTTCGAGAGGCCGTTCCTTCTCTCTACGTGATGGCTCTTTGCTGTGCCAACGGCGGGCAAGGGTATATGCCCGATCAGACGGCCTATGCAGAGGGCGGCTACGGTGTTTCCAACTCCCGCTTTTCTCCCGAGGTTGCGGAAATGACACAGAGCTCCGCCAAGAGTATGATGGAGGAATATCTGGCTCAGCGATAAAAGAGGCAAGGCCTCCTTTCGGGCTGAATGAAAGGAAAAAAGAAGAGAACGAATCGGTTGGATCCGGTTCGTTCTCTTGCTTTTTTAGAAAGGGGAAGGCTGATTTTTAAAAATTACAGCGATTCCGTATCGCTTTCGTTTTTCTGCTCTGCGGCCTCGCCCTCTTCCCGAGAGGGAATGTTCTCCGAGGAAAGAGCATTTTGTACAGTTGCAGGGGTCTCTTCCGCAGGTGCGGTAGGTGTGGTGGGTGCGGCAGGCGTGATGGGTGCGGCAGGTGCGGCAGGTGCGGTAGGTGCGATGGGTGCGGCAGGTGTGATGGGCGCGGCAGGTGCGGCAGGTGCGGCAGGTGCGGCAGGTGCGGCAGGTGCGGCAGGCTCCGGTATGGTCAGGCGCTTGCGGAGAATGAGGTAAACGATGGCACCGTAGGGAAGGAAGAGACTCAGCGTAAAGACACCGCTCTCATAGCTGAGAGAGGAGAAGGCGAGAAAGAGCCCCGCATGGACCCGAATTCCGAAGCTTTCACCCACGGAAACGGAAATACCGAAGGAAAGCAGAAGCAAAATGATCCAAAGCCATTTTTTCTGCAAGGGGCGCTTGATGCAGTCAATGATCATCCAGATGGAAAGAGCAATGCACAAAAGGGAGAATCCGAAGAGCAAAAGAGAGGGAATCAAAAGAAGAAGCTGAAGGGAAGAAGCACCGTCCCCGGTGGGCTGATCCACGTAATATTGAATCACGTTGCCCTCACCGTCGGTGGCAAAGCGGATCTCCAAATGAAACTCATTTCCGTCGGCTGTACCCGTAAAGTCGTAGGTGGCGGCGTAGACGGTATTGCCGTTTGTGGTTTGAAGGCTGATCCCCGTTTGGTTTAAACGGTAGGAATCCACCCTTTGCAAGGCCTCGTGAAGGGAATTGTAGGCGGTCTCGAAATCCTGATCGCTTTCCACGGCCGAGAAAAGATAACGGTAGGCGGTGGAGCGATCCCCGCGGATCAGAGCGTCGGTGATGGCGGTGCAGGAGGTCAACAGATCGGAATTGACTTTTTCGACGGCATCGCAGGAGCTGAGGGAAAACAGAAGCAAAAGCGTGGCCAAAAGAGCCGAAATAAGGATGCGCGGGCGCAGAGAAGGGAAAGATCGTGCTTGTTTCATAGGAAAATCCTCCTTATTAAAATCAGTGCTTGGGTCTGTGGTGATATTTGCGGCGGCTGAAGATCTGCGTGAGCTTAATGGCGGGAATGCAAACGGCAATGACGGCGAGCAGCAGGATCAGAAGAGTGAGAAAAACCTTATCCTGCTTGAAAATTCCCGTTACGGCCTCGGTAACGTTTTCCGTTTCCTCCCGAAGGGGGGATTTGGTGGTGACGGGTACCCCGTCCCAAAGCAGCAGAAGGGGGTAGATCCTGCCGGTTTCTTCATCGTTGAAATAGACCCTGGCTACGCCTACCTCCGCCTCGTTTTTCACCTGAGATACGGTCAGAGATTCCAGCAGAGTCATTTGATAGGAGGGATCGCTTCCCTTTCTGGCCAATACCCGAATGGTTTCCCCCGCCACCACGGGCAGAGAAACCTCAGCCCCCTCTACGGGAATGGTCCCTACGGGCGTTCCCTTTTCCAGAAGGGTCTTGATCTCGTAATTGGCGTAAGCGTAGGAGATCAAGGTATGAGTCTCGATTTGGGCCATATTGCCTTCATAGGTTTTGTTTTCCTTGTTGGCTCCCAGAAACACGGAAATGTAGGAAACGCCGTCCTTTTCGCTTAAGGTGGCAAGACAACGCCCCGCGGCGGTGGTAAAGCCGCTTTTTCCGCCGACAAAGCAATCCAGATGCCTCTTGTTGGAGGGATAATAAATGCCCACGGAGTAACTGAGAGGACGGGCCTTGTGGCGGCTTGTGGCGGGGATGGTATAGTCTCGGGTGGAGATGATCTCGCGAAACAGATCGATCTCGGAGGCGGCCTCCAGAATATAGGCGATCTCCCGAGGGGTGGAATAATGAGTGTCACCGTCCAGCCCGTGGGGGTTGTCAAAATGGGTGTATTTCAAGCCCAATTCGGCGGCCTTGGCGTTCATTTTGTCCATAAAGGCGGAAACGCTTTCTCCGCCGAAATGCCAGGCCAGAAGCTCTGCCGCATCACAGTAGGAATTCATCATCATCCCAAGCAGCAGGTCGTAGGCGGTGAATTCCTCCCCCTTGGACAGCTGCATATGGACACCGCCGTCGTCAATGATATACTGAAACATTTTGGTGTCGGGAACGGTAACGACGGTGTTCTTGGGATCGGCGCATTCCTCCAGTACCACCAGCGCGGTCATAATCTTGGTGGTGGAGGCGGGGCGCATCCGCGTATCGGCCGCCTTTTCGTATATGGCCGTTCCCGTTTCCAAATTGTAAACGTAAGCCCCGCGGGAATCCAGAGCAATGTCGTAAATGGCATCCTTTTCGGCGGAAACCGGGATCACGCAGGCACATGCCAACAGAATCACGGCGAGAATGCAGGTAAACAGCTTTTTCATAAACAGAATCCTTCTTGATATCAGAGATTGCGATCCACCATAAAGCCTTGCCAGGATTGCAATAGCTTCTTACGGTGGGAATCGGGCACGAGAGCCAGATCCTCCTCGGCTTTGGAGAGAAATTCCGCGGCTACGCGGCGCGTTTCTTCGATGCCTCCCCTTCGGCGGACGATCTCCATAGCGCGGCAGATCTCGTCCTCCTCCTTGGAGATGCCCACGGTGCTCCGCAAAAATTCCTGCTCCGCGGGAGAGGCGTTGCGGTAGGAGCTGAGCAAAAGCAGGGTGGGCTTTCCTTCCCGAATATCACTGCCGATGGGCTTTCCGAGGGTCTCCTTGGTGGAGGTGATCCCCAAAATATCGTCCTGCAGCTGGAAGGCGATGCCGCAATGCTCGGCAAAGCGGGTCAATGCGGCGGCAAGGGGAGCGGATTCATCGGGATCCCGCAGACCGATCAAGGCACCCGAAAGGGCGCTGATGCCGAAGAGGGCGGCGGTCTTTCCCCACATCATTTCCAAAATTTCTTCTTTTTCCAAGCGATAGAAGGCACCCGCTCCGTACAGCAGACCGTTTCGGGTATCCAGAGTCTCTCCGCTGATCAGCCGAGGACCGAAATGCCCCTCCAAAAGAGAAATGATCTTCAGGCTCACCGCAGGGGGAACGAAGCCCGAATCGGAAAGCTGTGCCAAATAGGAAACGGAAGCGCTGTGGAGGGCATCGCCCGCCAGAAGGGCCACGTCCGTTCCGTATTCATCGGCGGTTTTTTTGCCGTAGCGCTCCGTAAAACGATCGGAAATCAATTTGTGAACGGCCTTTTTGCCGCGGCGCAGATCATCATGGTCGATCATATCGTCGTGGATCAAGGTCCAGTTGTGGTAAAGCTCCAGGGCCAGGGCGCAGGGATCGGCCGCCTTCTCGGCTTCGTCTCCTCCGCAAATTCCCGCCGTCAAGCGGCAAATGGCGGGGCGCAGTCGTTTTCCGCCCCGCTCGAAATAAACGAAGCTCCCCTCGTGCAGCTCCTTCGGAGAAAGGGGAAAGGGAGGCTTGTTCTGATAAAGAGAAAGGATGCTCTCTTCGCTTTCCTTTAAGTATCGGGTCAATTCGGGGTTCATCATCGGCTCACCAAAAAATCAATGAAATCCAAAACCATTCGCTTCTGCCCCATGGATAAGCCTTGGAACTTTTCTCGCAAAAGGTCGCTGCTGCGGCCTTCGGCTCCCGAAAGGGGCTGTTCCTCCTCGGTACCCAGACCGACCGAGCAAAACTCCAGATCCTCCAGCGTGATCCCGCCGGCGGCATTCTGGGCAATTTTGGTCATCAGCTTTCTGCGGGGAGAGTTTTGCTGCTGCTGCAGAGCAAGCTTGCGCATCTGAATATAGCTGATATCACAGTCCGAGGCAAATTGCCTCCAGGAGCGGTCTCCCTTGGCCTTCTCCAGAAGAATGGAAAAGATACGTTTGTTGAATTGCATTGATTTTCCCTCTTTTTTTCTTCTATTATAACAATAAAAGGTGCGTTCTGGCAATAAAAAACGAGAAATTTTCGTTCAAAAAAATTTTTTTGAGAAAAATGAATAATTATCTCTTGAAAAAACGACGAAAATCGAAAATATAAAATATATAATAAAATTGAAAAAATATTGGAATTCCAACCTATTTTTTGAGCGGAATTAATTTTGGTTGATTTTTTTGTACATATTATCTAAAAAGAGTTTGGGATTTTTGGGAAATAAACCTCTTTTCTTTTTCAAAAAAATTTGGTATGATATAGTCGTTGTAAAAAAAGGGAGAGATCCCGTATGCATTTTAGGAGGAAAAAATGGCAAGTGTATCGTTAAAACACATTTTCAAAAAGTACCCCGGCGGCGTTACCGCAGTTACCGACTTCTGCCTTGAAATTAAGGATAAGGAGTTTATCATCCTCGTAGGTCCCTCCGGTTGCGGTAAATCCACCACTCTGCGTATGGTAGCAGGTCTGGAAGAAATCACCGAGGGTGAGCTCTTCATCGGCGACAAGCTGGTGAACGACGTTGCTCCTAAGGACAGAGACATCGCAATGGTGTTCCAGAACTACGCTCTGTATCCCCATATGTCCGTGTTCGAGAACATGGCATTCGGTCTGAAATTGAGAAAGGTTCCCAAGGAAGAGATCAAGAGAAGAGTGGAAGAGGCTGCCCGTATTCTGGACATCGCTCACCTGCTCGACCGTAAGCCCAAGGCTCTTTCCGGTGGTCAGAGACAGCGTGTTGCTCTGGGTCGTGCCATCGTGCGTGAGCCTAAGGTATTCCTTCTCGACGAGCCTCTCTCCAACTTGGATGCTAAGCTCCGTGCTTCCATGAGAACCGAGCTGACCAAGCTCCATCAGAAGCTGCAGACCACCTTCATCTACGTAACCCACGACCAGACCGAGGCTATGACCATGGCTTCCCGTATCGTGGTTATGAAGGACGGTATCATCCAGCAGGTAGATTCTCCCCAAAATCTGTATGACTATCCCGTTAACCTGTTCGTTGCAGGCTTTATCGGCACTCCTCAGATGAACTTCATCAACGGTAAGCTCATCAAGAAGAGAGGCGAAGAGGGTCTGTTCTTCACCTTCGGTGAGAGCAACGAATTCAAGCTTCCCGAAGAGAAGGCTGAGAACGAGGAGCTCCAGAACTACATCGGCAAGGAACTCATTGCCGGTATCCGTTCCGAGGCCATCCACGATGAGCCCATGTATCTGTCTCAGTTCTCCGACTGGGTGATCGATGCTTCCGTTGAAGTAACCGAGCTTATGGGTGCAGAAATCTTCCTGTACCTCAACAGCCAGGAGCAGAATCTGGTTGCCAGAGTTTCTCCCAGATCCAAGGCTAAGGTTGGCGACGTTGTGAAGGTTGCCTTCGATATCAACAGACTCCATCTGTTCGATAAGGACACCGAAATCTGCATCTGCCACTAATTCTTTCAAATATTTTACCCGACCTCCCGCGAGGTCGGGTAATTTTTTTTCGGCAAATTCCCGTTTTTTCTTGATTTCTTTTTCTTTTTGTGATAAAATAGCCCAGTTATTTTGGAATGAAAGGTTGTTGTTATGGACAAAAAGAAAAACGGCTTTGCCAGCGGCCTCGGTTTCGTTCTGGCATCGGCAGGCTCGGCGGTAGGTCTGGGCAATCTGTGGGGGTTTCCCTATAAGACTCAAACTTACGGCGGCGCCGCCTTTGTTCTGGTTTACATCGCCTGTGTGCTTCTCATCGGCGCGGTGACCATGGTGTGTGAAATCTTCATCGGCAGACGGGCGCAGGCAAATCCTGTGACCGCGTTCAAAAAAGTCGGTAAAAACGTTGGTTGGTTTGGTGTACTTGCCATTCTGATTCCTGGCTTTATCGCTTGCTATTATTCCGTATTGGGTGGTTACACCGTGCGCTTTACCGTCAACTCTTTCAAGGGAAATGCGGGAACCATGGATGCCTTTGCAGCCAACGGTTGGCTGGTGACGCTGTTTACCGCGATCTTTATTGCCATAGCAATTTTCGTGGTAATGGCGGGCGTTAAGGGCGGTATTGAAAAGGCGTCTAAGGTTTTGATGCCCGCGCTGTTCGTTTTGCTTTTGGGCACGGCAATCTTTTCTCTCTGCCTGGGAGAAGGTGTCGGGGAGGGCTTGAAGTTTTATCTGAAGCCCGATTTTTCCA
>JAFWBD010000049.1 GCA_017507325.1 Clostridia bacterium | reverse complement strand
TTACGAAGAACAGCAGTCCACCACAGAAATCCTGGAGACGGGCATCAAGGTTGTTGACCTGATTTGCCCCTACGCCAAAGGCGGTAAGATTGGCCTCTTTGGCGGCGCAGGCGTGGGCAAGACCGTTCTGCTCATGGAGCTCATTAACAACTTCGCCAAGGAGCACGGCGGTATCTCCGTGTTCACCGGCGTTGGCGAGCGTACCCGTGAAGGTAACGACCTTTATAACGAAATGAAGGAAAGCGGCGTTATCAACAAGACCGCACTGGTCTATGGCCAGATGAACGAGCCCCCGGGGGCCCGTATGCGTGTCGGTCTGTCCGGCCTTACCATGGCGGAGTATTTCCGCGATGAAAAGAACCAGGACGTGCTGCTGTTCATCGATAACATCTTCCGTTTCACGCAGGCAGGCAGTGAGGTTTCCGCCCTCTTGGGCAGAATGCCCTCTGCGGTGGGATACCAGCCCACGCTTGCCACCGAGATGGGTGCTCTGCAGGAGAGAATCACCTCCACCAAAAAGGGCTCCATCACCTCCATTCAGGCAGTTTACGTTCCGGCAGACGACCTGACCGACCCCGCTCCCGCCACCACCTTTGCCCATTTGGATGCCACCACGGTTTTGGCTCGAAGCATTGCCTCTCAGGGAATTTATCCCGCTGTGGACCCCTTGGAATCCACCAGCCGCATTCTCTCTCCGGAAACGGTGGGAGAAGAGCATTATGCGGTAGCAAAGGAGGTTCAGCGTATTCTGCAGCGCTACAAGGAATTGATGGACATCATTGCCATTATGGGTATGGATGAGCTTTCCGACGATGACAAGGCTTTGGTTTCCAGAGCCAGAAAGATCCAGCGCTTTCTCTCACAGCCCTTTCACGTTTCCGAAAAATTCAACGGTTTTACCGGTGTTTACGTTCCCATTCAGGAAACGGTCAGAGGCTTCAAAGAGATCATTGAAGGAAAACACGATAATCTCCCCGAATCTGCCTTTCTCTTCGTGGGATCCATTGATGAAGCGGTTGAAAAAGCCAAAAGGATCCGCTCATGAACGTTTTTCGTTTGCGTATCTCCTCGCCCGACGGGAACAAATTTGACGGCGAGCTTGTAAAGCTTGACGTAAGAGGTTGTGAGGGAGATCTGGCTGTTATGGCGGGACACACGGATTTTGTAACGGTGCTGGAGGATGCCCCCTGCACACTGTGGCTTGATCCCGAAAACGCCCGCAAGGCCCATTCCAAGGGCGGTATTCTCACCGTAAGCGACGGTGAGGCCATTTTGATCTCGGGCTCCTTTTGTTTTTTGGACGAAAGTCGGGCGTAAATTAAATGCACAGGTTCTGATTTGAACCTGTGCATTTTGTTATTTAAAGGTATTGGCGGCCACGGCGGCGTGGGCAGCCTTTTGCAGCTCGATGATCTTGGTCTCGGAAAGCGCATAGCTTGGGCGCCAAGGATTTCCAATGCAGCTGATTCCCGTCAGCGTTTCCAGCCACGTGCAGGCATTCAGATACTGTCCGCCTCCTTCCGGGCCGTCGTGATACTGATCGCGGGTGAGGGTATCCCCTACCAAGGGATTGGCACGGGCAAAGACCCAAGCCTCCCCCGTGGGAGAAATGGCAACGCCGTTATCGGTGACCACCTTATGAGAGGCCGCACGGATGTTTTCCTGCATTTTATTTTGCATGGCAACGTCCTTCATATGAAGCTCATTTCGCTGAAAGCCCACCTCGTAAGCCCAGGTTTGATGCCAATACAGCTTGGCTTCGGGATTTTTTTGCCTCAAATAATCATATAAATTTTTGGCGTAGGATTCGGTTCGATCCAAAAGATCTTGATAATCCTGAGAAAGATTGGCGTGAAAGCTTTGCTGAAGGGAGATCACATCCCAATCTCGCTTTTCCAAACAAAAATCCAGGGAAACCTTGGTATCGTCGCTGTGGCCGCCCTCCTGCTTGTGATAGCGGAGGCGGTAATTTTTTTCTCCGTTAACGTGCCAGGTCCAATGCTGTTCCAGGGTACAGCCGGAATAGTATACCGAATAAATATTGGTTTTTACCCCTGCCGCCTTAAAAACGCCGCACATTTCATCGGGAAAGCCCGTGCAAAAGCTGTTTCCGATCAAAAGGATATCCAGAACACCGTCGTCTCCGGGAGAGGGCAAATGCGAATCATCCACCCATTCCTCGGTGGAAAGAATTTCCTCTGTCTCGAGAATTTCGTCCTCGGTGGGCGGGGAGAGCGAAGGAGCGCAGGAGGTTACAAGAAAGGAGGACAGCAAAATCGCAGCAAATAGTGCTCCCGAATAACGCTTTTTTTTCAAAAAAAACACCTCTTTATTTAACGGGATCCGACGGCGCGATCGGATCCCGATGATCAATCTATTTATAAGTATTGGCGGCCACGGCGGCGTGGGCAGCCTTTTGCAGCTCGATGATCTTGGTCTCAGAAAGCTCATAACTCGGGCGCCAGGAATTCCCGATACAGCTGATTCCCGTCAGCGTTTCCAGCCACGTGCAGGCATTGAGATACTGTCCGCCTCCTTCGGGGCCGTCGTGATATTTATCACGGGTGAGGGTATCCCCTACCAAGGGGTTGGCACGGGCGATCTGCCAGGATTCTCCGCAGGGAGTCAGCGCCGTTCCGTTATCGGTGGCCAGCTTGCGGGCCACGTCGCGGATGTTTTCATACATATTGGTTTGATACTCGACCGAATCGACCGGCTGATTGTTTCGGTCATAACCCACCTCGTAAGACCAGGTTTGATGCCAATACAATTTGGCCTTGGGGCAAACCTGCTTAATATGATCGTAAAGATTTTTCGTATAGGGCTCGCAGATGGACAAGGCGGATTCGAAGGTTTCGGCATCCTTGGGGTTGAAATGCTGTTGGAGAGAGATCACGTCCCAATCCATTCTTTCCAAGCAGAAGGACAAGGAAACATCGTTTTCATCGCTGTGGCCGCCCTCCTGCTTATGATTGCGGAGGCGGTAGTTCTTTTCCCCGTTAACGTGCCAGGTCCAATGCTGCTTGACCGTGCAACCGGAATAGTAAACGGAAAAAATATTGGTTTTGACTCCTGCCGCCTTGAACACGGCACACATTTCATCGGGAAAGCCCGTACAAAAGCTGTTTCCGATCAAGAGAATGTCCAAAATCCCGTCATCCCCGGGAGAGGGCAAATGGCTATCATCCACCCATTCCTCGGTAGTGAGAATTTCCTCTGTCTCGAAAAATTCATCCTCGGTGGGCGGCGTCAGCGAAGGAGCGCAGGAGCTCAGTACTGTACAAAGCAGTAAAACCAGTGCAAGAAAAGCGAGAAAAAAGCGATTGAGTTTCATTTTTTTAACCTTTCTTTATTGACCGCAATAACGGAAATACGACCTTGGGAAAGCTTACGGAGCCTCTTTTCCGTAAATCTCCCGATACAGATATCGGCAGTTTTTGTTGAGATCGGGAACCAAATTGTAATTGATGGATTGATAGCTCCCCGCCAACGGAATACGGGTACTTTGGATGCTGTAGCTGAGATAGACGGGAAGATAGCCCACCATATCCTTCAGCATAGACTTCGGAATATTGGTGGTGATTTGGGGAAGCACCGTATTGAGCATGGTATTGAGCTGGGAAAAATTCATTTTTCCCGCTTTCTCCGCCACGGCAATGATGACCTTCCTTTGGCGGTTGGTTCTTTCCCAATCGGAGCCGTTCATAAATCCGGGGGTGGTGCGGTTTCGGGCGTGAGACAGCGCCTGCACGCCGTTCAGATGATGAACACCTGCAATTTCGGTCAAACGCTCGATCTTGTAATCGGGAGAAATGAAGCCCGAGGCGCTGCCGTAGGTGGCATGGCTGTTGATATACTGAACCTCGCCCAAGGAAAGCTCCATATCCAAGCCTCCAACGCTATCCACAATGGAAATGAAGGAGCCGAAATCCACCTGGACGTAATACTTCACGTCAATATTGAAGGTTTCCTTAAAGACAGCCATGGTCAATTTCGGGCCGCCGTAAGCAAAGGCGTGATTCAATTTATCCAAGCCACCGTTAATGGGGTTACGGGGGGAGGTGGGATAGCGAGCATAGAGATCGCGCATAAAGGAGCAAAGGACGATCTTTCGGGTCTCTTTGTTAACGGAAAGAAGAATCATCACGTCACTTCGTCCCGCATAACCGGCCTTTCGGGTATCAGTGGCCAAAAGGAGAATATTGGTTACGGTATCCGTATCACAAATCAAGGGAAGATTTTTCCCGTTCATCAGGGTCTCGTAGTCAATAATAACGGGCTTTTCCTCGGTCTTAGGAGGGGTTTCCTCCGTTTTCGGCTCCTCACCCGTCGTAGGCTCTCCGGTAACAGGTTCTCCCGTAACAGGCTCCCCCGTTCCCCCGGTGGTGGGCAGATCCTCCTCTGTCAAGGGCGGATCAGGGTCAAACATACCGGGATCGAACTCACCGTCGTCGGTAATGGGAACCGTAATGTAGATCATATCATCGGTTCCCTCTTCGGTCTCCTCGTGGGTCACGATGTTGATCTTACTGATATAATAATCCAAAATTGCGTGATAAGCCACAAAAGCAAGGAGTAAAAGCACCGCCAGAGAAGCGGCTACAATCACCGCAACGCGGATAACAATCTCCTTTGTGGTATACTGTTTCTTTGTTTTCATTCGTTTACTCATCGATTCATCACCCTTCAAAAAAACGAAAAGCCCCAATCAAAAAGAAATATACTCATATAGTATAACACAAGGTCGAAAAAGTGTCAACCGATCTTGAGAATCCGATCGTTTTCTCTCGGGAAATCAAGGCGTAAGCCGTATGCTTTGAAAATGATGCATCACCTACGGCGATATGATGTTTTTCGCTTCGCTCAAAATGATGTTGCTCCCGTTGGTCGCAATGATGCGATGTTTGCCCCAAAATGTGGCGAAGCCACACATCATTAGGCATAGCCGTCATCATTGGCGGAGCCAACATCATTTGCCGAAGGCAAACATCATTCAAAAAAGCCTAATTTGTCCGGTAGACAAATTAGGCTTTTTTGTTGCGAAAGAGCGACTAAAAGTAGTATAAATAGGGGTAAGAAAGGCCAAAAGTATTGTGGCTGCGCTGGTCGACAAATTAGGATTTATCGATTATTTGCCTCTTCTTCAATCACTTTTAAGGCGGGCTTTACACCAACAAAATTTGTAAAAGAATAGGTAAAACCGTTATATTCAAATTTCAATACCTGGCTGAAGATTCCTGCCCGAATCTTTAAATTTTCAATTTGCTTCAAATCCACCACATACAACAATTCGCCAATATTGCTTCTCA
>JAFWBD010000048.1 GCA_017507325.1 Clostridia bacterium | reverse complement strand
TTTTCTTAGTTTATAGAAATAAGTCTTGTGTTGCACCCCATTTTATCCACAAAGTTGGTGCTCTATATCCTTACCTTATCAATAAGAATTCACTTGCGCAGGCTCCTTCCACCGCAAGCGGTCCCCCTCCCTCTCGGATGGAGGCTTTACGGGGCCGCCGCTTTTGGCAACAGAAATAAGCAGTGGATGAAATTTTTGCCGAGATGAAAATGAATCTCAATGCCAAAAAAGCACCCGTGCCTTTTTCGCAGATTTTCGACGGCAGGTACCCGATTTTTCCGAGCCGAACGGCGATGGGAAAATCACGGTGGGGGCGTGGAACGGGGGACCGCCCCGGGTGGAAGGAGCCCGTTATGATCGTGACCGATATCCCCGAGGCACCCCTTGACGGAAATTTAAAAAAGCTTTTATAAATTTGTAAAAAAAGATTGACAAAGCCTTGGGGTTTTCAGTACAATAGAGAAAAGAGTAATTCTATCGAATCCGATTTGACAGGAGAATCCG
Source organism: Clostridia bacterium (assembly GCA_017507325.1). GTDB lineage: Bacteria > Bacillota > Clostridia > Oscillospirales > SIG627 > RGIG5579. The sequence goes on along the minus strand of JAFWBD010000048.1, from coordinate 13,350 downwards.
TTATGAAAAGAATTCAGCTTTCCCTTGTCAGCGCTTTGCTGCTCGTTTCTCTTTTATTCAGCTCTTGCAGTGCCACGCTGGTGCCGCCCGTTTCCGATCAGGAACCCGTTTCGGTGACGGAAGAAAAGGAGACCCTGCCCCAAACGGATGACGGGAAAACCGTGATCTCGCCCGAGGATCAGGCAAAGATCGATGGGGCCAGCGCGCTTTTGACCACAAAGCTCCTTGCCTCTCAGCTGGAGAGCCTGCCTTTGGCCTCCGCCGATATGACCAAGGACGAATTGCGCCGGCTTTGTCTGGATTATTTTGAGCTTCAGCTCTCCTTCCAGTGGACCCCCAATGCGGACGTGACCGATTACCCCAGCACCTATTACAACTTTTCCGCCCCCAAGACCCTGGATTTGGGCTCGGTTTACGGCGGAATTCCCTATCAGAGCATCGGCACGGGAAATCTTTACCGCTGGATGGAATATTACGACGAAGAAACGGGTGTTTTCGATATTGTCCGCGCCTTCCGTGAAAACGGCGGTGACGTGAAGACCGATATCGAAAAGGATGAAAACGGCAACGTAACCTATTATAAGCGCCGCTGTATGATGATCTTCTTCAATCAGTGCTCCGTGGCCTCCTTCTGGGGCTGGGCAAGGGTCATCAATTCCGCGCACTTTGCTTGGACGGGGGAGATGACCGTGAAAAACGGCTTCATTCCCGTGGGCGGCTTCACCTACGGCTACGAACACGAGGGCAAGCAGTACGGAATGGATACCATTTCCTGCTTCGGGAAGACGGACAGCGGAAACCCCAAGGGGTACGATACCAAAAACGTGATTGCCGACTGGAAAAAGCTCAAGGGCAACGACGCCATGTACCTCTGCTACGCCGAAATGAAGCCTGCGGATCTGGTGGTCAGCGGCGGCCACGTGATGATGGTAAAATCCGTAAAGCCCGTCTATCTTGCCAGCGGGAAAATCGATCCCGTCGCCAGCGAGGCGGTGATGATCGAGCAGATCGAGGGCTGGGGCAAGCAGACCACCATCGGCGACACCCCCTACAAGGTGCAGGGCGGTGTGGATCGCGTTTACAGCTTCGAGAAATTGCAGACCAGCCGTTACATTCCCTTTACCTTTGCGGAATTTTTGGAGGAGGGGGATCCCCGACTGCAGAATTATAAAACCGCCGCCACCTCGGCCTACAAGGTGTTCCCCGAGGCCGCCGAGAAGGTGACCGTGGGCGTGGAGCCCGGCGAGGTGTACTGCAACGGCCCCACGGAAAACGATTACATCCATCTCTCTCAATTCAAAAAAATTACCGTGGGCTCCAATTATCCCATTTCCGACGTGTTTGTGGAGCTGAAGGATGAAAACGGAAACACGGTTCTGAAAAACACCTACCGTGCCACCTCCGCCCGTATCCGCGAGGTTTCCATGAGCGCTCAGCACGCCTCCTGGGACAGCGGCCGCAAGCTCTATTCCGATCTGGACGATTTTCTGACGGGAGATTATTACGTAGAGATCTCCCTGCAGATCTCCACGGGTCAAAAGCTTTTGGCTTACCGCAATCTTTTGATCGGCGGTTAAAGAAGATGCCGCGCATTCTTCGGAGTTCGCGGCATTTTTCAAAAAGATAAGAAGGTATTTTGTTTATGTTGCGTTTTGTGAAAAAGGGCGTTGCCCTCCTTTTGTTATCGGCTCTTCTGCTTTCCTCCTGCAGTGCGCCGATCCCCGAATCCACCCAAACGGGAACAGAACCCGGAAAATCCCTTGAGAGTGTGACGGAGACGAAAGCGGCGGAGGAAGAAAAGGGCTATACGGCCGCGCTGGATGAAAGCACCGCGGCGCTGGTGGCGACCCTGACCCCCCTGATGACCGAAAAGCTCTCCGCCAAGGCGCTGGCCGAATTGCCCGTGGCCTCCTCGGAGATGAGCTCGGAGGAATTGCGCAGACTTTGTCTGGATTACTTTACCCTTCAGCTCTCCTTTCAATGGACCCCGAGCGCCGACGTGAAGGATTACCCCTCCACCCACTATGATTTCAAGGAGCCGAAAACCCTGGATTTGGGCACGGTCTACCGCGGGATCCCCTATCAGAGCATGGGGGTGGGCAATCTCTACCGCTTTTTGGAATATTACGATGAAGAAAAGGGCGTTTTCGATATCACCACCGCCTTTCGGGAAAACGGCGGCAACCACAAGACCGATATTGAAACCGATGCCGCAGGAAACGAAACCTATTATAAGTGGCGCAGTATGATGATCTTTTTCAATCAGTGCTCCGTGGCCTCCTTCTGGGGCTGGGGCAGGGTCATCAATTCCGCCTCCTTTGCCTGGACGGCCGATATGAACATTTGCAACGGCTTTATTCCCGTGGGGGGTTTTACCTACGGCTATGAATACGAGGGCAAATACTACGGCCCCGAGAGCATCGACCGCTTCGGGAAGAAGACCGAGGGCAACCCCAAAAAGTACGATACGAAGGACGTGATCTTCGATATCAAGGTGGCCAAGGGCGTGAACGGTCTGTATCAATGCTACGCCCAGCTTCAGCCTGCGGACTGTTTGGTCAGCGCGGGCCACACCATGATGGCAAAATCCGTTCGCCTTGTGTATAAGGAGGACGGCAGCGTGGATTATCCCGCCTGCGAGGTCACGGTGCTGGAGCAGATCGAGGGCTGGGGCGAGATTTCCGCCATGGGCTCGGTGCCTTATATCACCCAAGGGGGCATCGATCGGGTGTATACCTTCAAAAAGCTTCAGGATTCGGGATACCTTCCCTTTACCTTCGCGGAATTTTTGGAGAAGGACGATCCCCGCCTGCAAGGCTATTCTTCCTCCATTCTGTCAAGCTACAGCGTTTTTCGCGATCGGGTGTCCGAGAAAACGGGCGTGGGGGTGGAAAAGGCCGAGGCGTACTGCACGCTTTCCTCGGGGGGCCGTGTGAAGCTTTCCGATTTTCAGAATATGACCGTGGGCTCCAATTATTCCATTTCCGATACCTTTGTGACGGTGAAAAACAGCGAGGGAAAAACCCTCTTCCAAAAGGTTCACCGATCCCATCTGGCGCGGATCCGTGAGGTGGCCATGACCGCAAGGCACGCCTCCTGGGATTCCAAGGACACCGTTTCCAAGGGGCTGGAGGCCTATACCGACAAGGGCTATACGGTTTCGGTGAGCCTGCAGCTGTCCACGGGAGAAAAAATAACCGCCTTCGAGGGAATCCTCGTCAAATAATCTGATTTTTTCAATAAGGAGAACGCTGTATGAAACGTAACGGAAAAACACTTTTGGCACTCATTCTTTTGTGCTCCACTCTGTTGGGGGCCTGTGCGCCCTCCCTTCAGCCCGCCGACAGCGAGGATCTGATCACCACCGAAACCGTAAGCTCCGCGACGGAGGAGGAAAAGACGACTTCTCCCGACGAGCCCACCACCACCTACGACGCCGAGGCGGAGAAAAAGAAGGCGGAGACCATCCAGAAGCTTTCCGCGATTTTGACCAACAAGCTTTCCGCCGCCAAGGTGGAGGCCCTGCCCATTGCCACCTCTCAGATGACAAAGGCGGAATTGCGTCAGCTTTGCATTGACTTTTTCCGTCTTCAGCTCACCTTCCAGTGGATTCCCAATATGGACGTGAAGGAATGGCCTCTGACCTATGCCTCTGCCGCCAAGACCATTGATTTCGGCAGCGTTTACGGAGGGATTCCCTATCAGAGCACGGGCACGGGAAGCCTGTATCGCTGGCTGGAATATTATGATGAAGAAACGGGCGTTTTCGATATGGAGACCGCCTTCCGTGAAAACGGAGGCGTTCACAAGACCGACGTTGAGACCGATGCCTCGGGTAAGACCACTTATTTTAAGTGGCGCTATATGATGATCTTCTTCAACCAGTGCTCCGTGGCCTCCTTCTGGGGCTGGGGCAGGGTCATCAATTCCGCCAACTACGCCTGGACGGCGGATATGACCGTGAAAAACGGCTTCATTCCCGTGGGCGGCTATACCTACGGCTATGAATACGGCGGAAAATACTACGGCCCCGAGACCATTGACCGCTTCGGAGAAAAAAGCACCTACAACCCCCAAAAATACGATACGGGGGACGTGATCGCCGATTGGAACAAGAAAAACGGTCCCTATGGCATGTATGAGTGCTACGCCCAGCTTCAGCCCGCCGATCTTCTGGTGGATGAGGGCCACACCCGTATGGTCAAGAGCGTGCACGTGGTGAAAACCATTACGGGTGTGATCGATGCCAATCAGAGCTACGTGATCACCCTGGATCAGATCGAGGGCTGGGGTGTGAAGAGCAACATCGGTCTGGTGCCCTATAAGATTCAGGGCGGAATCGATAAGAAATACACCTTTGCCTCCCTGCAGAAGAACGGCTACATTCCCTTTACCTTTGCGGAATTTTTGGAGGAGGGCGATCCCCGCCTTGCCACCTACGAGAGCTCGACCATGAGCCGCTACAGCACCTTTGCCGAAGAGGTGAAGGGCAAGACCGGAACGGGCGTGGAGAAATCCGAGGTGTATTGCACCGTCGCCTCCGATGCGAAATTGACTTTAACGCAGCTGAACGCCGTGGTGGTGGGCTCCAACTATCCCATTTCCGACGTGTTTGTCAACGTTTTGGATCGGGACGGGAACGTGGTGCACACCAATATCTACCGCGCCACCTCCGCCCGCGTTCGCGAGGTGGCCATGACCTCTCAGCACGCTTCTTGGGCGCCCGGCCGCACCCTGACCTGGGAACTGAAGAAATTTGCCGACGGAAACCATCGCGTGCAGATCGTTCTGCAGATCTCCACGGGCGAAAAGCCGGTGGCCTACTGCGGAGAGCTGATTCCGTAATCGGGGGGGAGAAAAAAAGGTGAAACGGAAAATTGTATCGCTTTGCCTGGTCGCCCTGTCTCTTTTTCCCCATTTTTGTGCCTGCCGAGGGGAAGGGGAACCCATCCCCACGACGGGTGGGGAGACCGAAGAGGAAACCCTTACCGAAAAAATTTCCTTTCCGCCCTTATGGGAGGAGGTACAAAGAGCCCCTTCGGATGAATTGACCGAGGAAAAGCTCAGCGCACTTTCAGCCGCCTTTACCGAAAAGCTCAGCTCCGAGGCGATATCGGCGCTGCCTTTGGCTTCTGCCGCCATGACCAAGGAAGAATTGAGAGCGCTTTGTCTTGCCTTTTTTGAGCTGCAGATCAGCTTTCAATGGACCCCCTCCCAAACGGTGACCGATTGGCCCGGCACCTATACCACGGCCAAGAAGACCCTGGACGTGGGCACCGTCTACGGGGGCATTCCCTATCAGAGCCACGGCTCGGGAAACCTTTACCGCTTTTTGGAATACTACGATGACGAAACGGGCGTTTTCGACGTGGAGACCGCCTTTCGGGAAAACGGCGGCGATGCAAAAACCGAGATCAAAACCGATTCGGCGGGAAATATTACTTATTATAAGCGTTACTGTCAGATGATTCTGTTCAATCAGTGCTCGGGCTCGGCCTTCTGGGGCTGGGGCAGGGTGATCAATTCCGTCAATTTCCACTACACGGCCTATATGACCGTAAGAAACGGCTTTATTCCCGTGGGGGATTTTACCTACGGCTATGATGACAAGGGGAAACACTACGGCCCCGAGACCATTGACGCCTTCGGAAAAAAGACCGAGGGCAATCCCAAGGGCTACGACGTGGATGATCTGATCGCGGATTGGCGCAGTCTGAAGGGGTCGAATGCAATGTACGAATGCTACGCTCAAATTCAGCCCGCCGATCTTCTGGTGAGTACGGGCCACACCCGAATGGCCAAGAGCGTTCACGTGGAGCGCAACGCCGCCGGCAGCATCGACCCTGCCAAAAGCTACGTTGTTGCCCTGGATCAGAACGAGAGCTGGGGAAAAAACGGCAAATTGGGCTCCGTTCCCTACAAGGTGCAGGGCGGGGTGAATAAAAAATACAGCTTCAAGACCCTGCAATCCGGAAACTATATCCCCTATACCTTCGCGGAGTTTCTGGAGGAGGGCGATCCCCGTCTGGAGACGTTTTCCTCCTCCCTCTCGGAGCGATACGACGTTCTGTGGGAGGCGGTGAAGGATTCGGTGGGGGTCGGTGTGGAAAAGGCAGAAGTCTTTTGCACCCTCGGTGAGGCCGAAACGGTCTCCCTGAAGGAATTTTCCGAGGCCTCGGTGGCCTCCAACTATGCCGTTTCCGACGTGTTCGTCCGCGTGGGAGACCGAGAGGGACGCGTGGTGGCCAAGAATATTTACCGCGCCCCCGATACCACCGTTCGCGAGGTGAAAATGACCGCTCAGCGCTCCACTTGGGGCGAGGGAGAGACCCTTTGTATGGATCTGGAGGATTTCTGCGGAGCCGATTATTCGGTGGAGATCTCCCTGCAGCTTTCCACGGGGGAAAAATTGGTGGCCTGGCGCGGGGTTTTGACGGCAGAATAAGGCCGCGACAACGGAATATTGATTTCCCGCAGAGAGCTTTGGCGCTCTGCGGGATTTTTTTCATTCGGCAAAAAAGAGAGTACAAAGAAAATAACAAAAATACGTTTCAAAATGATCGGATTTTTGCTTGACATCCGCCCGCGGCTTTGATATTCTAAACGAGAAGATATGATGAAGGGGGAAGGGGAAAACGGAAAGCCGATTCAACAAGATCACGGTGGATCTCGGCACAGCCGAGGCCAAATTCGTGTTTCCCTCGGAGACGGCGTCCCGATCCGATCCGAACGGGAGAGAGGGGATCCGACATTTTCACTTCAACAGCGAGATCCACGTGGTCACCGAGGGGCAATACACCCTCCATACCGAGGAGAAAAGCCATCTTCTGCGGAAGGGGGACGTTTGCATCATCCCCAAGGGGGTCAGCCACGGGAGCGTTTCCTCCGGAGAGGGCTGTGTGCGGCTGGATCTGATCCTGTCCCTTTCCCGCCGCCGCACCAAGCAGAGCCGAATTCCCCCCTCCAAGGAATTTTCCGTTTGGAACGGACTCGGCAAAATACGGATCTTTTCCCGACGGGAGGAGATTTCTTCCCTGGCCGACCGCTTTCTGGCGGAAAAAAAGAAGAACGATCCCATTTCCCGCTTGCGCAAGGAGAGCCTTTTGACCCTGATTTTTCTGGAGATCACGGAGCTTTTGCAAAAAAAGGGAGGGCCTCCGACGCAGAATTCCTTTCCCGCCCCCTACGACGGCTCTTTTTTGGATGAGGAATTGGAGCGCTTTCTGATGCTGGAATACCGCAGAAAGCTTTCCCGCGAGGAGACCGCCCGACATATGGGCATCAGCGCCGTTCAGCTTTCCCGCATCATCAAAAAGGATTTCGGTATGAATTACACCGGGCTGATCACCGCCCTTCGGATGGCCGATGCGCAAAAAATGCTTCGGGAGGGGCTTTCCGCCGCCGAGATCGCAAAATCCGTGGGTTACACCACCTACAACGGCTTTGCCGCGGCCTTTCGCCGTCATTTCGGCACCACCCCCGAAAAAATGCGGAGGCAAATGGCGGCCGATCAAAAAACAAATGAGAAAAAGGAGTCGAATTTATGATCTCTTGCACGGAATTTATCCCGCTTTACAGTGAGCTTTTTGCCTTTCTGGAGCGGATCGGCGGGTACGATGCGGTTCTGGATTACTGGTACTTCATTTCCTCCCGCGGGATCTGCAACACGGAAAACCCCAACAGCCTCATTTCCTTTTTGGAGCGGGACAAGGAGGATCCCTTTATGGGGGCTTGGAAGTATTGGTCCAAATCCTTAACGGAGGAGGCCTGCGATCTGATCCGCTGCTTTGATCCGAAGCGCAGGATCATCATCAGCCATATGCGCCACTGTCCCTCCCGCGGGATGCTCAATTCCTTGGAGCATATCACCCCTTATGAAAACTACTGTGAGCATTGCAACGTGATCTACCGCCCCGCCCTGCAAAAATACGGGCTGGATTCCCGTCGGGATAATTCCGGGGTGGCCAATGCCGAGTGCCGCTCCTGCATTTTCGAGAAGGGAAAGGATCCCGGGATCGATCTGGCAAGCCTTTCCGACGACGATCTGCGCGGCGAGGGCTTTTTGGTGATGGATATCAAATCCGAGGACAACAAATACCTTCATCGGGATTTCCACTTCCACGGCGATCTGGCTCTGCGCTATCTCGGGGAGAATTTCGGGGAAAACGGCGTGCGTGCCTTTTTGCGGGATTACGTGAAGCACTATTACGCACCGCAGATCGAAAAGATTCGTACCCAAGGCCTTTCGGCCCTGCGGGAATGGATCGAGAGCGTTTACCGTGTGGAGGAGGCGGAAAACAGCGTTTCCTTTGAGGAGAGCGATTCTTCCCTTTGCGTTTCGGTGTCGGAAAACCCCGCCGTTTGCTATTTGCGCAGTACAAATTGCATTCCCAGCCCCTTTTTCATTGAAGAGACCCGCACCCTGTATGCCACCGTGGCGGATGAATGCAATTTGAGCTTTGTGATGGCGTATTATGATGAGGAAAACGGAAGAACCCGCTTTACCTTTACCAAAAGAAAATATTAATTGAGAAAGGATAAAACGTTATGGAAAACAACAAGCTTCTTGCCGGCTTCGGCAGAGTCAATATCACCCCGCCCATGGGGATCCCGATCTCGGGCTATTTTGTGGATCGCTTTGCCGAGGGCGTTCTGGATGAACTGGAGATTCAGGCCCTTGCCGTCTCCGACGGAGAAAACCGCGCCGTCATTATGGTGGCGGATCTGGTGGGTGTGAAGGCCGCGCAGCTCTTCCGCTACCGCGAAAGTGTCTCCAAGGCCACGGGCGTTCCCGCCGAGGCCGTCTTCATTGCTTCCACCCACACCCATACGGGTCCCGTGGTGCTGGAGAGCAGTATTATGGAAAAGAACAAGGAATTTGCCTTTTATCTGGAAACCCTGGAAAGCCGCTTCTGCGACGCCGCGCGCTTTGCTCTGCAAGACCTCAGGCCCGCCAAAATGGGCTACGGCATTGCCCAGGCACCGAATATTGCTTTCGTTCGCCGTTTCCGTATGAAGGACGGCAAGGTCCGCACCAATCCCGGTGTGGGCAACCCCGATATTCTCCATCCCTTGGGCGACGTGGATGAGAGAGTGAACGTTCTCCGCTTTGCCAGAGAGGGCGGCGAGGATCTGGTTTTGGTGAACTTCGGCGTTCACCCCGACACCGTGGGCGGAAGTCTGATCTCCGCCGATTACCCCCGCTTTGTCCGCGAGACCGTGGAAAACGCGCTTCCCGGCACCCGCTGTCTCTTCCTCAACGGTGCTCAGGGCGACGTGAACCACGTGAACGTCAATGCCAAGGGCGGCGATAAGAACGGGCTGGTGCCCATGTTCGACGATTGCGACCGCGGCTACGAGCACGCCAAGCATATGGGCAGAACCATTGCCGGTGCGGTGCTTCAGATTTTCGGGAAGGTGAATTTTGTGGACGTGGACGCCGTTCGCTTCGGCTGCTCCACCTGCTCCATTCCCTCCAATATGCCCAAGGCAGAGGATCTTCCTCAGGCCAGAGTGTACGCCGCTCTCCACAAGGCGGGCAAGGACAGCGAAATTCCCTATCAGGGTATGGAATTGACCACCGTGGTGGCCGAATCCTTGAGAATGCTTCAGCTGGAGCACGGTCCCGAATCCTTTGAATTGCCCCTTTCCGCTCTGGCCATCGGCCCCGCCGCGCTCATCGGCATTCCCGGCGAGCCCTTCACGGGCATCGGCAGAGGTCTGAAGGACGGCTCTCCCTATACCATCACCCTGCCCTGCTGTGCCGCAAACGGCTACGAAGGATATTTCCCCATGCAGGATGCCTACGACGAGGGCGGCTACGAGGCCAGAAGCTCCCGCTTTGCCGCAGGGGTTGCGGAAAAGCTCATTGCGGGCGGTTTGCAGCTTCTCGGTGAAGTCTATCAAAAGTAAAGAGGAGGAAGAACAGAATGAAAAAAGAATTGAAAAAGGGCTTCGTTCCCGCGCTGGGAACCCCCTTGGATGAAAACGGCTTCTTTTTGAAGGACAGCTTTGTCCGTCAGATCGATCTGATGCTGTCTGCCGGCGCCGTGGGCCTTTTGGCCATGGGCAGTATGGGCATTCAGGCCACCATCCGCTTCGGTGAATGCCGCAAGGTCGCCGAGGCCGCCCTGGAGGCCGCCGCAGGCAGAGTGCCCGTTTACGTGGGTGCCATGGATTGCAGCATTGCCCGCGCCAAGGAGCGCTTGGCCTCCATGGAGGATCTGGACGTGGCGGGATTTGTTTTCACCGCTCCCTATTACAACGTCGTGCCCGCTCCCAAGGCGCTGAACTTCTTCAAGGCGGTGGCCGCGGCCACAAGCCACAAGATCTATCTGTACGATCTGCCCTCGGTGACCCAATCCAAGATCAGCTACGATATGGTGATGGAATTGGTTCGCACCGTGCCGAATTTGGGGGGAATCAAGACCGCCGACATCAATATGATCCGAAAGCTGATGCTGACCCCCGAGCTGCCCGCTTCCTTCGAGATCCTCTTTTCGGGGCTGGATATGTTCGACGTGGGCTACAGCTGGGGTGTTTGCACCCATCTTGACGGTATGTTCACCTGCGTTCCCGCCAATGCCAAGAAGATGTACGAGGCCTTGGCCGCAGGGGATGAGAATACCGCCGCGCAGTGCCTGAGCAACATCCTTTTCCTGCGGGATCATATGCTCACGCTGGATTTGATGCCCGCTTACAGCGCCGCCATGAACCTTCTGGGCTGCAAGGGTATCTTCAACCAGGATTACTGCACCCCCTATTCCGAGTCGGTGAAGGCCTCTATGAAGGAAGCCATGACCAAAATCGGAGAATTCTGAGGGGATTTGCACGCCGCTGCTGCCTCGGCGGGAACGTCGATTCAGAGAGCCCTGCGAATTTTTGCGTTCGCGGGCTCTTTTTTTGTCTGAAAAGGAAAATTTGAGAAAAAATTCCTTCACTTTCAAGTTGACTTTGAGAAAAAACAATAGTATAATGTCATAGGATCGGGTATATTTCCGAGCCGCAAATCTATCATATTTTTATGGAGGAAATCCCATGCACAGCAAGAAGCTTCTTTCTGTCTGCCTCGCTTTGGCTTTGGCTTGCGCTTGCCTTTTCGGGCTTTGCACGCTGAATGCCGGTGCGGCAGCCACCACCTGGAAGGTTGACGGAACTCAGTACGCAACCCTGCAGGCGGCCATTGACGACGCGGCTACCAAGACCTGGGCCGCAGGTGACGAGCTCGTCATCGAAATTACCGCAACCGATGCCCAGACCGTGAAGGCGGTTGACGGCATCCTCTTCGGCGCGAAGACCATCTTCCGTGCCGACAAGACCCGTCTGCCCATTACCATCAAGGGCGGCACCCTCGCTTGCGACGATTCCATCACCGGAGAGATCGCTTGCGCCAACAGCTACAACTTCAAGAACCTTTCCTTCGACATCGGCGATAAGGAAGCCTTCTTCTTCGCCGGATCCGGTGAGGTTGCCTTGACGGTTGTGAACCTCGGCACCTCTCCCAAGTGCCACTTCTATGCAGACAACTGCACGGCCAAGGCCTTTGAGGGCTGGACTGCCGACCACAAGGCCGCCAACACCACCGACGGCTTTGTTACCACCTCGATGACCTTTGACGGCACCGCTTACAACTCCAACTACAGCGGTGTTACCAACACCTCTGAGGTTTATACCTTCGGTGCATACTCCAGCTACGTGGCTGCCGTAGGTGCCCAGAGTGAGTTTGCCGGCGCAAGCGACGCCGTTAAGGCAAGCGATCTTCGCCCTCATCTGATCATCAAGGGCGGCTCTGCTCTTAAGGACGTTTCCACCCGTGACGTGGTGGCCCTCACTCCCGTCAAGGAGATCGTGGTGACCATCACCGGCTCCGACACCACGATCGATACTTACTTTGGTATGGGTGCCAACGTTGACAAGACCGATACCGACGGTGTGACCGAGGGTAACAATGTTGCCGAAACCGTTCGTAACAACAAGGCTGTTGATTACGGCGAATGCAACTTCACCTTTACTATGACCGACGGTGCTACCGCCACCGACCGTATCTTCCTTGTTACCTGTGCAAAGTTCACCGGTAACGTCAACATCAATACGAAGGGTGCAGTCATCAAGGGCCAGCAGGCTATGACCAGCTATTCTGTGATTACCGGTAACGTGAACGTCGTTCACGACGGTACCACCTTCTCGAACACCTACTGGGGTTGCCGTTCTTCTGAGATCACCGGTAAAGTCACCACCACCATTAAGGGTGGTACCAGCTTTACCCGTTACTATATGAACCAGTCCGTTAAGGTAAACGGCGACGTCGAAAGCAATTTTTACGATATGACCACCGGTAACACCTCTTACTTGATTGGTTATTCTCCCAACGTTTCCGGTAATATTGTCAGCAATATTTACAAGGGTTATGATCAGCCCACCAAGAACGTTTTGGCTACCGGCCACAAGGGATCTCCCGGAACCGTTAACAACATCACCACCAACATCTACGGCGGTAACATTGCTACCGGCGGCGTCACCGCACTCGGCGCTGATACCACCGCTTTGGGCGACGTTGTTCTGAACGTAGAGTTCGCAGCAGACGATGCCGAATCCATCATCGGAGGAGACGTTGTCGGCGGTTACGGCCCCGGCGGTCCCTCCACGGCCAACGGTAACGTGACCATCAACCTGAAGAAGTGTCACATCGGCGGCTCCGTGGCCGGTTACCATGGCGAAGGATCCATCTGTAAGGGCAACGTAACCCTGAACATTGACGGTGCTGTGATCGACGGTAACGTTTACGGTGTCAACGAAGCAACTGTAGAGGGTAACGTTTCCACCACCGTGAAGAGCGGTACCGTCGGCGGTAACGTCTTCGGTGCAGGTACCAAGCTCGGTGCAGGCGCTGCAGCTACCATTCCCGGCGAAATCAAGGGCACCGTTACCACTGTGATCGAAGGCGGTACCTTCAAGGGCAACGTCTTCGGCGGATCTGAGATCACCGGTACTCTTAAGTCCGTTTCTCTTGAAATCAAGGGCGGCGAATTCGAAAAGAACGTATATGCAACCTGCGGCGGTGCCGTTACCGAAACCTCCGTCCCTGCTACGGCAGAAAGCGCAGTTCTTAAGATTTCGGGCGGTACCTTCAACGGAACCGTTGCCGCAAACTTCACTCTTGGTACTTACACCACCACCGTTTCCGGTGAAAATTCCCTTACCATGGAAGGCACCGTAAACGTGAAGGGCTTTGCCAACCTGAAGCCCACCGCCATTCCCGCAGGCAAGACCTTGACCCTCAACCAGATCGAGGTTTGGAACACCACCATCAACTATATTGAGGTTGCCGAGGCTCTGAAGGCTTCCGTGAAG
>JAFWBD010000047.1 GCA_017507325.1 Clostridia bacterium | reverse complement strand
CCATAACAACAAAAAAGGAAGCTACCGATTCGGTAACTTCCTTTATGTACTTCGTTATTCCCAATATCTTGTATCAGGCATCCCTACGTTGGCATTATCCAAATCAGGTTCTCGGTCGAAGGTCACACCTTCCTCTCAGCCTGTATAACAAGCTCCCGCTTATTTGATTGTATTTTGATTATACACCTGTTTTTTTGTAAAAGCAATAGAAAATTTGAATTTTTAAAAAATTCACCACAGTACCCGATAGGGGGTGTTGTTGTGGGCCTCGATCATCTCGTCGCACATACTGACAATATCGTCCAAAGAGAGCTCGGCGGCCGTGTGCGGATCCATCATAGCCGCGTAGTATACGTCCTCCTTTTTCTTGGAGAGGGCGGCTTGAATGGTCAAAAGCTGAGGGGTGATATTGCTTTGGTTCATGGCCGCCAGGTGCAAGGGCAATTCTCCCACAAGCATCGGGGTGATCCCGTTTCCGTCGGCAATGCAGGGCACCTCCACGCAGGCCTCCGAGGGGAGATTGGGGATCAGACCTCGGTTGAGCACGTTCCCTCCGAAGCGGTAAGGCGTATCGGTCACCACCGCCTCCAAAATGCGGGAGGCGTATTCGCGGCTGCGCTCGTGGGTCACCTCGCCCCCTTGAAAGAGGAGCTCCTTTTGCTCCTGCCAACGGTTGATCTGGCGAATACAGCGGCGGGGATATTCGTCCAAGGGGATGTTGTAGCGCTCGATCAATTCGGGATAGCGATGCTTGATGTAGAAGGGATTGTATTCTGCGTTGTGCTCGCTGCTTTCGGTCACGTAATAGCCGAAGCGCTTCAGGTAATCCAAGCGAACCAGATTCTTGCATTCGGGATCCGAAAATTCCGCTGCGGCCTTTCTCAGCATGGGATACAGATCGTTCCCGTCTCGGTCTCTGACCTCAAGAAGCCAGGCCATATGATTGATGCCCGCGATCTTTTCCACGTGTCCCTCCGGCATTTCCAGCCCAAGGGTCTTATAAAGGGTCTTGACACAGACCTGTACGCTGTGGCAAAGGCCTACGGTGCGAACGGCGGTATAGCGCTGAAGGTAGCCGCTGAGCATGGCCATGGGATTGGTGTAATTGAGAAAAAGAGCGTTGGGGCAAACGGCCTCGATGTCCTCGGCAAATTCACGCAGAACGGGAATGGTGCGCAAAGCGCGGAAAATGCCGCCGATGCCGAGGGTGTCGGCAATGGTCTGCTTCAAGCCGTATTTTTTGGGAATTTCAAAGTCGATCACGGTGCTGGGCTCGTATCCTCCCACCTGAATGGCGTTGACCACAAAATCGGAGCCCCGCAGAGCCTCCTTGCGATTTTCCGCCCCGCAGTAGGCCTTTACGGAAGCGCGGCCCTCGTTGATGCATTCGTTGAGCCTTACGATCAGTTCTCTCGATTCCTCCAGACGGGCAGAGTCGATATCGTAAAGGGCGATCTCAATGTTTTTCAGTGCGTCGGTCAGCATAATATCGCCCAAAACGTTTTTGGCAAATACCGTACTGCCCGCTCCCAGAAAGCAGATTTTCATCGCAAAACTCCTTTTTGCTTTTTTCTTTGATTATACATTGACTTCGCCGAAAGGGAAATGTTATAATGTTGTTTGTATTTGTCATTTTGTTGTTTTTTTTCAAAGGGAGGGTAAAGCATTGAGAAAAAGCATTCTGGTGACCGATGGGGGCTTTAATGCCATCAATCCCGTTCTTTTCGGCTATGAATCGTGTGAAAAGGGCCACGCCTTCGGCCCGGCGGTCCGCCGCTTCTGGCTGATTCATTTTGTTGTTTCCGGTTATGGCCGCTATCAGATCGAGGGGAGGAGCCATTCCTTGGGACCGGGGGACCTTTTCGTGATCCCGCCCTTTGCGGAGACCTTTTACCGAGCCTCACAGGAGCATCCCTGGGAATATATCTGGATCGGCTTTACCTGCCGCGGAGAATTGCCCTTGTCTCTCGGAGATACTGCCTTTTGCCCCGAGGCTCTTTCGGTCTTTAACGAAATGAAGCGCTGCGAGAGCCTTTCGGGCGGCAGAAGCGCTTTTCTGTGCGCCCGTCTTTGGGATCTGTTCTCCCTGCTTTCGGAAAGCCGTAGCAGGGAAAAGGATTTTGTGGAGGATGCCTTGGCCTGCATTCATTCGGAATATATGAACGATCTGACCGTGGAGCAAATCGCGGGGCGCTTGAATCTGGACAGAAGCTATTTTTCCGTCCGCTTCAAGGAACGGATGGGCATATCCCCCAAGCAGTATTTGGTGCGCTACCGAATGAGCCTTGCGGCCAAATTGATGACGGAAAACCAAAAAAGCGTTTCGGTGGCGGCCTATTCCGTGGGCTATCCCGATATTTTCAGCTTTTCCAAGATGTTCAAGCGCTGTTACGGGGTTTCTCCGCAGGAATACGTCCGAGAAAAACGAAAGTAACGGAAAAGTAACAGCAGCTTTGGGGCGCTTTATGCTATGATGAGGGCGGAGGTGAAAAAAGTGAAAAATGAAAAAACAGAGCTGAAGGATAAGATCAAAAGGCTCCGAAAGGAAAAGGGGCTGACCCAAGAGGAATTTGCCAAGACACTCTTTGTCAGCCGAAGTGCCGTGGCCAAATGGGAAAACGGTCTCGGTCTTCCCAATCCCGAGGCGATGGCGCTTTTGGAAAGGGAATACGGCTCCACCCGCGATCAGCTTGCCACCAGCGATCCCGAAAACGTGATCGTTTCCAAAAACCGAATGCTGCGTCGGATCGGCGGAATTCTCTTTTGCTGTCTTTTTTTGTATCTTTGGGTGGCAGTATCTCTTTTGCCCCTTGCGATGCAGGAGGGGCGCTACGGCTTTACTCCCTCTATGACGGCGGGGATTTTTGCCGATCACCCTTATATCGATACGGGGGATCTGCGCATTTATTATTCGCTTTTCGAGGGAGATTGGGAGGATGGGAGGCATTGGAGCCTTTTGAGCACCTTCAAGCCTGTTCGGAAACATTTTTGGGGATGCACGGTGGAGGAGCGGGATTATGAATCCGAGATCATTTTGAAAAATGGCGTGATGGTGGGACGGCTGTATTCGATTCAGGGACGGCGCGCCACCTACAATCTGATCCGCCCGACGATTTCCATTGGCGAAAACGGCGGGGTTTCGGAGGCGCTGGTGACGGTGAAGGCCGTTACCGTCAACGGGGAGGCGTACGAGATCCAAAGGGGATTCTTTTTCGTTACCTCCGAGCCGCCGAAGTATTTTAAGATCGGAGACGAATTCTTTCAGGTGGAATAACCTTCGGGAAAAATAAAAATCAGGGGCTGTGAAAAATGCATTTTCACAGCCCCTTTCTCTCGGGGATCAGAACACCGTTTCGGTGGAGACGTCCTCCCAGTGCTTCCCGAATTTGACCTCGATCTTGTCGGCACGGGCGCGGTAGATTTCGTGGAAGACCTCGTCGTAGGCACCGGGGTGCCAAACGTCGTAGGTGTCGTAATAACCGAACAGCGCGGTCTCGCGGTTTTCATCCATACGGAGGGTTTTCAATTCCATCCGCTTGAGAACGTAGATTCCGTCGGTGGTGACCACGGGCTCGCTGATCTGTCCGATTTCCAGGGCGCGGGAGGCTTCGTACAGGCGCTCTTCCGCCTCCCCCTCGGTGAAATAATAGCCGTCGGGGTAGTTGAGCATATTCTCATCCTTGCCGAAGGCTTGAACCAGCCCCCAGAAATCCTCCCCTGCGGCGGCCTTTGCGTGAACGTCTGCCGCCTTGGCCAGGGTCTTTTCACAGCTCTTTTCATCCTCTCCCTCCTCATAGGGGAGGAAGATCTCCAGAACCGCCAGATAATTCTCCCGATAATAGGCGTAATATTCTTCATCGGAAAATTCCGCCTCGCCGCCTTCCTCAAAGAAGCGGTTGAAGAGCTTTAAATACAGCGCGGAATATTCCATCATGGAATCGTACAGCGCACGGGACATATGGGATTCGTTCAGCACCTCCAGAAAGGCCTTGTCGCCGCTGTAAAGGTTGACGGTGTCCGCAATATCGGATTTGACGGCCTTTTTTTCGGAGGAAGTCAATTTGACGTGCTTCTCCGATGCCAGAAAGCGAACGGCCCAATTGTCCTTCAGGCATTGGAGGATCTCCTCCTTTAAGGCCTCTTCGCTGCCCTCGGTCTTAAAATGATCGGGATTCTCCTGCAGATACATGGCCTTGTAGTTCAGGTAATAGTAGCGAAATTCCGTAAAGGAAATTTCCTTCCCGTCAAAATACAGAAAATCCTCGGGGTAGATCTCCCCCTCGGGGGTCTTCAGTCCTCCCAAGCGCTCACTGTGAACCGGATCGGAGCAGGAGACGGAGGATAAGAGAATCAGTATGGAAAAGCAGAAAGCGATGAGTCGTTTCATAAAAGGTCCTTCCTTAATCGGGTGGTTTCTATATTTTGCGAGAGGATTGTGACGAACAGATGACGGCAAGATAAAAAATAAAGCAATTTCACTTATTATAAACGCAAAGAAGAGGAAAATCAAGGAGTTTCTGTCATTCTTCCTTCGGCACTTGCTTTTTTTTCTTACATATGATAAAATAAAATGATCTGTTTTGGAAAGGGGGAAGTCCTTTGAATGAAAGCCGCAGACCCGAAAAGGGATCGGTTTCCGTTTTTGCCCGATTGAAAGCCAAAAAAACGGAGGAATCGGAGATTCCGCATTTTTCTCAGGAGGAAAGCATCTTTGAAAAAAAGAGCTTTTCCGGTCAGTATCGCTTCTTCCGAGCAGGCGGTCTCGGTATTTTAGACTCCCTGTTTAATACAGTTTACATCCTTTTAAGTGAGAGAAGTGTAGAAAAAGAGAAGATCAAAAATAAAAATAACGGGGAGGAAGAGATCTCTCGGAAAAGCGCGATGAATCTTCACGCGCCCCATCTGCAGGTCATTTCCCGAATTTGCCGTTTGTTTCGCGGCCTTTTTCACCGAAGAGTCTCATCTTCCGCCCTTTCGGGGAAGGAAAAGGTGCGGGTGCGGAAAAAGGGGCGTTTGTTTGCGCTTCTGCCCGCGGCGATCCCGGTGCTTCTCTTTATGCTTGGGGCGTGGTACGTGTGGGGAAGGCTGTTTTCTCCCATTATGGTGAAGGCGGAGATCAACGGCGAAATTTTCGCCATCGTGGAAAACCGAACGGTGGTGGACAATGCCATTCGGGAGCTGGAGCAGAGCACTGAGGTGGTGCTTGGAAAGAATTTCCGTTTCCCTTATGAAATTACGTATTCTCCCTGTCGGGAAAATTACTCCGCTTTGACGGAAAAAAGCAAGATCTACGAGGAGCTCTCCTCCTACGTTTTCGATTCGGTCCGTACCGCCGCAGGGGTGTACGTGGATGACGTCTTGGTGGCCATCCTTCCGGAAAGGGCCGAGGTGGATGCTTGCTTGGAAAAGTTTGTGGAGGATCACAAAACCGAAGCGCTCATCGGCATTTACAACGAAATTCGGGTGGTCACACAGCTCTATCCCTCAGAGGCCATTATCACCCGAGAGCGCTTTCGGAGCTTGCTGGAGGAAATGCTGAAGCCCTTGTCGGAGCGCTATCCCGTCTCGGGGGAAGTCCCTCTTCCCGAAGCCCCTTCGGGGGAGGAAAGCGGCGCGATCCCCGATCACGTTTTGATCACGGATAAGAAAACCGAGAGCGAAACCAATATTTCCACCTCTCATTATCCCCAATCCGTCAGCGGGATCAAGCTCAGCTTTTACAGCGCCGAGGTTTTGACCTATGAGGCGGAGGTGCCTTATAAAACCGTGTATCAGGAAAATCATCAGTATTACACCTCCATGACCGATCTTGTGGTGCAGGGGAAAAGCGGCCGAGCCAACGTTACCGCCAAGGTGTATTATATCGACGGAAAAGAAACCAAGCGGGAAATCCTCAGTCAAACGGTGCTGGAGCAGCCCGTGGACAGCGTCATTACCGTGGGCACCAAGATCCTTCCCGAGGATTTGGGCATTACCTCCTTTTCCGACCCGATGGGGCGTTTTATCGTTCCCCGTGTGGGCTGGGTTTCCTCGTATTTCGGCGCCCGCGAGGGCGGATATCACTACGGATGGGATATTCCCGGCAGACGGGGGGATAATTTATATGCCGCCGCCTCGGGAACGGTGCTCGTTGCCATCGGCCAGGACGGATATTTCAACAACAATCCGGGCCATTCCTATTCGGGCTACGGATATTGCGTGGTGATCCAGCACGATGACGGCTACAGCACCCTCTACGCCCATTGCAATAAGATCTGTGTGACCCTCGGACAAAAGGTCAAGCAGGGAGATAAGATCGCAGAGCTGGGCAGCACGGGCGATTCCACCGGAAATCACGTGCATTTTGAAATTGTTTTGGACAATTGGAGAAAGCTCAATCCCGCGGTGTATCTCTATAAGGGCTCTGCCACCATTTACGACCAAAAATAAGGAATACAGTATGAAACAAAACAAAAAAATTCGTCTTTTCACCCTCGGCGTGATCCTTCTTCTTTGCGCCTCGCTGACTCTGTCCTGCGTTCAGCAGGCTCCCTTTACCGTGGAAACGGGGGAATCCCGAGATCCCTCCGCCCCTTCCGCTCCCGCCTCTGCGGAGGAGAAGCTTACGGAATTGGAATATCCCCACGCCGTCGCCACCGCTTCCGTGGGTGTGATCGGGGATATTCTCATCCATTCCACCAATTACGAGTCGGCTCACCGCGGGAACGGAGTGTATGACTTTACGGAGAATTATGAATTTATCACCCCGTATTTATCCAAATACGATTATACCGTTGCCAATTTGGAGGTGACTCTGGGGGGAGAAAATCCCGTTGTGGGAAAATATCCCTCGGGTTATCCGGGCTTCAACTGCCCCGACAGTGTGGTGGATGCGCTGAAGGGCGCAGGTGTGGATCTGCTTCTGACTGCCAATAACCACTCCTACGACACCCGCCAGGCAGGCTTCTACCGTACCCTGCAGGTCATACGGGAGAAGGGGCTGGAGGCTTTGGGGACTCGTGCCGCCGCCTCGGAGAGCACGTACACGGTGAAAAACCTCAACGGCATCCAAATCGGAATGGCCTGCTATACCTATTCCACCTTCAATCAAAACGGAACCAAGTCCTTGAACGGGAATCCGATGAGTGCGGAGACCAGTGCCCTGGTCACAAGCTTCAGTTATTATCACTTGGAGGATTTCTATCGGGAGGCGGAAAACACCATTGCCGCCATGCGTCGGGACGGTGCGGAATTCATTATGTTCTATATGCATTGGGGCAATGAATACCAATACAAGCCCAATTCATATCAGAAGAACATTGCCAAAAGGCTTTGCGAATTGGGTGTGGACGTGATCGTGGGCGGTCATCCTCACGTGATCCAGCCCTTTGAGACCATCGTGGGGGATAACGGAAATGAAACCCTTTGCATTTATTCCACGGGCAATGCCATTTCCAATCAAAGAGCCTTTTTGATGGACAGCGACAATTTCTCGGGACATACCGAGGACGGGATGATCTTCGGCGTTACCTTCGAAAAGTGGAGCGACGGCTTGGTTCGCCTCTCCGAGGTTAATATTGAGCCCATGTGGGTCATCCGAGAAAGCCGCCAAGGCCGCTTGGTCTACCAGATCATTCCCTTGGATCTGAGCGTTGCGGATTGGAAAAGCTTTAAGCTCACCGATGCCACGGTCAAGGATGCCAAGGCTTCCTATAACCGAACCATGGAGCTGGTGGCCTCCGGGCTCAATGCCGCCCGTGCCAAGCTGGGGCTTCCCGCTGTGCCCGTATCGGTCTCTTGATTTGAATTTTCCCGGTCTTTGCCGGGAAAATTCTTTCTTTCCCCAAAATCCTTGATGAAAAATACCGTGAAAGGGAGATGGATATGAATGGTTCCGCGCGCTTTCCCTCCCTCTTTTTTCGTCAAAGGCTGAATGCGGTGGGGATTCCCTTTTTGCTCTCTCTGTTCCTTTTGTTGATTCTCGGTGCAAAGAAGGCAGGGCTTCCTTTGGCGGCCGCAGGTCTGATCCTTCTGCTATTTGCCGCTTTGTCGCCATACCGTGAAATGCGCTTGGTGCTTCTTTGCGCGGTGCTGGGGATCGGATTGGCCTTGGGGCGAATGGGGATCTGCCTTTTGGAGGAGAGAAGCCGCGCGGAATGGACGGCAGGGGAGATCGCTTGCGAAGGATACGTGACCGGCAGAGGCGAGGGCTTTGCGGATCTGAATTTGACCGAGCCCGTTCGGGAAAAGGTGCGCGTCTACACGGAATCTCCTCCTGCGGTGGGCGATCGGATCCGAACCGTTCTTTCGAATCCCGTTCCCGTTTCCGAATCGGATCGGATGGAGGGCGTGCACGTGGCCTTTGCCTCTTCCTCCGATTTCGAAACGGTCGGAAAAAGCCGATTCTACACCTGGATCGGTTCTCTGCGGGATCAAAGCGGTGCCGCGCTGGGAGAGGGGGAAGAGGCCGCCTTTGCCCGAGCCATTTTGGTGGGGGATCATTCGGCCTTGTCCCGTTCCGATCGCCTTGCCTTTCGGAAGACCGCATCCTCTCATCTTTTGGCCGTTTCGGGACTGCATATCTCCAGACTTTTGGGATTTTTATCCTCCTTTTTGCTTTTATTTCCCCTTCGGTCCCGTCACCGCCGCTGGGCCCTTTTGGGTGCGGTCTGGTTTTTAACGTTTTTTACGGGGTTCTCGGTTTCGGTTTTTCGAGCGGCCTTTATGGCAAGCTTCCCCTTGGTGGGGAGAATGCTCCGCCGTCGCAGCGATTCGGTAACGGCGCTGGTGTTTGCCGCGTGGGTTTTGGTAACGTGGGAGCCGTGGTGCATTTTGTCGCCCTCCTTCCTTCTTTCCTTCGGCTCGACCTTCGGAATTCTGGTGGCGGCACTGCCTCTTGGGGAAAATTTGCGATCCCATCCCGCCTTTTCCGATTCCGCCCTTCGCGCTCGCCCTGCTCTGCGCCTTGCCGCTTACGTTTTGGAGTCCTTTCTGATCTCCTCCTGCGTTTTTGTCTTTACCTTTCCGATCCAGCTTTTTCTGTTCGGTGCCGCATCTCCGCTTTCACCCCTTTATGCCTTGATTTTAATTCCGCTCTTTTCCTGCTGTATGCTGTTTTCTCTTCTTGCAATGACATTGGGGCTGGCTTTTCCCGCGCTGACGGAGGCGGTTTCACTTTTGAAGGCTCCGAACGGTCTCTTTTTGCGATTGGTTCACGTTTTGGCCGAGGCCTCTGAAACGGAGTATGCTTTTGGGAATGCCGCGCCTATTTTGGGGATCGGGGTGCTGGCGGTTTTGGCGTTTCTTTTGATCCGCAAGGGACGGATCCGGTCCCTTCTGATCCTCCACGCCGTCCTGATGGCGGCAGGGGGACTTTGCTTTCTGATTTTTACATTTGCACGGTAACGAATCGTCCCCTTTATTTTCGCCTGATTTTGTGATAGAATGAAAAAGAGAGGTTTTATATGGTTTACGAGGTCATTCACGGCAAAACGCCCTTGGGCGGTGATTATTGCGAAATGTATTATTTTACGGATCAAATGGTTCCCTGCGAAAAGGAATCGGCTGTCCGCGCCATTCTGCGGGAGTGCAAGGAGGGCGGCGTTTTGATCAACGAGAAAATTCTGATTCTGAAAAAATAACTGAACCGATAGGAGAAATATGGAAACAAAAAAACAAAAGCCATTGATCACCGCTGTGATCGCTTCCTTTTTGCTTTTTGTGATCTTTTTATGTGCCACGCTGTATTTTTATGGGGTTGGCGCCTTCGGCGGTGCGTTTCTGCGGAAATCCCGTTCCTTTTTGCTGACCGAAAACGGGGTTGAGGTGATGAACGACCGAGAAGGGGCCTTCTTTTCCTCGGGAGAGCATACCTTCAAGCTGAAAAACGGCGAGAGGGAGACGCTGTGCTTTCTTTTTCTTCAAGAGGGAGAGCTGCTGGAGCGGAAGGAATTGGCTCCCGAATCGGAACTTGAGCTGACTCTTTCCCTTGCGGAAGGGTATCTTTCTTTGGCGGTGCTGGGGGAAAAGCACGACGCGGCATACCTTGCCGATGCCGCCTCTGCCGCCACGGCCGCATCCCTTTTGGAAGAGGGGGGAGATCTGGTGTTTTACCGCCCCACGGCCTTGGAAAGCCTTTCGCTGCGGGCTCCTTTTCGTCTTTTCGGAGATTTTTCCTTTTCGGAGTGCAGCGTTCGCTGTGAGGGCTCGGGAAGGATCGTTTTGTTTCCCGACCGTGTCTTTTCGGGCGATCTTTACGTTTCGGCGCCCGATTGTAAGCTGTATTCCCGCCGATTCGAGGCGAATTTTTCCCGTCGGATGAGAGATTTTTACCTGACCGCAAAATCCTGGAACGGAAAGAGCCTGCATCGGGATCTGTTTCCCGTGGAGAATTTTTCTCAGCTTTCCCGCCTTGCCTCGGAGGAGGCGATCCCTTCCGTGCACGAGAATGCCACGGTGATCTTCACCGAATCCTTCCCCGTGGAGCACAAGCTTTCCTTTGGGGTGCATTTGAATCTGGTTTTTGAAAAGAAGATCGATTTTTCCCAAGGCCATTTGGAATTTGCCTCCGATACTGAGGGGTCCTATCGGGTGGAGCATCTTTTGGGGACAGCGCCCTCGGCCTCGAATCTGCGCTTTTTCGCACCTTGTTCGGACGTTTTTTGGTCGGGAGAGGGGGCTCTTCCCATTCGATCCACTGTGGAGCGGGTCAGCAACATCCGCTCCTATAACGGGGAGCGTACCACCTTGGGCGGGACGGCAGAGCTTTCGGTGACCCTCACCCTTTTGGCCGACAATGAGATTTTGAAGGAGGATGCGGTGTTTTCCCCCGAGGGGAACCTTTTGGTAGGCTTTTTGCCCTTTTCCGTTTCCGCCGCTTCCTTGAAGGATTGCCGCTATACCCTTTCCTGTGAGGGAGGCGAGGCTCATCTGGAAGGGGATCTTCCCACGGGGCGGATCGTTGCCACCGACGGGGAGGGAAGGCAATATGCCTACGGCATTTTCGTGGCACGGGAGAAATATGAGATTCCCGTTTTGTATATCGAAACCGAAGGGGGCGCCGCCATCGATTCCCGCACCCAATACATCTCCGCCACCTTCGCGCTGGACGGAGAGGGAACCGAGATCCCTTCCTTGGAGGAAACCCATATCCGCATTCGCGGCCGAGGAAATTCCACGTGGAAGTGGGAGAAAAAGCCTTATAAGATCCATTTTGATGAAGCCACCTCTCTTCTGGGGCTTCCTGCAGGGGAGGAATGGGCCCTCTTTGCCAACTATGCCGATAAATCCCTGATGCGCAATCAATTGGCTCAGGCGATGGCTTCCACCCTTTCCTTCGAATATTGCCCTACTCAGGAATTTGTGGATCTGTTTGTGAACGGAGAATATCTGGGGGTCTATACCCTCGGAGAGCATCTGGAGGAGGGCGAGGGAAGGATCGAGGTGACCCACGATCTGTCTCAGCTGGACTGCGGCTTTTTTATGGAGGCAGGCGGTGTTGTCAGCGGAGTGGACGTCAAGGGAATGAACTATTTCCATGCAGGCTTGGTGAAATTCGTTCTCATCAAGGGTCCCGATTTCAACGGCTTGACCTCGGAGCAGTTCGACTACATCAATCAGTATCTTCTGAAGGCCAACGAAGCGGTTTTGAAGGGTGAGGGCTACGAGGAATATCTGGATATGGATACGCTGGTAGATTGGCTGATTATGATCGAATTGACCAATAATACCGACTGTGCCTGGCGGCGCAGTACCTATCTGATCAAGGATGCGGGAGAAAAGGTGCGTATGGGTCCCGTTTGGGATTTTGATTTGGCCTTCGGCAATTTCTCCAAGGACGTGGCGGGCTTCAACGTTTGGGTCAGCACCTCGGAGGATGATTACGTGGGTGAGACCTGGTCAACCCACCTTTTGGAGGATCCCGAATTTCAAGAGCGCTTCAAGAATCGCTGGAATGAAATGAAGAATACCCTCCTTTCCACGGCGATGACCACCATTGATGAAAATTACGCCCGCCTTTCCGCCTCGGCAGACGAGAATTTCGAGCGTTGGGATATTTTGGGAAAAAAAGTGGCCTTTGAGCGTTTTGATACCAAGTATTATACCACCTATTCCTCCCAGATCCATTATTTGAAGGACTTTTTGCGAAATCGCGCCGCTTGGATTGACAGCCAAATTGCGGATTGGTAAAAACATGAAAAAAGAAAGTATCAGCTTTCCCTCCTCGGATGGGATCCATACCCTTTCGGGGGTGCTGTATCGTCCTGAGGGGGAAATCAAAGGAATCTTTCACGCCCTTCACGGGATGAATGAATATACGGTTCGCTACGAGGCTTTGCTGGAGGAGATGGCCCGCGAGGGCTACGCCGCCTTTGCTTACGATCATTTGGGTCACGGGCACACGGCAAAGGATCGGAGCGAATTGGGCTTTATTGCCGAGAAAGACGGTTGGCGTCATTTGGTTTTGGACGTGGGCGTGGCGGGCCGCACCGTTCGGAATCGCTTGGGGGAAGATTTGCCCTACGTTCTCTTCGGGCACAGTATGGGCTCTTTTATTGCCCGCCTTGCCGTGACGGAAGGGGTATGCCCGCAAAAGCTGATTCTGATGGGCACCGCAGGCAAAAACCCCTTGGCGCCCTTGGGGATCATCCTTGCCGATTTGATTTCCGCCTTTTGCGGAAAGCGGCACGTTTCCCCCTTGATGAAAAAATTGGTGTTCGGGAATTACGATCACCGCTTTCCCGGAGACTATCGCAATCGCTGGCTGACGGTGGATACCCAAAATCTTCTCCGCTACCGAGACGACCCCTATTGCATCTTTTCCTTTTCCGTCAGTGCCTTGGGGGATCTGATCCGCCTCCATCACCGTGCCAATTCCCGCGCTTGCTTTCGAAGGACGCCTGCCCATTTATCCGTTTTGCTTCTTTCGGGGAAGGAGGATCCCGTGGGGGATTACGGCAAGGGGGTGCGTTGGGTCCATGAGGCCTTGGTCAAAAACGGGAAAAAATCCCGATACCGTCTTTTTGAGGGCTACCGCCACGAGATCCTCTTGGATTTTTGCAAGGATGAGGTGATCGCTGAGATCCGAGCGTTTTTATCCGAGCCTTGGGCGGAGGCTTCCAAATCCGATCCATCATAAAGATGGACAGAGAGTGCTCTCTGCCCATCTTTTTTTGTGCCTTCCCGTCAAAAAAACCACCCTGCCGAAATCGGCAGGGTGGAAAAATCAGAATCAAGAAAAGCGGATTTTACTGTGTCAAAGTTCCTTCGAACATACGGATCAATTCACCCGTGGAAACGCGGCAATCGATAATCAAGGTGCAGTCTTTATCGGCATATTCGGAAAGAGCCAGATTGACGCGAGCTTTGTTGGAATAGAAGGGGTTGTTGAAAAGGGCATTGGAAAGTTCAAGGGAGAAGAGCCCATTGGCACCAACGTTGCCTTCGGCGTACATCGCGTTAAAGAGCTTGTTACCCTTCTTGTCCAAAACGGTGAATTGAACGTCGGAAATGTAGTAGTTGGAGGTGACCGTCTTCAATTTCAGTGCGGAGAGCTTAATGGTATCGCTGTTGTGACCCATGGTGGCGGTGGCTTTTTCAATGGGATCCTGACCTACAAGCTCCGGAATGGTGAAAGGAAGCCAGCCGTGCTCATAGAGATAAGTAAAGGTCCATTTCATCTCCTTGAGCTTTCCGTTGGCAACCGTTCCGGGCCAGTTGCCTTGAATGCGATAGGTTACGCCGTTCGAATTCAAGGGGTAGGAGAGATCCACGCCGCCATCCTTTGGGGATGCGGTTAAGAAGGAGGCTTTTTGCTCGCAGAAAATGATATAGCTTTCATCGCCGTTGATGGTGCCGTTGGTGTTGTAGACCACGTGGGCATCCTTCACCGCCATAATAGCGTGTCCGGTGTGAACCAGGCCGTCCGCACCCTTCACAAGGGCATAAGCGCGATACATTTTCTGTCTGCCGTTTTTCTGCGTAACGTCCTTACTGTTGCTGGAGATTTGCCCGCTTTCGGGGAGATCAAAGTCACCTACCTTAACGTAGCCGTATTTGGTACCCCAGCCTGCGGTCCAGCAGTTGCCGAGCTTATTGGTCACGCGGGCGAAGGCCCAGAAAACGTTGGAGGAGCAGGTGTTCCCGAAATATTCGCTTCCGCCGTCGGGCCATTTGTCCTTGTAATTGATGCGGCGGGTGTTGATGATGGGTTCCCAATCCACAAGGCCGGTTTCGGCATCGTAAAGGGGAAGCCAGCGGTA
This sequence comes from Clostridia bacterium, assembly GCA_017507325.1. Taxonomy (GTDB): domain Bacteria; phylum Bacillota; class Clostridia; order Oscillospirales; family SIG627; genus RGIG5579. The sequence goes on along the minus strand of JAFWBD010000047.1, from coordinate 57,069 downwards.
AACGGAGCCGTGGGTTTGACCCATATAGGGAATACCGCCGTAGTACTTTTCTTCGTAGTACATAATTTTGCAGTTATCCAGCGTTCCGCTGTTGTAATCGGCACCGTAAGAATCGGCAATGGCGGAAACGTAATAGCCGTAATCCTCGCGGTCACGCAGATCGGGGGTGTAAGCGAAGGTGAGCTGAAGCTCGGCAAAGCGCAGAATGATGGCGCGCAATTCGGCCTCGGTCATAGAATCGTTGGCGATCGGAATTTTTTCCATTTCCAGAACCAGATTCTTGTTTTCGGGGATCACACCCGTGGCAACGTTTGGCTTTTCCCACGTTTCCTCATCATAGGGCTTGAGGACAAGCTCCTCTTCGGTGGTGGTAGCCTCGGTTTCGGTCAGGTTCTCGGTGGTAGCGGGGGGCGTGCTGTCACAGGAAGAAAGAAGGGGGAGCGCGGTGCCGACAAGCGTTGCCAGCAGGAGAAGAAAAGCGGTGCATTTGCGGGAAAATCGGGATTTCATTTTGTTCCTCCTAAGAGATTATTCAACCAGGGTTCCGGAATATACGCGGATCAAAGCACCCGTAGAAATGCGGCAATCGATATTCAGCGTGTAATTTCCGTTTGTGTACTCGGAAAGGTTCCATCCGATATGACCCTTGTTTCCGTAAAGGGTGTTGCTGTAGAGAGCGGTGTTGAGACCCACGCGCCACAGCGCCTCGGCTCCGCCGCTGGGAACGGCATACATACCGGTGAAGCATTCTTTGCCGCTCCGATCGGTAACGGTAAGGTGAATATCGGAAATGATATAGTTGGCGGTAATGGCCTTGGAGCGGAGGGCGGAATACTTTATGGTATCGCCCTCGTGGTTGATCTCCACAACGGGATCCTCCACGGGATCCAGTCCTGCAAGCTCCGGAATGGTAAAGGGGAACCAGCCCTTGGAATAAAGGTAGGAGAAGTTCCACTTTTCACGGGTGCAGGTGCCGGGAAAGTTGCCTTGAACGCGATAAACGGCACCGCTGTCATTCAAGGGATAGGAAAGATCCACGCCGCCGTCCTCAGGGGAGCCCGTCAGGAAGGAGGCCTTTTGCTCACAGAAAATGATGTAGCTGTTTTCGCCGTCGATGGTGCCGTTGGGGTGGTATTCCACGTGGGCGTCCTCCACCGCCATAATGGCGTGGCCGGAGTGAACCAATCCGTCGGCCTTTTGCACCTGCGCATAGGCGCGGTACATCTTCTGAGAACCGTTTTTGGATGCGATCTGGTCACTGTCGCCGGAAATGGTATCGTTCTCGGAGAGGGTGAAATCACCCACCTTGACAAAGCCGTATTTCGGGCTCCAATGAGCCGTCCAGCAACTGGTCAATTTATTGGAAACGCGGCAGAAGGCCCAAAATACGGCAGAGGAGCAGGAATTTCCGAATATACCGCTTCCGCCGTCGGGCCACTTATCCTTGTAGTTGATGCGGCGGGAGTTGATGATGGGCTCAAAATCCATAATGCCGGTTTCGGCATCGTAAAAGGGAAGCCAGCGGTAAACGGAGCCGTGGGTCTGTCCGCAGTAGAAAATGCCGCCGTAGTATTTCTCTTCTTGGAACGTAACCTTGCAGTTGTCAATGCTTTCGTCGTTGATATTCACGTCGTAGGCATCGGAAATGGCGGAAATATAATATCCGTAATCCTCGCGGTCACCCAGATCGGGGGTATAAGCAAAGGTCAGCTGAAGCTTCATAAATTGCAAAATGATATCCCGCAGCTGATCCTCCGTCATGGAGCTGTTGGCGATGGGAATCTTTTCCATTTGCAAAACCAGATTTTTTTCCTCGGGAATGACACCCTTGGCAACGTTGGGCCGTTCCTTTTCTTTGGTTGCGGGGGCAGTCTCGCCTGTACCCGTTTCCTCGGTGGAGGCTACGGTTTTGGTTTCGGTGGCGGGAGCTGCACCGTCGCAGGAAGAAAGAAGGGGGAGAGCGGTGCCGACAAGCGTTGCCAGCAAAAGAAGCGATGCGATGCATTTACGAGAAAAGAAAGAGTTCATTGCTACCTCCTTGAAACAAGAATGCGGATCCAATCGTATTGCGTTACTCCAATAAGGTTCCGGAATAAACGGGAAGCATTTCACCGGTGGAGACACGGCAACCGATCTCAAGGGTGTGTGTTCCGTCGGTATATTGGGTCAGATTTAAATTGAGATAGCCCTTGTTTTCGTAAATGGGATTGTATAAAAGGGCATCCGAAAGGGTGATCGAATCCACGATCTGAGAGCCCTTTCCGCAGTAGACACCGCGGAATACCTCTTTACCGCTCTGATCCTTTACCACAAATTCCAAGTCGGAAATGTAGTAGTTGGCGGTGATGACCATGGATTTGAGCTTGTACAGCTCAACGCTGTCTTTCGAGTAGCTGAAACTGACGGTGGCCTTCTCCACGGGGGCTTGACCAACGAGCTCGGGAATGGTAAAGGGAATGTAGCCGTTCTCGTACAGATAGGAGAAGGTCCACTTCATCTCGTTGACCTTACCGTTGATGGTAATGCCCGGCCAGTTACCCATAATGCGGTAGGTGGCGCCGTCGGAATTCAAGGGGGAATACAGATCCACGCCGCCCTGATTGGGGGCTGCGGTCAAAAAGGAGGCCTTCTGCTCGGCAATGAGAAGATAGCTCTTCTCTCCGTCAATGGTACCGTTGGGATGGTATTCCACGTGGGCGTCCGCGGTTGCCAGAATGGCGTGGCCCGTATGAACCAGGCTGTCCGCGCCCTTGACTGCGGCGTAAGAACGGTACATTTTCTGCTTGCCGTTCATTTCGGTGATGTCCTTACTGCGATCGGTGACGGATTCACTCTCGGTGAGCTGATATTCGCCCACCTTCACAAAGCCGTTGGCAATGCTCCAGCCGTTGGACCAGCAGGATTTGATGGAGTTGGAAACTCTGCCGTAGGCCCAGAACACGGAGGAGGCGCAGGTGTTGCCGAAAATGTAACTGCCCGCATTGGGATAGATGGTGTTGGGATCGGAGGAGACGTACCAATTCAGACGCTGGGTTCTGACAACGGGCTCCCAATCCATAAAGCCGGTTTCGGCATCGTAAAAGGGAAGCCAGCGGTAAACGGAGCCGCAGGTTGCCTGCATATAGGGCATTCCGCCGTAAGCCTTTCCTTCCGCATAGGTGATCTGACAGCCGTCAAACCCGTAGTGCTTATTTAGGGCGGGAATCGAATGAACAAAGGCGGAATTTTCCTCGTCCCCGAAATCGGGGGTATAGGCAAAGGTCAATTGCAGCTCCATGAATTGCAGAACGATTTCTCTCAATTCCTTTTCGCTCATTCCCTCACGGGCGATGGGAATCTTTTCCAATTGAATGGCAAGATTTTTGTCCTCGGGGATCACAAAATCAATTTTGGGGCGAACCTTTTTTTCTTCCGTTGCGGCGCCGCCGCCATCGGTCTCGGTTCCCGCTTGCGTTTGTGTTTGCGTTTGCGAACCCTCCGTTACGGAGGGTTCGGTCCGGCAGGCGGTTAACAGGGGTAAAACAGCAAAGATCAAAGATAAGATCAGCGCGGTGACTCTTCGGGAATGATGCGAATTTTTCATAAACATTACTCCGTTAAGGTGCCGACGTAAGCACTGAGCATTTCACCGGTGGAAACGCGGCATTGGATTTCAAGGGTGTGATTGCCGTCGGTATATTTTGACAAATTGAAGTTAATATATCCTTTGGAATCGTAAATGGGATTTGCAAAGAGAGCAGGGTTTAAGGGGACGTTTTTCATAGAATGAGCGGAGGTTTTTCCGTCACTGCAGTAAACGGCGGTGAAAACCTCTTTTCCGTTTGCATCCTTTACGGAGAAGTGTACGTCGGAAACGTAGTAATTGGAGGAAAGGGTTTTCATCCTCAAGCCGGAAAGACGGATTTTGTCGGAATCATGGCCGATGGTGGCGGTTGCCGGCTCTATGGGGGCCGCACCGGAATATTCCGGAATGGTGAAGGGGAAATACCCTTTTTCATAAAGGGTGTTGAAGGTCCACTTCATCTCTTTTACCTGGCCGTTCATTACGGTACCGGGGTAGAAGCCCTGAATGCGGAAGGTGGCACCGTCGCCGTTCAAGGGAGAGTAAAGCTCTACGCCGCCATCCAGCGGGGAGGCGGTTCTGAAGTGTGCCTGCTGCTCAGCGTAGATAATATAGCTGTTTTCGCCGTCGATCAGTCCGTTGGATTGATAGACCACGTGAGCATCCTCAATCGCCATAACGGCGTGGCCGGTATGAACCAATCCGTCGCCGCCCTTGATCAGGGCGTATGCATTGTACATTTTTTGCTTTCCGTTCATGGCGGTAAGCGTTTTACTGCTGTCCCCGATGGTGCCGCTTTCGTTCAGCTCAAAATCGCCCACCTTCACAAAGCCGTTATTGGGGCTCCAGCCTGCAGTCCAGCAGGAGTTCAATTCATTGCTGACGCGCGCGAATGCCCAAAAGCAGGAGGAGGAGCAGGAATTACCGAAAATATAGCTTCCCGCATCGGGGTAGGTGGTTCCGCCGGAGTTGGACCAATTCAGGCGGCGGGAATTGATGATGGGCTCCCAATCCATAAAGCCGGTCTCTCTGTCGTAAAAGGCCAGCCAACGGTATGCGGTTCCGCAGGTCGCCTGCATATAAGGGACACCGCCGTAAGCCTTGCCTTCCTCAAAGGTGATCTTGCACCCGTCGTAGCCGTAAAGCTTGTTTAATGCAGAGATATAATAGGAGTATGAATCCATCTCTTCTCCAAAATCGGGGGTGTAGGCAAAGGTTAACTGCAATTTGAAAAATTTCAATACAATGCTGCGCAATTCCGCCTCACTCATTCCCTCACGGGCGATGGGAATCTGTTCCAATTGAATGGCAAGATTTTTGTCCTCGGGGATCACAAAATCGATTTGCGGTCTTACCTTGATCTCCTCGGTCTCCTCGGTGGGAGAGGCATTGCCTTCTTCGGTCAAGGTGCTTTCGGGAAGGGTCCGGCCGCCCTCCTCTCCTCCCGTGCAGGAGGAGAGAAGGGGAAGCAGAGCGGAAAGAAGAATGGCCGAACATAAAACGGACGTAATGATTTTGGGAAAAATACGTTTCATAAAATCTCCAAAACGATTCCCGCTTGTTTACTCGGTGATGGTTCCGGTGTAAACGGTAAACAGCTCACCGGTGGAAACGCGGCACTGAACCTCAAGGGTGTAGTTGCCGTCGGTATAGCCCGAGAGAGCCAGATTGATGGCGCCCTTGTTCTTGTAGATCACGTTGTTCAGAAGCGCGCCTTCCAAGCTGACGGTTTTGGAGGGAACGCCGGTGGGGCAGTAAAAGCCGGAGTATACGATCTTGCCGTCCTTGTTCTTTACGTTGATCGTTACGTCGGAAATGCAGTAGTTGGAGGTGATGGTCTTCGCTTTGATGGTGTGGAATTTGATGGTTTCGGAGGGGTGACTCATGCTTGCTTCAGCCTTTTCCACGGGATCGGCACCGGAGAATTCCGGAATGGTAAAGGGAAGGTAACCGGTATCGAAGAGATAAACGAAGTTCCACTTCATCTCCTTAACCTTTTCGTTTACGATGGTGCCGGGCCAGTTACCCATAATGCGGTAGGTGGCGCCTTCGGAATTCATAGGGGAATAGAGATCCACACCGCCCTTTGCGGGAGAAGCGGTCAAGAAGGAAGCCTTCTGCTCAGCAATGAGAACGTAGCTTTCGGTTCCGTTGATGGTGCCGTTGGCATTGTAGACCACGTGGGCATCGGAAATGGCCATGGTGGCGTGTCCGTCGCTGACAAAGCCGTCGGCGGCCTTCACCTGCGCGTAAGCCTGATACATTTTCTGTCTGCCGTTGGCGGCAAGGATCGCATCATTGCCCTCGGCTCTCTTGTTGTCAGCGCCGAGCTGATAATCACCAACCTGAACGTAGCCGTTGGAGGGGAGCCAGCTGGCACACCAGGGTCCCTTGAGCTGGTTGGTAACTCTGCCCCAAGCCCAGAAGCAAGCGGAGGAGCAGGAGTTGCCGAATACGGAGCTTCCTACGTTGGGCCAAATTTCGCCGTTGTCGGCGTTCTTCCAATTCAGTCTTTGAGAATTGATGATGGGTTCCCAATCCATAAAGCCGGTTTCTTCCTCATAGAAGGGGAGCCAGCGGTAAATGGTGCCGCAGGTATTTCCCTTATAGGGGACGCCGCCGTAGGCCTTGCCCTCTTCAAAGGTGATTCTGGTACCCTCCTGGCCGCCGTAAAGGCTCTTGAGGTTCTTGATGTAATAGGTATAGGAGCTTTCGTCGTAATTGTCGCCGAAATCGGGGGTGTAGGCAAAGGTCAGCTGTACCTTCATAAACTTCAAAACTACGTCGCGCAGCTCAGCCTCGGTCATATTGGCATTGGCGAGGGGCACGGTTTCGAGCATTTTTACAAGGTTTTTGTCATCGGGAATGGTAAAGTCGATGGTGGGTCTGACGTGGGTGTTTTCCTCCTCGGTTTCCCCTGCGGTGGTGCCGGCCTCTTCCGTGGTGGGCTCACCGGTTTGGGTCTGCGTACCGGTAGCGGGAGTGGTATCGGTACAGGAGGTTAAAAGCGGGAGTGCGGCGCACACGAGGGTGGCCAGCAGGAGGATCCACGAGGTGGATCGGCGGAAAATGCTGTTTTTCATGGGGGTAGTTCCTTTCGTGTTTGTTTTTTTTGATGCTTGATTTGAAATCATCATAAGGTCAAAAAATGTATACAACTCACCTTGAAAGCCGAGGCCTTCTCGGTGCAGATGCCGTGAAAAGGGGAGCTTACGGGGTAACGGCGGGGGGATTTTCCGTATCGGAGGTATCGGGGGTCGCGGGAGGCGCTTCGTTCCTCCGATAGATCCAGCGGTAGGTGCCGTCTGTGAGAGAGACGGCGGCGGAGCCCGAAATGCCCTCGACATTGGACAGATAAATCCTTCTGTAATCGGAGGATTCGGGGATCTGCAGATAAAGATTGCCGTTTTTCCAGGCCTGGGTCTGGACCACGTTTTGGCCGCTTCCGTTATACTGAGAAAAGATCAGCGTGGTGTTCTGCGTCAAAAGAAGGGAATAGCTGCCGCCCTTCAGAATGATTGGGCCATCCTGCGGGGCAACGCCGCTTCCCGCGGGGGCCTTGCGGGGAGAAAGGGTACCGTAAAAGGTGATATCGGCGACGGTGGCGTGCACCGTTACCGTGGCCTTGGGTCCCTCGGGATCCTCCGATCCCGCAATGATATCCTTGCGGAAGGTGCCGCCTTGGATCAGAAGATTGCAAACGGGGGGGAGATTTCCTCCGCCGATTTCGGCAGAGTCGGGCGTATGGGAGATTTGCCCTGCCCAAACAACGCCTTCAAAGGTGCCGCCCACTACGGTGGTGGTAACGATCTCGGAGGAGCCGGATCCCAGGGCAAAGAAATCACCGCCGATGATGCCGCCCGAAATGAGATTAACGGTTCGCTTTGCCGCACCGCCGCAGGCCTTTCGTTCGATGATACCGCCGGAAATGTTTAAGGTGGCCGTTCCCTCCACGTAGGCAAACAGCGTTCCCTCCACGGAGGAAATGCGGGTGGGGTTGAAACCGTAATGAATGCCGGAGATCTCAATGGTCAGATCACCCTTTTGGGTGGCATAGCAAAGACCGCGGATGCCCGCGCTGCCCGGAACCGAGCCGCCGCTGACACGCAAAACGGTGTTGCCCACGTAAACCTCGGGTGTCTCGGGATCATCGGTATGGCTGTCTCCCACGATGCTGTCTGCCGTTCCGCTTTTCAGCTCCACCGTGGCTTCACTGACGGGAGCGAGTCCCACTCTGGCACCGATACGGGAGGTGGTGCCGCCGGAAACGACAAATTTCGTCTTGAAATCGGCGGGAGAAGCCGAAACGGCAAAGGAAAGGGGATCTCCCTCAAAGGCCTCACCGTCAAAGCCCACGGCGCTCAAGGCGGGGGCGGTATCGTGACTGCTGACGTGAACGTAGCGGGTACCGATGCCGAAGGTCAGCGAGGAGGAGAGCTTTCGGTCCCCATCCCGATTCTTCAAAACCTCCATACGGGCACGGTTCCAGCCCTCAAACACGTCCAGGGTGAAGTTGTCGGCGTAAAAATGAGCGGTCATATCCCCGCCGGTTTTGATCCGATTCAGGGTAACGTGCTCAAAGGATACGTCGCCCACTCCTGCGAAAAACTGCGTTTGGGAATCCTTATCGCCCAAAAGAATGTCCATCTTGCGGAAGGTATAATCGTTGGCACAGGCCACGCGAGCAGACCCAATGCGGATCTCGGCACTGCCGTAGCCCTCTATAATAATAGGAAGCTTGGTTTGAGCGGTGGTCCAGATGGTCTTTTGCCCGAAGAGAACGGTTTCCGCTTCATCGGTTTTAACGGTGCCCGTCAAATAGATCTTCACCACGTCCGTTTTGGACCAAACCCTGCCCTCAATGCTCCGAAAGGCGTCCTTCAGGCTGGGAAAACGGGCGGAGGGGTTGCCGATCTCCACGTAATAATCATCCTTCTCGTAGGGCTCGGTGGAGGGGGAGGTTTCTTCTTGGGTGCGGCCAGGCTCTGTCTTGATCGGATGGAAATCCTCCGTGGTCTGCTCTGCTTCATGGGTTTGAACTTGGGGCTCGTCGTCGGAAAAAACGGCAAAGATCAGCACCAAAAACAGCGCTGCCAGCAGAATCAGCCAAGCCAATACTAAAATTTTCCAGGTTTTATTCATATCGCTTCGTATTCTCTCGCTTTCAATCTCGATCAAGGGAAAAAGTCCGCCGAAAACACCGTTTCAAAAAAATGCGGGGCTATTCGGTCGGCCGCTTCTTCAGCGGGCATCTGTCACAGAGAGGCCTTTGCGCCTTGCAGTATTCTCTGCCCAATAAAATGATTCGGTGGCAAAAATCCGATTGATCCTCTTTGGGAATGATTTTTTCAAGATCCCGCGTCACGATGCGGGGATTCTGACTGTCTGTCAGGCGAAAGCGCGCGGCCAAACGAATACAGTGGGTATCCGCCACGATCTGAGGATCGCCGAACACGTCACCCATCATCAGATTGGCGATCTTTTCCCCCACGCCGGGTAGCTTTAAAAGAGCGTCCTTCTCCGCAGGGACCTTGCCGCCGTGCTCCGATAGAAGCACACGGCTCATTTCGCGGATCTGATGGGCCTTGGTTCGAAAAAGACCGCAAGGGCGCACCGCCTCCTCCAAACGGGAAAGATCGGCCTCGGCAAAGGCGTAAACGTCGGGAAAAAGCACGAAAAGCTTCTCGGAAACCTCGTTCACGCGCTGATCGGTGCATTGTGCGGAGAGCCTTGCCATCACCAAAAGACGGAAGGGATCTCCCCGAAAATTTAAGGCACATTCGGCATGGGGATACAGCAGCTTTAAAATGCGGTTGATTTCTGCGGCTCGCTCCCCTTTTTTTGCGGAGAAAAGGGAGAGCCGAGGACAAAATGCTTTCTCCAAAACCGTACCCTCTTTTTTGAAAAATATACTCTTTATAATTTTATATGAAAATGGGCCAAATGTCAATAAAAAGATGAATACTTCGCTTTTTTTTACGGAAACCTTGTTTTTTTCCGAGAAAAGAGGTAGAATAGACCGTAAGGATCATAAATTATGAAAGGAATTTTGTAAAATGAATCAAGTGATTGCGTTGGTGGGAATGTGCGGCAGCGGAAAAAGCGTTTGCTGTGAGGAGTTTCGTGCCCGCGGATGGGAATACGTATATTTCGGCGGCGTGACCATGAAGGAATTGGAAAAGCGCGGGCTTGAGAGAAACGAGGTCAACGAAAGAGCCGTTCGGGAGGAATTGAGGAGAAATTTGGGTCCTGCGGCCTTTGCCATCCTTTTAAAGGAAGAGATCCGAGAAAAGGCGGAAAAAAAGCCCGTTTGTCTGGATGGGCTGTATTCCTGGTCGGAATTGAAGGTTCTGCGGGAGGAATTCGGTGATCGCTTGACGGTGGTTGCCATCATCACCGAGCGGAAGAAGCGCTACGAGAGAATTTCCCAAAGGGTGATCCGTCCCTTGACCCCGAAGGAGGCGGAAAGCCGTGATATTGCCGAGATCGAAAATATGGAAAAGGGCGGTCCCATTGCCATGGCGGATCTGTTTTTGATGAATCTCGGAGACGTGGAAAGCTTCCGCGCGGATACGGTAAAGCTCATTGAAAGAGCCGAGGTGGGAGAGCTGTAAAAGAGTTGCGGTTGACAAATCGCGTATTGTGGAGTATAATCGATAGGCATTTCGGTGTTTTTTATTTGTCTGAACGTGAGAATTTTGTATTTCCTTTAGGGAAAAGTAAGGATTCGATATGAGATATTATGAAAAAAAGCAAAGGGAGCCGGCTTATGACCTTCGCAGTATGCTGTCCCGTACAGCCGCCCGTGTTCCCGAAAAAGACTATTTGGTTTATAAACGATGCGGCGAATTGGAGTCTGTCACCTTTTCCGGCTTTGAGGAGAGGGTTCGCGCACTGAGCGAGGCCTTTTTGGAATTGGGGCTGGAGGGGGCACCCGTTGCGGTGATCGGTGAGACCTCTCCCGAATGGATCATCACCTATCTTGCCACGGTGATCAGCGGCGGCGTGATCGTTCCGCTGGATAAGGAATTGAGTGCCGAGGCCGTTTGCGGATTTATTCGCAAGGTGGGATGCCGTTTTGTGGTCTATTCCCACAAGTTTGGAACTTATTTCGAGAATAAAGAAGAATTTCCCACCGTGGATTATTTTATCTCCGTTTCTCCCGAAAAGAAGGAGTGCTCGGAGCCTTGCCGTCCCGAAAAGGGGGAGGCAGATTTTTTGGACGTTTTGAATTTCGGCCGCAAGCTGGTGGAGGAGGGCTCCGATCGGTATGCGGGCGTTCCCGTGGACCTGGAAAAGGTCTGCGCCGTTTTGTTCACCTCGGGCACCATGGGCTCTTCCAAGGGTGTGATGCTGTGTCAGAAAAATCTGATCCACGCGGTCAACGGCTCTTATGCCTCCACGGGCTTTGAGGAGGACGACGTGGTCGTTTCCGTTCTCCCCATTCATCATACCTATGAAATGACCTGTGGGATCTTAACGCCCCTTTGTATCGGTGCTACGGTTTGCATCAACGATTCGCTCAAGCACATCGTTCGCAATTTCCAGCTCTTCCGTCCCACGGGGCTGGTTTTGGTTCCGCTTTTTGTCACCACTGTATACAAAAGGATCTGGGAAACTGCCAGAAAGGGCGGCAAGGAAAAGCTGCTTCGGGGCAGTATGGCTGTGTCGGGTGCCCTCAGAAAGGTACACATCGATCCGAGAAAGCTTCTGTTCAAGAGCGTGCGGGACGTGTTCGGCGGCAGACTCAAGAGAATCATTTGCGGCGGTGCCCCTATGCCCGCCGATCTGGTGGCGGAGTTTGAGGCCTTCGGGATCAAGCTTTGTCAAGGCTACGGGATCACCGAGTGCGCTCCCCTGATCAGCGTTTGCCCCGAAAAGGATAACCGCGCAGGCTCTGTCGGCCCTGCCATTCCCGGCCTTACGGTGAAGATCGATGAGGAATACGAGGAGGACGGCAGAATGATCGGTGAGATCGTGGTCAGCGGTCCCAGCGTGATGAAGGGGTATTACGAAAATCCCGAGGCCACCGACGAGGTCCTGCAGGGGGCTTGGTTCCGCACCGGAGATTACGGTTATCTGGATGAGGACGGCTTCATTTATATCACCGGCCGAAAGAAGAACGTGATCGTTTTGAATAACGGCAAAAACGTTTTCCCCGAGGAGATCGAGGAGTATCTCGGTAAGATCGAGATCATCAAGGAATGCGTGGTGGTGGGCAGAACCGCACAGGACGGTACCGTTTCCGTCACGGCGCTGATTTTCCCCGATCTTGCCCGCGCCTCTGAATTGGGCTACGGCGAGGACTTAAGCGAGGTGGGCAACGTGATCAAGGAAAAGATCGCCGAATTGAACCGAACCCTTCCGTCTTTCAAACAAATCCGCGGCATCGAGATGCGACGCACGGAATTTGAAAAGAATACATCCAAAAAAATTATTCGATATGCCATTCAATAGGAGAAAAAACAATGTTTGAAGAATTGAAGAAAATTTTGACCGAAGAATTGGAAGTGGACCCTGCGCTTATCACCCCCGAGGCTGAATTTGTCAACGATCTGAAATTGAATTCCTTGGAAATTGCGGATTTTATCGTTCTCTGTGAGGAGAAATTCGGCTCCGAGATCGAAGAGGACGATATCCATTCCATCATCACCGTTCAGGATCTTTGCGATTACATTGCAAGCCATGCCTGAAAAGAGAAAACTGAATATTGTTCTGGTTGAGCCTGAGATTCCTCAGAACACCGGAAACATTGCAAGAACCTGCGCCGCCACCGGCGCAGTTTTGCATCTGATCGAGCCCCTGGGCTTTGAGATCAGCGACCGTTATCTGAAGCGGGCGGGGCTGGATTATTGGCAATATCTCGATTTGAGGATTTACCCGAATCTGGAGGATTTTTTTCAAAAGAATCGGGGGCATTTCTATTATTTTTCCACCAAGGCGAAAAAGAATTACAGCGAGGCTTCCTTTGAGGGGGAGGTCTATCTGTTTTTCGGAAAAGAGACCAAGGGACTTCCCGAGGATCTGATCCGCGAGAATTTGTCCACGGCCCTTCGCTTGCCGATGCTTTCCCACATACGGAGCTTGAATCTTTCCAATTCCGTTGCCATCGGGGTCTACGAGGTGCTCCGTCAATGGAATTTTGAGGGCTTTGCCTTGGAGGGACATCTGACGGAGGAAAAAGGTGAGTAAACGAAAACGCTTGCTGTGGAAGATCCTTTCCGTTTTGACGGTGCTGGCGCTCCTTTTCATCTTCTCCAATTCTCTCCAATCCGATTTTCTGGTGGGGCAGAGAAAGGGACGGGTGATGAAGGCGGTGGAGACGGTTCTGGAATGGCTTACGGGCAGGGATATCGTCTTTGAGGCGGCTCATCGGGTGATGTTTGCCAAGATCGGGCACGTTTTGGAATACTGTCTTTTTTCCGCGCTGTTCACTGTGGCGGTTTTACTTCCTTACGGTGAAAATCGGAAGGATGCCTTTTATCGCATCTTTTACTGCTGTGCCTTTGTTGCCTTGGCGGATGAGCATCTGCAGACCCTCGGGGTGGGGCGCAGTCCCTCGCTGACCGATTCCATTGTGGATTTGGCGGCCTGCTATATCGGGTATGGCGCAGGATACGTTTTCCTTCTTTTGTACGGGAGACGGCAAAACAGAATACGGGAAAAAGCTTGAGCCGAGTGCTCTCCGATGCTTTTGGGAAAACAAGAGGGGCTGTAAAAAACGAATCGTTTTTTACAGCCCCTTTTTTGAGGGAAAAGCTGCTTTCGGATCGGAATCAGATGGTTCCCGTTACGGTTAGGGTGGCTGCACCGGGAGTGATTTCCCAAGCCCCCGTGGTGCTGTTTTGGGTGAAACTTGCCGCAGGAACGGTAATGACCCCGGGCACCGTAGCAAAAAGGCCCGTGCTTTGGTTATAGCTGTAAGTGCTTCCTGCGGTCAGGGCGGCACCGTCCAGCTGAACGGTCAGATCGGAGAGGATGGGAAGGAAGGTGTCGGTCACCGCAACGTTATCGGTTCCGAGAGCGGCGGTGTTTCCGAAATTCTGAATGATGAAGGTATAGGTCACACGGCTGTTTTCCGTTACCACCGCAGGGGAAATGGTTTTGGTAATGGTCAGATTGGGTGCGGAAGCGGGGGACACCGAGGCGGTGGCTTGAACGGGAGCGGCTGTCCCGCCAAAGCTTACGGTGGCGGTATTGATGAGCTGTGCGCCGATGTCCAAGGGAGCAAATTCCGTGGCAACAGCCTCATACAATAAAATGGCGTTACCGCCCGCGGGAATGGAAATGCCCGTTACGGTCAGAGGATTTTCTCCCGTTACCGTGGGAGTGCTCTGCAGGATCCCATTGATGAAAAGACGCACCGAGCCCGCTTGGTAGACCAAGGGGGAAAGGTTTTGCGCCCCAAAGGGGAAAGCGCCCAGATCATCGCTGATATTGATTCCCGAGAGTGCGGTTCCTCCCGAATTGAGAATGCTGATCACGTAGGTGATATCGGAGCCGGGTGTATAGCTGGGCGTAACGGCGGTTTTCGTTGCCGAAAGGACCTCCAGAAGCTCTCCCGTTGCTACGTTGGAATTGGTGGTGACGTTGTTGTAGGTCAAGGTAGCCTGGTTGGTAAAAATGGCCATATGGATCTCCTTTTTTGGTATCGTTCTCAAAATGGCAGCCCAAGGGGCTGCTGTTGTAGTATATGCCTCTTGGAAAAAAGGTTGAGAGACCCATCCCGATACCGATGGAATCTTCCTTGGAGAATTTACAGAATACCTTGACAAAACTCATTTTCAAGGCTACAATAGGAGAAACAAAATGAAAGTAGGAGCCATATCATTATGAACGTTTCAATTCTGGATTACGGTGCTGTCCCCGGTGGAGAGCATTTGAATACCGCGGCCATTCAAGCTGCTGTGGATGCCGTGGCCGAAGCGGGCGGCGGCCGCGTTTCGGTTCCCGCCGGCGTGTTTCTCAGCGGCAGTATTTTTCTTCAGGATCACGTGGAGCTGCATTTGGAAGCAGGCTCAATCTTGAAGGCAAGCGCCTGCCTGGACGATTACAACGCCCCGGACGCCTACCCCGAAAATTGGGGTAGCGACAAGGAGGAGTGGACGGGAAAGCACTTGATCATTGCCCATCACAAAACGGGCGTTTCCGTTACCGGTCTCGGCACCATTGACGGTGCGGGGGAGGCCTTCTTTGAGGAGCCCCACCGCTGTAAATCCTTTAATTATACCTGGGGCTACGGCATTGCCAAGGCCAAAAACAAGGAAACTCTTCGTGCAGGGCAATTGATGGTCTTTGTGGAGTGCACAGATGTTTTTCTTTCGGATTTTTCTGTTTTCGAGTCCCCCTGCTGGACGGTTTTCTTGTACGGCTGTGAGCGGGTTCGCGTGCGCGGGCTTCATATTCGGAATACCAATACCCACGCCAATACCGACGGAATCGATATTGACACCTGCCGTTTTGTAACGGTTTCCGACTGTATCATCACCACGGGGGACGACGCCATCACCGTTCGTGCTTCCTGCTCCCACCTTTTGTCCGGCAAGAGGGTTTGTGAGCACGTTTCCATTTCCAACTGTGTCATTTCCACCTCTGCCGTCGCGGTTCGCGTGGGCGTTGGCGTTGGCGAGGTGCACAACGTCAACATTTCGGGCCTCACCGTGGCCAGAGCCGGTACGGTGGTGGAATTCATCACCTCCTATAAAAAGCGCGGCGGTGTATCCATGTCCGATATTCTGGTGGAAAACATCGTAGCGGATCAGGTTTCCTTCCCCCTGCGCTTTTTCCAGGAAAACGGTGCCTATATCCGTAATATCCGCATCCGTAACATCCGCGCCAAGGCTATGTGCTCATCCCATTTGGTAGCCGATGACGCGGGAATGATCTCCGATATTTCCATTCGGGATATGAAGGTGGATTTCATCGATACGCTTTATGTTCTTGATGAAAGAGCCCCCGATGAAAAGGGCTGGTATGCCATTTGGGGCAAGGGCGCCGAGGATGTGGAATTGGATCACCTGGAATTTGTGATTCCCGAGGCGCTTTCTTCTCAGTGGAAGGGGCTTTGCCAGATGGAAAATTGCAAAAATCTCAAAATCACCGATTGCAATTTCGAAGCGTAAAGGAATTTGAATACGAAAAAAGAGAGTCAACGGTTACACAATGCCGCTGACTCTCTCTTCTTTTCCGGATCAATTCTTTTTCATTTTTTTCAGAAGCGCATCCCGCTCCTCTTCCGTTTTTTTGGCCAGATCGGTTCCCTCGGTGCTTTCTTTGCTGAAAATGATCTTCACCGTCAGAAGGATCAAGCGCAGATCCAATAGGAGGGAATAGTTTTCAATATACATCAGATCCAGGCGTAATTTGTCATAGGGGGAGGTGTTGTATTTTCCGTAGATCTGAGCAAAGCCCGTCAGACCGCCCTTTACCTTGGTGCGAAATTCGAATTCGGGAATGGTCTTTTGAAATTCCTCTACAAAGACTCGACGCTCGGGTCGGGGACCCACAATGCTCATATCCCCTTTGAGAATGTTGATGAATTGGGGGAGCTCATCCAGGCGCGTGGCACGGACAAAGCGGCCCACACGGGTAATGCGGGGATCGCTCTTTCCCGCAGAAAGCACTGCACCTGTGATCCGCTCCGCATTGGGGATCATACTTCGGAATTTGAGAATATCAAATTCCTTCCCCCCGAGAGAAAGCCTCTTTTGCTTGAAGAAAATGGGGCCTTTGTCCTCACATTTGATGGCAATGGCCACCCCAATGAGAAGGGGAGAAGTAAGAAGCAGGATCACAAGGCTCAGAACAATATCCATCAAACGCTTGACGGCGCGCTGATGCAGATCGATTCCCGCCTTTTTGATCTGGATCAAGGGGGTATCAAAGAGGGTGACGGTCTTGCCGCCCCGAACCAAAATGTCGGAGATTTTGGGAACCACGTACACCGCCAAATTCTTGCGGTAGCAGAATTTGATCAGATCGTTCCGCAGACGGGCGGGCAGATCGTTGAGAATGACGGCGTCAAAGCTCTCGATCCGACGGCAAATGGCGTCATACCCCTCCTTGTGGGAGATCAGATCGGTGACGTTGAATTTGTCCCTGCGGGTATCCATTTTGATCTTTAAGGACACCGCATCGTCGGATCCGTAAACCAAGAGCATCTTCTGCGGAGCGTAAAGAAAACGGAAAAACCGCGTAAAGGCGATGATCAAAAGCACCGCCACCGCAATTTCCAGCACCAGCAAAAAGAGCATAGGCACGGGGGAGATCAAATGGTTGGCAATGAGGGACAATTGAAAATAGGTGAAAAAATTAACGATGATCAAGGCGATGATCTGCCCCAAAACCAAATCGAAGCTTCGCTTCTGATCGAAGAGAAAGCCCTCCAGGCTTCCGAACAAAAGGGAAAGAAGCAGTCCGTACAGCCCCGCAAGCACGTATTTTCCCCGAACGTAATAATCGGGAAAATTTTCGTTTTCGTAGCCCTTCCGCCACACCAAATAATAGATCACGCAAAGCAGCAGGATCTCCAAAAGACAGCTGAGCCCGCGAAACACCACTCGCACGTCCTCGCGCAGAATTTTTCGTTTCATTTTTTCACCTCCTTTTGTTTTTTTCGACAGCCCTAACAGTATATCACATTCGGGAAAGGAAAGTCAACCGATTCGGCAAAGAGTGATTTTATTTTTTCGGCTCTACAGAGAAGCGAAAATCAATCTTTTTGCGGGAAAAACGATATTTTTCCTCCAGAGAGGGACCGCAGGAGGCGGAGCCCACACCGGAATTCTCCAGATCGACCCGCAGATGGATCAGCCCGTCCTTGACCAATTCATTGGTGTGCTGAGCCTTGTGAAGGGCCATGGTATCGTATTCGGAAACGCAGATCTCAAAGGGAGATTCGGCAAAGAAGCGCAGATCTCCGATCTCCAGAAGGCGACAGCCGAAGTGGTTGCCGTGCTCCTGAGGACGGGTGTAGGGAACGTATTGCGAAGCCGCATCGCTTTGATAAAGGCCGATGGGCGAGGCGTGGTGCATATCGCAGTAGCTTTCCAAGGGGCCGTGGGCGTAATAGGAAAAATCACAGGACTCGGCGGGCAAGCTCCATTCAAAGCCCAATCTCGGGAGCCAAAAGGCATCGGGACGGATATCTCCCTGAACGGAAAAATCGATTCTTCCGTCCGCATAGACGGCGATCTCGGTCTGATAGCGGAAATAGGGCACGCGGGAAACGCCCGCCAAGGAGGCCTTTGCCGTGATGACACCGTTTTCAATGTGGCAGTCGTACACCTTGGTGAAGGTATGGTTGATGTTTTCGCCCTGCCAAATGTTGATGTTTTCCCAATATTCCCGAATCTTTCTCTCGTTATCCAGTGTTGCGCGGAAGGTGGAAAGAACGGGGCGGCGGGCAATTTGCTCCTTGCCGTTTATCTTGAGGCTGACAAAGGAAGCGTAATGCTTGGAAAAACGGTAGGAAAAGCCTTCGCCCTCGGCACAGATGAATTCCCCTTCCTCAAAAAGAGCGGCAAGGGAAGCGCGGGGCTCCTTTTTCAGGATCGTGCAAGGGAGCGGGTGCTGGGTGGAGGCCGCAAGACGTCCGTTCTTTTCCAAATAGCAGTTCAAATGGGCTCCGAGGGAGCACTCGATGCTCTCCCATTCCACCTCGATCCGATCCTCGCTGTGAGGCGGTGTGTGAAGAGAAAGGGGAGTGCTTCGAACGGTTTTGCCGTCCACCTCGATCTCATAGCGGAAGCCGTATTCCGAAAGGTCGGTAAAGTCTAAACGGTTATAGACAATCAGAGCCCCATCCTCCAAGCGGGTCTTGATGGGCTGGAAGGCGGCCTTTGCCTCCAGCGTTCCCGCCTTGAAGCTGCGATCCGCGAAAACCAGACCGTCACAGCAGAAGTTGGAATCGTGGGTCAATTCCCCTTCGAAGTCGCCGCCGTAATATTCAACGCCGTCGCGGGTCACCACGTGGTCGGCCCACTCCCAGATACAGCCGCCGCATAGCTTGGGATAGGAATCGATCAATTCGCTGTAATCGTAAACGTCACCGGGGCCGTTGCCCATGGCGTGAGAGTATTCGCAAAGGAAAACGGGCATATCAATGTCGTCGCATTTGGCGTAATCTTCCAGCGTGGAAAGGGAGGAGTACATTCTGGAATACACGTCGGGGTTGCGAAATTCGCCCTTGCGGGAGGCCTCCTCCGAGTGGGTCAAGCGGCTTCCGTCGCGCTTTTTGGTCCAACGGATCATATTGGCTTGGCAGGTGCCGTGTCCGCTCTCGTTTCCCGTGGACCACATAATGATGCTGGGATGGTTCTTGAATTCCTCCACCATTCGCTGCATCCGCTCCAAAAACTCCTTCTGCCACTGAGGATCGGTGCAGGGCCAATCGCCCGTTTCCACGTCGTATCCGTATTTTACGTTGGGGTAACGGCGAATGAAGCCGTGGGTCTCGATATCGGTTTCGCAAACCACGTAAAAGCCCATACGGTCGCACATTTGAATGAATTTGGGAGAGGGGGGGTAGTGAGAGGTCCGAACACAGTTCATGTTCAATTCCTTCATCAATTCCAGATCGCGCCGCAGATCCGCCTCGCTCTGGCACCATCCGTTGTATTTGGAGGTGTCGTGGTGGTTGACTCCGTGCAGCTTGACGGCGACGCCATTGATGAGAAGCTCGTAACGATCGGAAATTTCAATTTTCCGAAGGCCTGCCTCCAAGGGAATGATCTCACCGTTTCGCTCCAGCTCCACGCGGTACAAAAAGGGTTTTTCCGCGTTCCAGAGAATGGGCTTTTCGGGAGCAAAGGCGAATTCATTTTCAAACTTCCCCCGATACAGAAGCGTTTTGCCCTCAAAGATGCGAACGGAGGCACTTCCCTCCAGGCGAATTCGGATCTCCTTGTCGTTGGGGATCATTTCCACGTCGGTAATATGCCCTTCGGGACGGAACAGTAAATATACGTCACGAAAAATACCGTTGTAACGGAAGGCGTCCTGATCCTCCAGATAGCTTCCGCAGCACCATTTCAGAACCTTTACGGTCAAGTCGTTTTTGCCCTTGCGGACAAAAGAGGTCAGATCGAATTCCGCTCCCAAGCGACTGCCTTGCGTAAAGCCCAGCTCTTTTCCGTTCACCTCAACAAAGGCACAGGAGGCGACGCCCTCAAAATGAAGATAGATTTTTCCGCCGAGCTCTTCCACCTCGAATTCCCGATGATAAACGCCGCAAGGGTTGTCATCCGGCACGTAAGGCGGATCGCAGGGGTAGGGGTAGTTCACGTTGGTATAATTGGGATTTGAGTAGCCGTGGAGCTGCCAGCAGGAGGGTACGGGAATGGAATCCCAATGATCGATTACGGCAGGAACGTCAATGTCCCGTTCGAAATAACGAAAATCCCAATCTCCGTTTAAAAGGACGTAACGGGAAACGCCCTCGGGAATATAAAAGCTTCTGGGTTTTTCGCGGTTTTCACTGGTTTTTTGGCGATCTTCGTATCGGCGCATGGATCTTCCTCCTTGAAAATATTCAGACAATCTATAGTACCACATCGGGAAAACCTTGTCAAGTTTTCCCACGGCAAGAAAACCAAAAAAGCACCACGAAATCCCGTCGGGGATTCCGTGGTGCTCGGGGTGAGAGAGCTATGCTCTCTTAGCGAGCGCGCTTCTTCTTACCCTTGGCCGCCATGGTGAGAACGGCGCCGCCGCTGAGGATCATCATGGTCAAATAAAGGGAAAGATTGCTGCTGTCGCCCATGGGGGGTGCCTCGTTTGAGTCGTAAACGTTTTCAAAGGCACCGACAAAGCTGTCAGCCGTATTGGTTCCGTCGGAAACGGTGGCAACCAGCTTGTTGTCGCTTCCGAGAGAAATGGTGATGCTGATTTCGTAGACTGCCTTGCTGTAGGTAATCTTTTCGTTTCCGCCGTCCTTTTCGCTCAAGGTATAACGGAAGGTGCTGCCAATGTCATCCTCCGAGAAGGTCAGCGCAAATTGAGCCAGACCGTTTTCATCGGAGACCTTGGTCACGGTGTTTCGGGTGGCGATATCCTCCAGCACAAACTCGAATCCTTCGGGTCCGATGGGAGTGCCGTTCCCCTCGTTTTTCACCGTCTTCTGAGCCTGAATGCTAACGCTCAGATCAGCGGGCTTGGGAGTGAATACGTTGCGGAAGATCAGCTCTGCGGGAGCAGTGCCGCCCTTCTTTACGATCACGGGAGCCTCGGTTACCAGAACGCCGCCCCCGCCGTCCTTTGCTTTGATGGAAACCAGATATACGCTGTCGTCGTAGGTCACGCGATCTGCGGTGGTACCGCCGAGGGCTTCCTTCACCAGGTAGTAGAGGGTCTTGCCGGCATCCTCGGGCTTGAAGTTGAGGGTGAACTTGAAGTCCTTGCCGCTGTTCTGCACGCTTTGGAGCTTTTCGCCAAGGGCTCCGTTTTCATCGGATGCGTAAATCTCGAAGGTGAATACGTCGGAAGAGGTCATTTCCCGTCCGCTCATTTCCTTCTTGCCGCCAAGCTCTGCCGTGCAGCCCTCGGTCACGCGGTACAGGTTATCGAAGCGAGCCTCCTTGGGCTGACCGTTTTCATCCAGGAGATGGACCGTGGCAACCAGCTGTCCGTTCCCGTCGTCGCTGACGTCAACGCGAACGCGGATCACGGCGGAATCGTAGAGAATGCCGTCAACGTCTTGACCGGCGCCCTCCTCACGGATCAGGTAGTAGTAGCTGCCGACTCGGGTGAAGGTGAAGTCGCCGTCGCCGTTCTTGATACCGAGCTTGGTGAAGGTGAAGATGCCGTCGCTTCCGTTCTCTGCCGTTTCGATCTTTTCGCCGAAGGTCCAATTGGAATTGGACTCGTAGAGATTGAAGGAGAAGGGTTTTTCGGAGGCGTTTCCGTTCAGATACTTCTTGCCGCTCAAGGTGGCGGTGGCTTCTTTTGCGGTGTAGGTGTTGGTAAAGGAGATCACGGGGGAGGTCTGGCCCGTTACGGTGTAATCGATCTCATACCGTCCGTTTACCTCTTCTACCGTCACCACGATTTCGTAAACGGTCTTGTCAACCTTCAAGCCGTTGCCGTCTGCGGTGGTTTCCTTCAGGGTGTAATGGTATTCGCCCTCCTCGGAGAAGCTGAGGGATTTTTCGAAGACGATGGCACATGCCACGCCGTTTTTGGCTCCGCGAACCGTTCCGAGAATGGGCTGAGCGCCGTTTGCAATGGCACAAAGCTCAAAGGTGAAGACCTCGCCCACCTTCATATCTCTGCCCAGAAGGACCTTGTTTGCGGAAATATCAAGGCTTGCATCGGCGGGCTTGGGGGTGAATACGTTGACAAAGGAGAGAGTCGTGGGGGAATCGGAGCCCTTCTTGACGATCACGGGATCCTCGATCAGGATCTTTCCCTTGCCGCCGTCTTTGACCGTAACGGACACCAGATATACGCTGTTGTCGTAGGTCACGCGATCTACGGTGGTGCCGCCGAGGGCTTCCTTCACCAGGTAGTAGAAGGTCTTACCGACGTCATCGGGCGTGTAGGAAAGGGTGAAGGCGAAATTCTTTCCGCTGTTCTGCGTGCTTGAAAGCTTCTCGCCGAGGGTTCCGTTTTCATCGGATGCGTAAATTTCGAAGGTGAATACGTCGGAGGAGGTCATTTCCCGTCCGCTGATGTCCTTGGAGCCGCCGAGCTGAATGCTGTCGCCCTCGGTGACGCGGTATTCGTTTTCAAAATCAATGCCCATTTGAGGAAGCATGTTTTGATCGTATGCGTGAACCGAAGCGATCAAAAGACCGTTGTGGTTGTCCTCTACGTCGATTCGGATGTAATAGACGGTGCTATCGTACAGAATACCGTCAATATCCTGTCCGCCGCCTACCTCGCGGATCATAAAGTAGTAGCTCTTGGCCTCTGTCAATTCCCATTTGCCGCTTGCGGGGTTCAGGGTACCGAACTTGGTGAAGACAAAGGAGCCGTCGGCGTTGTTTTTCACGGTCTCAAGCTTTTCGCCGATCGTTCCGTTCTCCTTCCACTCGTACAGCTCGAATTCAAAATCCTCTCCGAGGGTCTGCCCCAGAAGAACCTTGTTGCCGGAAACCGTCACGGAGGTGGGAGCGGGAACGTAGCGGTTGACAAAGCGGATCCCGCCTTGGGGCAGGGTGGCGTTGGCAACCAGATTGCCGCTGAGATCATCGCTGACGTCAATGCGGATCAGATGCTTTGCGGTATCGTAAACGATGCCGTTTTCCGCACCGTGGGGGATTTCGCTGATGAGATAATGGTAGCTGCCCGCCTTGGTGAAGCGGAGCGCCTCAAAGGCAAAGGAGCCGTCAGCGTCGTTTTTCACGGTGTATCTTGCACCGCCCGCCTTCGGATTGCCGTTCTCGTCAGCCTCCACCATTTCGAAGGTGAATTCATCGTTGAGAAGAGGCTTGCCCTCTAAAACCTTTTCACCCGTTACGGTGTAGGTGGTGCTTTGAGCGCTGTAGCGGTTGGTGAAGAGAATGCTGTCATCGCTGTGGTTCAGAACCTGATAGTCGGCTACCAAGGTTCCGTTTTGATCGCTTACGGTGACCAGAATGTGGAACGTGGTTCCGTCTGCGGTGAGACCGTCGGCACTTGAGGTGGTTTCGGTCAGGTGATAGCGGTATTGGCCGACCTTCTCAAAGCGCAAAGCCTTTTCAAATTGGATCTCGGCGGGAACACCGTTTTTCAGATCGCGAATGCTGCCGCGGATCACTTCGCCGCTGTTGTCGGAGGAGGCCAACTCGAAGGTGAAGATCTCGCCATCCTTCATATCTCTTCCGATGATGACCTTGGAAGCGGTCAGATTCAAAACGGCGTCGGTGGGATCGTAGGTGTTGGTGTAAACCAATTCGCCGGCGGTATTGGTCGGAATGCTGTAGACCGCGACGGCCTCCAGCGCGGAGCCTTTTTGCGTGACGGTCACGTCGATCTTCACGACCTGGCTGCTGTCCTGCATACCGAGGATGCCGGAGGGATCCTCCTTGGCCCAGAAGGTGTAGCTTCCGGCCTCGTCAAACACCAGATCGATCTTGCCCTTGCCGTTCGAAGCGGTGGCAACGTAGTTGATGCTTTCGATTCCGTTTTCAGCCTTTGCAGGGGTGGTGCATTCGGCATCGGAAAACAGAAGGAAGAGGAATCCGCTGTAGGAAAGGGGAGATTGAGATTTGTTATCGAATTGCTTGAGGAAATGAAGGGAAAGCGGTGCGGGAGCTTCGGCGTAATGGGTGTTGACAAAGTCAGCCCGAACGGCCCATTTCTTTTCGCTTTCGTTGTAGGTGATGTGATGAGAATCGTGATCGGAGATCACACTGCTGATCTCCAGAGCACCGTCCATATCCGCATCGGTCACGATCACGGTAAAGCTGTGCTCGGTGGTATCGTAAAGGAGACCGGGTTCACGGCTATCGGGAATGATTTCCACGATGCGGTAGGTATAAGCTCCTACGGCCGTATAGCTTTCCGAGGAAAGATCAAAGGAGAAGGAGGGTGCCGAGCCGGTGGCAAATGCGGTGCCGATTCGATCCCAGCCGTTTGCCGTGGCTTTTTCCAGAGCGAATTCGAAGCTCAGGGAGCTGTTGAGCCAAGCGTTGGAGCCGTCCTCGTTGAGATAGTCTTTGGTTCCGCTCAGCGTAATTTTGTCGGCGGGCGTGGTAGGAAGGGCAACGTAGCTGTTGATGATTTCTACGAAAACGGAATCCTGCACGGTCAGAATACCGTCTCCGAGACTGTCGTTTTCAAAATAGGTGGGGGTAAAGCCCGTGCC
Source organism: Clostridia bacterium (assembly GCA_017507325.1). Lineage (GTDB taxonomy): Bacteria > Bacillota > Clostridia > Oscillospirales > SIG627 > RGIG5579. Next base: position 32,719 of record JAFWBD010000047.1, on the reverse strand, counting down.
GGGATTTTCTTCGACGACCGCGGCAACGGTGCCGTTTGGAATGTCGAAAATCTCCAGCCGCTCACCGTCCTTCAGCGTGAAGCGGAAGCTTCCGTTGGCATCGGTCTGAACCGAGCTCTCGGCAGCAGCGGAGGAAAGCTTGGCACGGAAGGTTTGATTTGCCGTTTCGATTCCCGAAAGGGTGACCTGAACGGAAAATTCCTTGTCTGCGGGGGTCGTGTAATCAGCGCCGAGCTGATGGCTGATCTCCTTGGTCACGGTCAGAGAGCCGGTGCCTCGGGTGTCGTTGACAAAGGATACGGCACGCATCTCATTTTGTGCCACCGTAACGGTTCCGTTTGCGGAAAGGCCGCTTGCGGTGGGAAGATACAGCACCGTTTCTTCCTCGCGGACCTCGATGATATCGCCGCTTGTCATACCGCCGATGTAAAGGGCTTCGCCTGCCTTCAATTCCACGGAGGCGACTCCGCTCGTGAAGGCGATTCCGATCTCCTGCCCGATGCCGTTTTCGTCCACGTGCCATGCGGGATAAACGGTGTTATCCGCAAGATCGGTCAGATTGGAAAGATGGAAGGTGAAGGGATCGGAGGGGGCGGAGACACCGTCGGCCATGGTCTTGGTCAGCTTGATGCCGGTTTCGGGGATCACGGTGTATTTGCCGTTGTTTCCGAGGGTGGCGCCTACGTAGAATTCATAGCCGGCCTCGTCTACGCTGTGGTTATGGGTGTCCACGAAGGCAATGAAGGATTCTGCCAGCGTACCGGTGAGGTTCCGGGTGGGATCGGCCGTTTCCAGACCGCCCTTGTAAACGGTAAAGCCGTTGATATCCACGTGCACGTTGCCCTTGGGCACGTACCAAGAGCCGTCGCTACGGCGGACGGAGGTTCTTTTCGCTTCAAGAGAGAGGGGAACGTACTGCGTTTCGGTTTTCAGACCGCCCTTGTTGGTGTAGACCTTGATGGCGCGGTAAACGGTTTCGTTATCCGCGGGACGGGCATCGCCCTCATAAAGAGCACCGCTCTCGTTGCGGTAAACGGTGGCATCCTCCTGATAATAGTACTTATCGTTCTGTCTGGAGGGGTTGAAGTAGCTGTAGGTGTTTACGGTTCCGTAACCGGTGGTGTTCTGATGCTCCCACTGGTTGGTGTAGAAGTTCACGGAGCCGTCGCTGTTGACGTTGTGAGGATCGGCAAGATACTCGGCCGATACCATTTCTTTTACGTTGAAGGAATTGATCGAATCATCCAGGGCGACCTCATAGACCAGACGGATGGGGTTCGTGGCACCCTCCACGGAAAGCTCGGACAGGTTTCCGTCCCGATCCAGACTTGCCTTGTAGGTTACGGTGGGGATCAAGGCTGCGGGAACGGCAAAGGTAACCAATTCCTCTCCGCTGGCAATGTTCTTGCGCACCTGAACGGTGGCGAACATCATATCGGATTTGACCACACCGTGGCTCTCGTCCACCTCACCGAGGTAGCCGTAGGAGCGGATGATGAAGGCGGGGTCGGTGGCCGCATTTCCCGTAGGAGCGGGAAGGGTGGTAACACCCTCGTGATAGAAGCCCAGATATTCTCCTGCGGCGTTGGCATACCAACCGATGTAGTTGGAAAAGTCGTCGGCGCTCGTGTAGCGGAGCTGCCCGTTTTCATAGGCCAGAAAGATCAGCGCTCTTGCCACGTCGTCGTTTGGCAGGCCGAGTCTTGTGCGAACGGCCTCCACCATTTTCAGACCCAAGTCGGTGGGCGCGCTTCCGCTGCCCAATTCTCCTCCACCTGCCACAAAGTTAGAGGCAAGATCGGCACCGGAGAACAGCTGATCGTGAATGAGAATGCCCTTGATATCGGTAACGCTCATATAGCTGCCGATGCGGTCCACAAAGGAAACGAAGCCCGAGTGATCCTCGCTTTCGGAAACCAGCGTGGGGAAGTAGGCGGATTGGAGCTGGATCATACTGATAATGCTTTGGAATACCTGCACCAGATTGGTGGTGCTGGCGGCAAAGTACTGATCCACGTAATTCTGCTCCAAAGGCGTTTCGATCTTGGTGATATATTTGTTGTCCTCCACCTCGATCCGATCTCCCACGTTCACGTGATTGTAGCCCTTGAAGGCGGACTGGAACCAGTTTCCCGCACGGTTTTCATTCCAAAAATCGTCCACGGCGTTGGAACCGTTGGGGTTGGAAGGATCCATCACGCTCAAAGCCACGCTGTCGCGGGAGCCGAGACCGAGACCCAGGGTGTAAAACAGTGCCTCGGTGCCGTATTTTTCCTCAATCTTTGCCTTGGTATAAGAGGCGGTCAGCTGAGAAACAAAGCCGAGAGCGGCGCTGGTTCCGCTGCCGCTGCCCATATTAAACCCACGGTTCTGGCCGTTTCCGGGATCGGTAAAGTTGGTGCTGCCCAGAGAGGGAGCGCCGTCGGACATCAGAACCACAACGGGCTTACGGCGATCGGCGGAAGCGATCACGTTCTCTGCCTTGACAAATTCCTCCATAGCCACGGCAAGGCCGCGCTGAATGTAGGTCGCTCCCACAACGTCCTTGGAAAGGGAGGTGGGCTTGGTGCTGCTCCCCTCGTATACCACGTCAAGGTCGATGCCGATGGTCTCGGTGGTGGAGCCATTGCCTCCCGATACGGTGTAGGTCAGATACTCGTTGTCTGCTCCCGTGGCGTAGCGACCCAAGGGGAGAAGAAGCATAGCGGCAGACGTGTAGTTGGTGGAGGAAGAAGAGGAGCCGGAATACAGCACAACGCCCACGCGGCTTTTTGCATTGGCATTCAAAAGGGTGGCGATGCTTTCGTTGGCAGCCTCCACAAGTTCCTCTGCCACGTCGTTTTCCCCGTCGTTCATACTTCCGCTGACGTCCAAAATCAGCATGGAATCGGTAGGAACACTGGAGGTTCCGGTGACGCTCATATTGGCGGCCATGGCGGACAGGGCAACCAAAAAGCTGTTTTGCTTGTCCTGCGTAATGCCGAGGCCCGCAAAAGCGGAGGCGTCGGTGAAGACGGATTTATCCATCCAAACGCCGCCTGCGTTTTCGGTGGTAATATTTCCCGAAATGGGGAAGTAGTTTCTCCATGAATCCATGGTGGAGGGATCCGATATACGATTTCCGTTTACGGAGGCCGCACCGGTGGAAATGACCATCGGGATCATGGTGAAGAGAATGGCAACTGCCAGAATCAGGCTGGTTGCGCGCTTCGAAAAGCTGGTTTTGGGGATCATTGTTTGCTCCTTTCATATTTTGAGACAAAGGGGTGGTTCGGATCTTCGAAGTACGAAAAGGCTTGAAAACAACAAGCTTTTTTTGCCAAGCGAGGATCTGATTATTCAAAGTAATTATAATAAAAACTTGCTTTTCCGTCAATATTTTTTTGATAAAAAACGGCGAAGAAGGGTATTTTTTTTGCAAAAAATGATTGGGAAAGCTTTGGCGTGATTCTTAAAATGAAAATAAAAAAATGCCGACCGAAGTTCGGTCGGCAAATCGGGCTTTTTTGGACGAAAAATCAGGAAAGCTTTGGGCCCTCGGGGCTTGCTTCGGAAGCTTTGGATGCAGCCTTGGCGGCCTTGATCTTGTTGGAAACAAAGCTGCCCGCACCCACAAAGCACAAAACAAGTCCGATGCCCAGATCCAACAGATAGGCGGGGGCAACGTCGGGATCGGCAAGATAGTAGGGCGCGGCCTGAACCGATTCGATGAAGGAGAGGGAAAAATCGATCTCTTCGCTTTCGAACCATTCCTGATGCGCCACGTAAATGTCATAGGAGAGACAGAGATACCAAGCCACGGCCATCACCAATACCACCATAACGATGGCAATGACGATGCCCTTCACGCTCTCCTTTTTGGAAAACAGAGAATAGCCCTTGACGGCGCAAACCGCGCCCACCAGGCCGCTGATGCCGGCGAAAAAGCCGACGAGATACAACACAAACCAAAGGACACCGCCGACCAGGGCGAAAAGGAAGGCGCCGACGGCACCTGCCAAAACGTTCTCCTTTACGGGAGCACTTTCCACGGCGGGGGTCTGAGGCGTGGGGTTGAGCTGCTGAGAATCCATAAGTACCTCCTATGATCGTTTTTTTCAATATAGCATACTTGAGTAAAAATGTCAACAAAAAGTGAATAAATGATAAATAAATTATTTTTTCTTCTTTTTTACCGAATATCCGAAGGAGCCGATCTTCTTGCCCAGCTGAATGTAATCTCCGTGGGAATAAGCCAGAAGGTTGGCACGCTTCAGATCCAAACGGCCCTTTTCGTCCACGTATTGTTCATCCACGTCCACGGAAACGATCTCGGCCAGAAACAGATCGTGAGAGCCGAGGCTTTTGATCTCCGTGACCCTGCATTCCAGAGAAACGGGGCTTTGCGCCAGGGTGGGGCAGGAAACGCAAAAGGCTTTTTCCGCCGTCAGAGAATAGGCCTTGATCTTGTTCACCTTTTCTCCCGTGTAAACGCCGCAGGCATCCGTGGCTTTGGCCAGGCTTCCCGTGGTGAGATTGATGCAGAATTCGCCGCTTTGGGAGATCAGCTGATGGGAATAGCGGCTTTTTCGGAGAGAAACGTAGGTCATGGGGGGCTCCGAGCAAACAACGCCCGTCCAAGCCACCGTGGCAACGTTGGGCTTCTCCAAGGTTCCGCTGGTAACCAGAACGGCGGGAACGGGTGCCAAAAGGGTTCCGGGCTTCCATTTGATTTTTGCCATAGCGGTTCTGCCTTTCCTTAAGTTCTTAAAAAGAGATTTTCGATTTCCTTTTTGGTGTAGGAAATCAGAATGGGGCGCCCGTGAGGGCATACGGTGACGTTGTCGATCTCGCGGATTTTTTCCACGAGCCATTCGTGGTCGCTGTCGGAGGAGGGGATCCCCGCCTTGACTGCGGCCTTACAGGCCATGGAATACAGGATACGGTCGAATCTTGCTTCCGCCGTTCCGCCGGCTCTTCCGCCAAGTTGCAGTTCCGCTGCCGCCTTTTCCAAAAGGGAAAGGACGGTGTCGGGAGAAAGTCGGGTCAATTCCAGGGGAATGCCCCGTAAGAGGAAGCTGTCCTCTCCGAAATCCTCCAAAAAGAAGCCTGCTTCACAAAATTCCGATAAATGCTCGGCCAGGCACGCGGCCTCCACGGGCGGCAAGCGCAAAAGCCGAGGCTCCAAAAACAGCTGAACGGCCTCCTCCCGATGGCTTTTTTTCAAGCTTTCGTAGAGGATCCTTTCGTGGGCGGCGTGCTTATCGATCAGATAGACCCGATCGTTCGCTTCGTACAGAATAAAGGCGGAAAACAGCACGCCGCGAATGCTTCCCTTTTCGGCAAGGGGGTTTTCCTTTCCTGCGGGCACCTGCTCCATAGACAGTTGGATCGCCTCGGGGGGCTCTTTCTGCCACGCCTCGGGAACGGCGGGCGCTTTGACCTTGGGGGCCAAGGGGGATTCCGATGACACAGAGGCGGTCTTCTCTTTTTCGGCATCGAAGCCAAAAGAGCTTTTTTCTTCAAGAGCCTGCGAGGGCTCATTCGCTTTCGCAATGCTTTCTTGTGGCTTGTCGGAGAGGGTGAAATCTGCTTTTTCCACCGAAACCTTTTGGGGAAGAATCCTTTCCTCCTCGGGGATCAAGGGGCTTGTTCCACGGCTCTTGGCGGGAGAAAACAGAGGCAATTCCCACTTGTTTTCTTTTTTGATGCCGCTCATGATTTCCGCCGAGGGCGCAGGTGCGGCACGGGTTTCCCGAATGGAGGGAATGACGGGATTTTTCCCTTCGCGGGCTTGTTCCACGGCGCTGAAATACTCATCTCTTGCCAATTGGTTGGAAAGGGTGGAGAGGGTGTTGCGGACGGCACGGTATACGGCGTTGTATACGGCTCTTTCGTCGGAAAAGCGAACCTCCAGCTTTGCGGGATGAACGTTGACGTCTACCCGCTCGGGATCCAATTCCAGAAACAGAATACAACCGGGAAATTTCTCGCTCTTGACAAAGCTCTTGTAGGCATCCTCCAGGGCAAACTGCATGGTGCGGCTTTTCACGTAGCGGGAATTGATATAAAAGCTCTGATAGCTGTGGTTGTTCCGAGCCGCCTCGGGACGGGTGATAAAGCCCTTGACGGTATAGTCCCCCAAGGCTTCCTCCACGGGGACCAGAGCGGAGGCAAATTCCTTGCCGTAAACGGAATAAATACAATCGTACAGCTTACCGTTTCCCACGGTTTGAAGCTTTTGAACCCCGTCCGACGTGTGTCGGAAGGCGATCTCGGGATGAGATACGGCAATGCGCTGGAGATATTGCAAAATGGCGGCGCTTTCCGTCTGATTGCGCTTTAAGAATTTTTTGCGGGCGGGCTGATTGAAAAAAAGATCTCGGACGATCACGGTGGTACCGTCCGCACAGCCGCATTCCTCCAAGGAAAGGACGGTCTCTCCCTCCACGGTCATTTGATGGCCGAAGGGATCCTCTCGGCGCTTGGAGAGAACGGTAAAGCGGGAGGTGGAGGAAATGGCGGCCAGTGCTTCGCCTCGGAAGCCCAGGGTGGAAATGGCCGTATGATCCTCGGCAGCGCGGATCTTGCTGGTGGCGTGACGGCGGATGCAAAGAGGCAGATCCTCCTTTTCCATCCCCACGCCGTTATCGCTGATACGGATCATGGAGGTTCCGCCCTCTTCGATCTCCGTTACGATCACGGAGCTTTTGGCGTCGATGGCGTTTTCCAGCAGCTCTTTTAATACGTTGGCGGGACGCTCCACCACCTCGCCCGCGGCGATCAGGTTGGCGGTTTGCACGTCCAAAAGATTGATTTTTGCCATAAAAGCTCCTTTCTCTTATTTACAGATCCTTGGCCTCGCGGGAAAGCTCGTAGAGCTTGCTGAGGGCCTCAATGGGGGTGATGGTATCCACGTTGATGCTCTTGAGGGTGTCGATGATGCTGTCCTTGATGGAGGAAATCATGGGGAGCTCCTCCTCCCGCTCCTTCGGAGGAAGCGCGTTTTCCCGCGGACGGGAGAGCTCCAATTCCCGCAGAACCTCCTTGGCACGGCGGATCACCTCGGCGGGAACGCCCGCCAGCCCCGCAACCTCGATGCCGTAGCTTTCATCGGCGGAGCCGGGAACGATCTTCCTTAAAAAGATCACGCTGTCGCCGCGCTTTTTGGCGGCAATGTTGTAATTTTTCACGCCCTGAAGGCTTCTTTCCAATTCGGAAAGCTCGTGATAATGGGTGGCAAACAGCGTTTTGGCACCGCACTTTTTCCCTGCGGTGTATTCCACAACGGCGCGGGCAATGCTCATTCCGTCGTAGGTGGAGGTACCGCGGCCGATCTCGTCGTAAATGATCAAACTCTTTTTGGTGGCGTTGTCCAGAATGTAGGCCACCTCGCTCATCTCCAGCATAAAGGTGGATTGTCCCAGGGAAAGATCGTCGCTGGCGCCCACGCGGGTGAAGATCTTGTCCACGATTCCGATCTGCGCTTCCTTTGCAGGGACGAAGGAGCCCATCTGTGCCATAATAACGATGATGGCGCACGCACGCATATAGGTGCTTTTTCCCGCCATATTGGGACCTGTGATGATGGCCATACGGTTTTCCCCGCAATCCAGCAGGGCATCGTTGGGAACGAAAAAGCCTCGGGTCACCTTTTCCACCACGGGATGGCGCCCATCCTCGATGCGGATGCGGTCGGAATAGTCCACCATGGGGCAGGTGTAGTTGTTTTCCAGCGCCGCTTGGGCCAGGGAGGCGTAAACGTCCGTTTGCGCCAAAAGGGAGGCGGCCTCCTGCAGAACGGAGGAAAGGGATTTGACCTTTTCGCAGATCTCGCAGAAAAGATCGTATTCCAAGGCGACGGCGCGGTCCTTGGCACCGAGAATGCGGCTTTCCATATCCTTCAGCTCGCTGGTGATGTATCGCTCGGCACCGGTCAGGGTCTGCTTGCGGATGTAGCGATCGGGAACCTTGTCGCTGTGCAGCTTGGAAACCTCGAAATAATAGCCGAACACGCGGTTATAGCCGATCTTTAATTTGGGAATCTCCGTCAATTCCCGCTCCATAGCCTCGATCTTGGCCAAATAACTTTGGCTTTCGGTCATCATATCGTTTAATTCATCCAATTCGGCGTGATACCCTCTTTGAATGAAGCCGCCCTCCCGCACGGAGAAGGGAGGATCGGGGCGGATGGCCGCTCTCAAAAGCTCGGCCAGCGGCTCGGTTTGCGGGAGCACCGATTCCGAAAAAATACGGTAGATCTCGCTTAAGGCCTCGGAGCTGCAGGATTTCAGGGTCTCGGTCAGCTCGGGGAGACGGGAGATGGTGGCGCCCAGGGCGAACAGATCCTTTGCGTTGCCTCCGCTGTAAATGATGCGGGAGAGAATCCGTTCGATGTCTTGAACGGGGGAAAGCTCCTCCCGAATGCGGTCCTTTAAGGGAAGATTGTTGCAGAATTCCAGCACTGCGCTTTGGCGCTTGGCAATGGCGCGGGGGTTGGTCAGGGGCTGCTCGATCCAGCGGCGGAGCATACGGGCACCGCTGCCGGTTTTGGTGCGGTCCAGCACCCAGAGAAGGGAGCCGCGCTTTTCTCCCGTGCGCTGTGTTTCCACCAATTCCAGATTCCGTCTGGAGCTTGCGTCAATGGCAAGATAGCGGTTCTGATCGTAGATCTTGATTTCGGTCAGAGAGGAAAGAACGGTCTTTTGGGTTTGGGACAAATAGGCGATGAGAGCGGCGCAGGCTCTTTGCAAGGGGATTTCCTCCGAACTGATTCCCAAATCCCGAGGGCTCTTTCCGAATTGGCGCTCAATGAGGGAAACGTTTTTTTCCTCAAACAGATCGTACACCCCGCAGGAGAGCAAAACTCCCTCCCTGCGGTGCACGTAGGCCATCAAGGGCTCGCATTCCGTTTCGGGAAGGTTGATCAGAATCTCCTTGGGGGAAAACTTGGCAAATTCATTGATGACGGCACGGTTCAGCCCGTCCTCACGGTCGTTTTCCATGGAAACGGCGTAGAGACAGCTTTCGGACAGATCGTAAAAGGCACAGGCACCGCGCCCCTTTTCCAGAAACACCGTGGCCAAAAAGTTGTTTTTCCCCTCCTCCAGCGCATCCCCCAGGGTTACGGTACCGGGGGTGATGATGCGGATCACCTCGCGGGGGACGATCCCCTTGCAGGTGGCGGGGTCCTGGGTCTGCTCGCAAATGGCCACCTTGTAGCCCTTTTCAATGAGCTTTGCAATGTAGCCGTCGCAGGAGTGGTAGGGAACACCGCACATAGGTGCCCGCTCCTGTTCTCCGCAATCCCGACCGGTTAAGGTCAGATCCAATTCCCTGGAGGCAATTTTGGCGTCCTCAAAGAACATCTCGTAAAAATCACCGAGACGGTAAAACAGAAGATAATCCTCGTATTGCTTTTTGATTTCAAAATATTGCAGCATCATCGGGCTCATAATACGACCTCTCCAAACAGCATAATGGAACGGGCTTCGGTAATTTTGACCGCAACGTAGTCACCGGCGGAGGGAGCGGCTTCGGGCTTGGGGAAATGGATGAGTCTTCCGCTGTCGCTCCGAGCCGAAAGGTAGCGGGGATCGGTTTTGCTTTCTCCCTCGCAGAGTGCGCGCAGAGTCCGCCCCACCATTTCTCGGTTTTTCTCCGTCTGAATGGATTCCTGAAGCCTTAAAAGCCGCGCCATACGGTCCTTTAACACCTCGTCGGGAATGCGATCGGGCAGCTTTGCGGCAGGGGTTCCCTTGCGGGGAGAGTAGTTGAAGCTGAAAATTCCGTCAAAGCGGCATTTTTCCATGGCATTGAGGGTCCTTTGAAAATCCTCCTCGCTCTCTCCGGGAAAGCCCACGATGATATCGGTGGTAATGGCGATCTCGGGCATCCTTCGGCGAAGGGACTGCACCAGGGCGTAGTATTCCTCAAAGCTGTATTTTCGGTTCATTTTCTTTAGGATCTCGTTGCTTCCCGCCTGAAGGGGAAGGTGAAAATGACGCTCGCATTTGGGGTTTTTCCAAATGGTGTCAAACAGCTCCTCCGTGGCATCCTTGGGATGGGAGGTCATAAACTTTACCACAAAATCCCCCGGGATCTTGCAGATCTCCTCCAAAAGACGGGAGAAGGAGACGGGGGCGGCCAGATCCTTTCCGTAGGAATTCACGTTTTGCCCCAGAAGGGTGATCTCCTTGCACCCGTTTTGCACCAGACCCCGCACCTCCTCCAAAACGGATTCCTTTTCGCGGCTGCGCTCTCTTCCCCGAACGTAGGGAACCACGCAGTAGGTGCAGAAATTGTTACAGCCGTACATGACGGAAACGTAGGCACGGTACGGGTATTTTCGCTTCACGGGGAGACCCTCGCAGATTTTCCCCGGATTCTTTTCATAGGATTCCACCAAAAACAGACGCTTTTTAGAATGCTCCACCCGATCCAAAATATCGCCGAAGGAGCTGATCTTGTTGGTGCCGAATACGAAATCCACGTAAGGGTATTTGGTGCGGATATCCTCGGCACGGTGCTCCTGCTGTACCATACAGCCGCAAAGGCCGATCTTTAAATTCGGATTCTTTGCCTTCAGATGCTTCAAAGCACCCGTGGTGGAAAGGGCCTTCAATTCCGCGTGCTCCCGCACGGCGCAGGTATTGAACAGGATCAGATCGGCATCTTCGGCACGGTCCGTTTCCTTGTAGCCCTTGGATTCTGCAATGGCAAGGAGGGTTTCGCTGTCGGCCTCGTTTTGCTGACAGCCAAAGGTATTGACGTATATTTTCTTCTCTTTCATCCCATCGTTTCCTCCTTCTACAGTCTTTGATATTATAACACAAGAGGTGGGTTTTCGTCAATGTCCGACATAGGATTTCGGGCACAAAAAAAGGAGCGTGCACGGCACGCTCCCTGAAAAATCAGAAGCAAAGAATGAGAAGCTGGGAAACAAAAACCACCGCGATCAGAGCGACGGGATAGGTGGCGGCATAGGCGGCGGCCACGTCCTCCGTTCCCGCAACGTGGATCAGCGTTCCCAAGGCGGGGGTGGAGGTCATTCCCCCCGTGATGGAGCCGAGTTTGTTGAGAAGGGGAAGCTTTAAAACGTATTTGGCAAACAAATAGCCGAGTACCAAGGGCACCACCGTCATAATGGCGCCGTATACGAAGTAGATCAATTTGAAGTGCTCCACAAAATCCATACCGCCGGAAATCCCCGCGCCGATCAAAAACAGCACCAGACCCAATTCACGGAAAACCTTGAGGGTGGAATTTTTCGGCATCAGACTGATTTTCCCGATCCGTCCGAAATGCCCCATCACAAGGGAAGCGAGAAGACAGCCTCCCGTAGACCCAAGGGAAAAGAAGCCGCAGAATTCGATCTTGCCCAAAAGAAGGCCGATGGCCGAAGCCAAGGCGAAGGGAGCGATTCCGAAATCGTCCAAAAGGAAGGGGTTTTCAGGAGCTTTTTTGCCCTCTGAGGAGGAGATCTCCGCAAGCTTTTTCCGCTCCTCGGCCATATCGGCGCGGGAGATCTTGGGCATCAGCTGAACGAACAGCACCACACCGATGACGCCGAACAGATAGGCAATGGCATAGCCCACGGAAACCACGGATTCGAATTCCGGCGAAACCTTCCGCACCGTGTCCAGCGCGGTGGAAAAGGCAGGGGTGGAGGTCAAGGCACCGGAGAGAAGCCCTGCGATCATAGCGGACAGCTTATCGGGATCAAAATCGGCACTGCCGCCCTCCAAAAGCCGACCGAGATACAAACAGCCCACGGCGGTCAGCCCGCCCGCCAGAATGATCACGGCACCCAGCAGAACGTAGGACTTGAAATTTCGCTTGAAATTGGCGAAGAACTTGGGACCCGCAATAAAGCCGACGGCCGATACGAAGAGGATCAAGCCGAGATTCTTAACCAGATCCAAGGCCTGACACAGATAGGAAACGCGCGCCCCCTCGGGACCCACCGACAGCTGTGATTCCAAAAAAGCGGGAAAGAGAGCACCGAACAGCAGGGCGGCAACAAAAAACCCCCGCGGTTTCCAATGAGATTCCTTTGATACTGATTCTCCCCAGCAGATAGCCGGCGGCGATGATCAGCATCAGGCAAAGCATCAAGCGAGTAAGGCCGACAATTGAAAATGAAATCATATCCGTTCTCCTTTGTGGAATCTTCCGTTCCTTTCCTATTTTATAGAGAAAAGAGAAAAAAGTCAATGCAAGTACACCATATCCGAATATACCGTTTTTTTATAAAATCAATAACGAAATCATATATATGGAGAAGTACACTCTTTTTCGTAAAAATCTCTTTCTTTTTCTTGTAAAATGTGATATAATATGTTGTATTTTTGATTCTTTTGGGGAAAGGGGGAGATTTTTGTGAAAAAGCCCGAGCTACTTTGTCCCGTCGGTGGGGAGGAAACTCTTTCGGCGGCTCTTTTCGGCGGTGCGGATGCCGTGTATCTTGGCACCCGCGAATTCAATGCCAGAATGAATGCCAAAAATTTTGATCGGAATTCTCTTCCCTCCGTGGTGAGGCGCTGTCACGAAAGGGGCGTTCGGGTATACGTGACCCTCAACACCCTTCTGACCGATCGGCAAATTCCGGAGGCGCTCTCTCTTGCCGCCGCTTTGTACCGTGAGGGGGTGGATGCCCTCATTGTGGCGGATTTGGGTCTGGCAAGGCTTTTGCATTTGAATTTTCCCCGTATGGAGCTGCACGCCAGCACCCAAATGTCCGCCCACAATACGGAGGCGGTGCGGTATTTGGCCTCCGAGGGCTTTTTCCGTGCGGTGTGCGCAAGGGAATTGGATCGGGAGAATCTGGCGGAGCTTTGCGGGAACTCCCCCTTGGAGATCGAGGCCTTCGTTCACGGAGCTGTTTGCGCCAGTCATTCGGGGCAATGTCTGATGAGCAGTATGATCGGCGATCGCTCGGGAAACCGCGGCGAATGCGCCCAGCCCTGCCGCTTGCCCTATCGGGGGGGCTACCTTTTGAGCTTTAAGGATCTGACCCTCGCCCGCCACGTGACCGAGCTGATCCCGATGGGGATTCGCTCTCTGAAAATCGAAGGGCGGATGAAGAGCCCTGCCTACGTGTATTCCGTCACCCGTCTGTGGAGAACGCTTTTGGATGAAAATCGGAATGCCACCCCCAAGGAGATTGAAAAAACGGCGGCGGTGTTTTCCCGCAGCGGATTTACCGACGGATATTTCACCAAAAGGATCGGCGAGGAGATGCTGGGAATCCGCACCGAGGGGGATAAAAGCAAAAGCGAAGGGGTTCGCGTCTCGTTTCGGGATGGGGGTCCTCGGGGAAAGCGGATCGAAACGGAAAAACGGGAGGTTCTCTCCCCGCATTCCGAATTGCCCCCCAAGGAGAAATCTCCTTTTTGCCGTACTGCCCGCTTCCTTTCTCCCGATCAGATTCCCGAGGGCGATTTTTTCCGAGAGAAATACCTGCCCTTGGCGTCCTTTGAGGGCGGGGCTGCCAACGGGGTCGTTCTGCCTCCCGTGGTGTTTGACAGCGAATGGGGAAAGGTTCGAGAGGATTTGGAAAAGGCTGTGGCCAAGGGGGCAAAGCACGTTTTGGTGGGAAATCTCGGCCATTTTTCGTTGGCCGAGGATCTGCCCGTTACCCTGCACGGTGATTTTCGCTTGAATCTGACCAACAGCTTTTCCTTGAATGCCTTTCCGTTTCTGGCGGATGCCATCGTATCCCCCGAATTGAATCTCGCTCAGCTTCGGGATCTGAGAGGAAAAAAGAGAGTGATCGTGTACGGCAGAATTCCCTTGATGCTTTTGGAGAAAAAGCCCTCCGGGGGAGCGCTTCGGGACAGAAGAGGCGTTTTGTTCCCCGTGATCGAGGAGGGCGGACGCAGCATTGTTTTGAATTCGGTTCCTTTGTATATGGCTGACAAGCAGAAGGAATTGAAGGAAAAGGGGCTGACCGATCAGCATTTTATTTTTACCGTGGAAACGCCCGAGCAAGTAAAAAGGATTCTTTCGGCTTGGCAAAACAAAAAAGAGCCGACGGAGTCGGTTCGAAGAATTCGCTGACAGGAGCTTTTTATGATCAGACATTTGTTTATCGTAAACCCGAAGGCGGGGGTCAAAAGCCCCGTGGAGGAGATCACCGAGAGGATCCGCCGCGCCTTTATCCTCAATACGGATCGGGAGAATGAAAAATACGAGATCCTTCTGACCCAAAAGAAGGGGGATGCGACGGAATTTGCCCGCGCCGCCTGCAGGGAGCCTTATGAAAAAACGAGGATCTACGCCTGCGGGGGCGACGGAACCCTCCACGAGGTCATCAACGGCGTGGTCGGTGCCGATTCCGTTGCCGTTTGTCCCGTTCCCGTGGGAAGCGGAAACGATTTTATCCGCACGCTGGAAGGATTTTCCAAGGAAGATTTTTTGGATCTGTCCGCCTGCATTCGCGGCACGGAGATCCCATGCGACGTTTTGCGTTGCGGTGACGTTTACAGCTTAAACAGCATTTCCGTCGGGCTGGACGCCATTACCGCCAGAAGGCAGAATCGGATCAAAAAGCTTCCGCTGATCTCGGGCGGAGCCGCCTACAAGATCTCCTTGGGCTATACCTTTTTGTCTTCTATGAACAATCCCGTTTCCTTTGAGGTGGACGGAGAAGCGCTTTCCGTGGGGAACGGGAGCGTCACCCTTGCGGTGGTGGCCAACGGCAGATACTACGGCGGCGGCTTCAAGGCGGCGCCCTTGGCTGAGATCAACGACGGTCTGATGGATTTTGTGACCATTCATTCCCTTTCCCGTATGGAATTTCTCCGTTACGTAAAGGATTATAAGGAAGGGAAGCATTTGGAAACCGTTCCGGACATTTATTTTACCAGATGTAAAAGAATCCGCCTTCTGTCGGAAAAGCCTCTTTGTCTCCAAGCGGACGGAGAGATCTTCCAAATGGAGAACCCCGAGATTGAGATCATTCCCGCGGCGGTTCGCTTGGTTTTGCCCGCTCGGTAAAACGGGAAAAGAAAAAGGAGAAGCTATGTATTTAACGGTAGTGGTCCCTTGTTACAACGAAGAAGGAAATCTTCATCCTCTCCACGAAAGGCTGATGGAGGAATTGAAGGAATACGCTTCCGATATGGAGATCGTTTTCGTGAACGACGGCAGTCGGGACGGAACCAAAAGGGAATTGTCCGAGGTGGCATCTTTGTCGCCCGTGCCCGTTCGCGTGATTGATTTTTCGCGGAATTTCGGGAAGGAGGCGGCTCTCTTGGCAGGGCTCTCTCACAGCAGGGGAGAGAAGGTGGCCATCATTGACGCGGATCTCCAGCAAAATCCGAAATACGTGGCCCAAATGCTTGCGTTTCTTCGGGAAAACCCCGATTACGATTGCGTGGCGGCGTATCAGGACGTCCGTCGCGAGGGAAAGGTGCTCAGCTTTTTCAAAAAGACCTTTTACCGCCTCATCAACCGTCTCACCAGCATTGAGTTTTACCGCTCCGCCAGCGATTTTCGCGTGCTGGATCGGAAAATGGTGGATGCCATCCTTTCCCTTCCCGAAAGGTGCCGCTTTTCCAAGGGGATCTTTTCTTGGGTCGGATTTCGCACCCATTATATGCCCTACCACGTGGAGGCGCGCCACGCGGGCAAGACCAAGTGGAGCTTCTGGCGTCTTGCCTCCTATGCCGTGAACGGGATTGTGGCCTTTTCCGATAAGCCCTTGATCCTGTCCTCTGTTTTGGGACTGCTTTTGTTTTTCATTGCCATTGTGATGATGCTGTTTGTGGTCATCAAGACCCTTCTGTTCGGGGATCCCGTGGCGGGCTTTCCCACCCTTGCCTCCCTGATCCTTTCTCTTTCGGGAATCCAGCTTCTCTGCCTCGGTATTGTGGGGCAGTATCTGGCCAAAATGTACGAGGAGGTCAAGGGAAGACCCGTCTATCTGGTCAAGGAGATCCTGGATAATCGGGAAGATCCGAAGCAAAAATAATAAAAGAAAGCCTTCCTTTGAAAAATGGGAAGCGAAAAAAGCCGACACGGATTTTGATTTCCGTATCGGCCTTTTTGTTGGCCCCGCCGTTTTGGCGGCAAGGGGAACGTTTGCATTCGAAAAAATTATTTGGTCAGGCATTTTTCGTAAATGCCTGCTTTTTTGATGACCTCCACCAAGGTTTCGCCGATCTTATCGGGGGTGGAGGCTACGGTGACGCCTGCCTTCTCCAAGGCCTCGACCTTGCCCGCCTGCGTGCCCTTGCCGCCGTTGATGATGGCGCCGGCGTGGCCCATTCTCTTGCCCTTGGGAGCGGTTTTGCCGCCGATGAAGGCACAAACGGGCTTTTTCATATGGGCACGGATCCACTCTGCGGCGTCTTCTTCACCGCAGCCGCCGATCTCGCCGATCATCACCACGGCCAAGGTATCGGGATCACGGTTGAACATATCCAAAAGATCGATAAAGCCCGTGCCGCGGATGGGGTCGCCTCCGATACCCACGGCGGTGGATTGACCGATCCCCAGCGTGGTCAGCTGGTAGACCGCTTCATAGGTCAGGGTGCCGGAACGGCTGATGACACCTACGTGACCGGGGGTGTGAATGTATCCGGGAAGAATGCCCACCTTGGAGGCACCGGGAGAGATCAGACCGGGGCAGTTGGGACCCACAAGACGGGTCTTTTTTCCCTTCAGATGATTCTTCACCCGCATCATATCCAAAACGGGAATGCCCTCGGTGATGCAAACCACAAGCTCGATCTCCGCATCAATGGCCTCCATAATGCCGTCGGCCGCAAAGGCGGGGGGAATATAGAGTATGGAGCAATTGGCACCGGTGGCTTCCTTTGCTTCCTTAACGGTGTTGAAAACGGGAACGCCCAGAACCTCCATACCGCCCTTGCCGGGAGAGGTGCCGCCTACGATCTTGGTGCCGTATTCCAGCATTTGCTGGGTGTGAAATCTGCCCTGGGAACCGGTGATTCCCTGAACGATCACACGGGTGTTGTTATCAATCAGAATCATTTTGCAGCCTCCTTCCCTTGATTTGCAAGTTCTACTGCGGCCTTTGCCGCTTCGGCAAAGGTCTCCGCGGGAATCAGATCCAGACCGGACTTCTGCAGCAGGGCTCTGCCCTCCTCGGCGTTGGTTCCGTCCAGACGAACCACCACGGGAACACGGATTTCCATGGATTTTGCGGCTTCGATGATGCCTTGGGCGATCACGTCGCATTTCATAATTCCGCCGAAAATATTCACCAGAATGGAGCGAACGTTGGGATCGGAAAGAACGATCTCAAAGGCCGCCTTCACTCTCTCCGTGGTGGCCGAGCCGCCCACGTCCAAAAAGTTTGCAGGCTCACCGCCGAAGTTTTTGATGATATCCATGGTCGCCATGGCAAGGCCTGCGCCGTTGACCATACAGCCCACGGAGCCATCCAGCGAAACGTAGTTGAGATCATATTTTGAGGCTTCGATCTCCTTGGGATCCTCCTCGTCGTAGTCTCTCAATTCCATAATGTCGGGGTGACGGAAGAGGGCGTTGTCGTCAAAATTGACCTTGGCGTCAAGTGCGATCAGATCGCCTTCCTTGGTGGTGATCAAGGGATTGATTTCCACCAAAGAGCAGTCCTTATCCATAAACAGACGGTACATACCTCTTGCGATCTTCACAAAGGTCTTGGCCTGCTCGCCTTCAAAGTCCAGCATTTTGGCCATTTCCCAACCGTTATAATCCTTGTAGCCGATCACGGGGTCGATGTTCAGACGGAAGATCTTTTCGGGATGGGTGCGGCTGAGCTCCTCGATCTCCGTTCCGCCGTCTGCGGAGGCGATCATCACCACCGAGGCGTTTTCGGCATCCACCGTCATGGAAACGTAGTATTCTTGCTCAATGTTGCTGCCTGCGGTGATGTAAATGCGGCGAACCAATTTCCCCTCGGGGCCTGCCTGATGGGGGTACAAAACCTTTCCGATCAGCCCCTTGGAATATTCCCGAACCTCGGATTTGGAAAAACAAATTTTCACGCCGCCGGCCTTTCTTCGACCGCCGGAGTGGATCTGAGCCTTCACGGCCACGGGAAACGCCCCCAATTTTCGGGCGGCCTCCACCGCTTCCTCGGGATACATTGCCAAATATCCCTTGGGGCAGGGGATTCCGTAGCGCTCAAAGAGCTCGCAGGATTGATACTCGTGTATTTTCATAAATTCGTGTTACCTTGCTTTCTGTTACTGATTATTTGACCAAACGGGCGCCTTCCTCCAGCGCCTTCAGATTCAATTCCTCCGTTCCTTTGGGGACGTGCATCAAAACGGCTTTCTTGATGTTTTCCTCCGAGGAGAAATTCAGAATCTTGTTGATGGCTCCCACCGAAACGATGTTGACCGTCTGCATTTTGCCTACCTTTTCTCTGGCGGTTGCCAAAATCGGCAAGCTCAAGAAATTCTTGTGGCTCCAGTCCTCGGGGATGACAATGCTCTCATCCACCAGAACAAAGCAATCCTCGTCAAGATCCCGGCAGTATTTGCCGAAGGAGGGCTGGGAAAGTGCCATCACGAAGGTGGGCTTTGTCACCTTGGTAAAGCCGATCTTCTCATCGGAAATGATGACCTCGCCCTTGCACATACCGCCTCTGGCCTCCGGTCCGTAGGACTGGGACTGGGCAACGAATTTGTTTTCGAAAATGCCTGCCTCCGCCAAAATAATGGTACCCGTGATCAGACCCTGTCCGCCGGTACCGGCAAGGCGAATTTCCATTTTACTCATAGCGCTCTCCTCCCTTATTTCCCTTGAACCTTTTCAATGATCTTTTGGTATTGCTCGGTCAATTCGGGAAATTCACTGCGGGAGATTTCACCGACGATCAATTTGCCCTTCAATTCCTCTTCGGTCATACCCTTGGCTTTTTCCACCGAAACGCTGTTTTCCTTTTGCCAACGGTACATATCCACCGCACTGCCCTTTTTGTTCTTTCTTCCGTAATAGGTGGGGCAAATAGAGGCGCATTCGATCACGGAAAAGCCCTTGTGGCGAATGCCCTCTTCGATGAGCTTTGTGGTGCGGACCGCATCGTAAGCGGTTCCTCTTGCGGTGTAGGTGGCACCGGCCGCCTCGGCAACCTTCACAATGTCAAAGGGACGGTCGATGTTGCCGTAGGGAGCGGTGGTGCCCTTTTCTCCGTAGGGAGTGGTGGGGGAGTACTGACCGCCCGTCATACCGTAAATATCGTTGTTGAAAATGATGGCGGTGATGCCGATGTTACGCCGTGCGGCGTGGATCAGATGGTTTCCGCCGATGGCGCTGGCGTCACCGTCGCCCATGATGCAGATGACCTCCAGTTCGGGTCTTGCCATTTTAACGCCCGTGGCAAAGGCCAAGGCTCTGCCGTGGGTGGTATGCATGGTGTTGAAATCCATATAGCCTGCCGCACGGGAGGAGCAGCCGATACCGGATACCAGAACCACGCGGTCCTTATCCAACCCGAGATTGTGTACGGCCTGAGCCACGTCTCTCATCAAAATGCCGTGTCCGCAGCCGGCACACCAAATGTGAGGCAGGTGATCCTCGCGAAAATATTCATCGATCAATTTTGATGCCATAGCCTTACGCCTCCTTTACCTTGCGTACGATCTCGTCGGGGGTGATAACGGTTCCGTCCACCTTGCCGATAAAATCGATCCGACAGTTGTTTTTGATCACGCGCTCTGCTTCCAAAAGGATCTGACCGTTGTTATGCTCGGCCACCAAAACCTTCTTGACCTTTCGGGAAATTTCTTCCAAGCGCTTTCCGGGGAAGGGCCACAGCGTGATGGGGCGGAAAATGCCCGCGCGGATGCCCTCGGCGCGGAGTGCCTCCACGGCGCTCTGAGCGCTTCTGGCGGTGCCGCCGTAGCAAAGGATGCAAACCTCGGCATCCTCCAGATCCGTTTCCTCCCAAGCCAGAATGTCATCCAAATTTTCCTCGATTTTGGCCACCAGCCTCTTCACCTGCGCATCGGCAATTTCGGTGGAGTTGGTGGGGAAGCCGTCAGCGGCGTGAATGAGCCCCGTAACGTTGTAGCGCTGGCCGTGTCCGAAGGGAGCCATTTCGGGGATCAAAGAACCGTTTTTGCAGGCGTAAGCGGGGCCGGCCTCGGCGGGAGATGCGGGAACGGTGCGGTTTACGATCTCAAATTCGCCCTCCTCGGGGATCTCAACGTTCTCCCGAAGGTGACCGACGATCTCGTCCATTAAGAAAATAACGGGAGTGCGGTATTTTTCCGCAAGGTTAAAGCATTTGATACACAGCGTATAGCATTCCTCCACCGTAGAGGGAGAGAGCGCGATGGCGGGGTGATCGCCGTGGGTGCCCCATCTTGCCTGCATCACGTCCCCTTGAGAGGGAGAGGTGGGCAGACCCGTGGAGGGGCCGGCACGCTGAACGTCCACCAGAACGAAGGGGATCTCCGTCAAGCAGGCGTAGCCGAGATTTTCCTGCTTTAAGGAAAAACCGGGGCCCGAGGTGGCGGTCATGGATTTTACGCCTGCGGCGCTGGCACCGATGGCGGCAGCACAGGAGGCGATCTCATCCTCCATCTGAATGAATTTTCCGCCGACCTGCGGCATTCTCACAGCACAGCCTTCGGCGATCTCCGCGGAGGGCGTAATGGGATAACCCGCATAAAAGCGGCATCCTGCGGCAATGGCACCTTCCACGCACGCTTCGTTGCCTTGCATCAATTTCATTTGCTTCATGCTTCTACCTCCTCCAGCCAGATGGCATAATCGGGACATCTCAATTCGCAAAGCCCGCAGCGAATGCAAGCCTCTTCGTTTTGGACGGCGATCTTGTCACCCTTCAAAGCCAAAACGTTTTTGGGACAAAAGGCCGCACAAACGCCGCAACCCTTGCACCAAGCGGTATTCAAAACCAATTTTTTCTTCGTAGCCATATTGAAAAACCGTTTGCAACCCTTTTTGGTTTGCAGTATTACCTTTCTGATTTTGATCGTTTTTTTACAACAATAGAGAAAGTATAGCATATTTCCAATAAAAAAACAAGTCTTTTAAAGCCTCTTTTGCTCCTCAAATTTTCAATTTGAAAGAAAAAAATCCCAAAAACATTAGAAAAGAAAGGAGAATGATGATTTTTAAAGGCGAAATAAAGTTTACCGCCTATAATATGAGGAAAAGAAAACATCTTTACTTTTCAAATAAAATGTGTTACAATAGAAAAAGTAATGAAAAAGGGAGAAAAGCGGAATGTCATTCAGTCAAAAGGTGAAAGCCCTGCTTAAGGAAAACGGTATGACCAAGGCTACTCTTGCCAAGGAAAGCGGAATTCCCTATACCACGCTGGACAGTATGCTCAAAAGAGAGACCGATACGGCCCGCTTGACCTGTATTTTTCGCATTGCCAAGGCACTGGGAACCTCGGTGGAGGCGCTGGTGTTTGATGAAGAGGAAGGTGAGGTGCTTTCTCCCGAGGAAAAGCGCATTTTGGAGCTCTATTCCTTTTTGGATCGCCGCGGCCGCAATACGGTGCTGTCCCTTTTGGAACGGGAGGCGGATAACAGCCGAACGGAGGGGAAAGCGAAAATGGCCTCGGTTCCCGTTTTTCTTGCTCCCGCCGCCGCCGGCGAGCCTTTGCCCGTTTTGACGGAGGAAAGCCGTACGGAATCGGTGAGGGTGGACGATATCCCCTTTGGGGCCTCCTTTGCGATTCGTCTGTCGGGGGACAGTATGGAGCCCTTGTTTTCGGATTCGGATCTGGTATACGTGGAAAAATGCCGAGAGATTGCCTCGGGGGAGATCGGAATCTTTTTGCTGAACGGGGAGAGCCTTTGTAAAAAATACGAGGTATGGCAGGGGGAGACCCATCTGGTTTCCGTCAATCCCGCATACGAGCCCATTCACGTGCTGGAAAGCGACGATTTGAAATTGGTGGGCCGAGTGATTACGGAGCGGGGCTCCGAAGGAAAGGAAAGCAAAGCATGAAGGGAAGAAAAAAGCCCGCTTGGGGCCTTCTGATCGCGCTGTTTACGATCCCTCTGGTGATTTTGTTTTTTGTGATTTCGCAAAACCAGGATTCCGCCCCGGGTAAGGGAACGGTGCAAAGGATCACCCTGTATCCCGGCGAGGAGAAAAAGACCGTGGAGGAGCGGGAGGACATCCGCTTTTTCGTGGAGGCGGCAAGCAGCGGCTCCGCCATTGAAAAGCCCGCCAAGGACCTCTCCTTTTACCGAGCGGTTCGGGTGGTCTTTCACAAATTGGATCACGACGTAGAATATATCTTTTATTTGAGCGATTCCGAAATCGATTGCGTGTATCGGGATTCGGAGGGAAAATTCTTTCTCTTTCCTTCCGAGGTGGCTCTTTCCTTGCACAGCCATCCTCTCCTGGAGGATTACGGCCTTTCCTTTGCCTCGCACCCCACGGCACAGTGGAAGGCGGGAGAGCGTTCGTTCTTGCCCGCCGAAACCGCCGGGGATTGGCATTACGTGAGAACCAACGGGCAGGTTTTGGAGCGTAAGGTATCGGAGGGCGGCGGAGAAACGGCGGTGTTGTCAGCCGGCACCAAGCCTGAGATCGCCTTTTCCATCAAGCCCGATTATTGCAACGTGCTTTTGGTGGATTCCAAGGGGAAGGAGCTGTTTTTCGGCAATTACAGCGAGATGGGCGAGATCCGTTTGGAAAAGGAGGAAAATCTCAGCTGTACGGTATCCTGCCGCTGGTATCAGAGCGAGGGAGCGGATTATTTCGGAGATTTAACCTACAGCTTTTGGGTGTTTTACGATATTCCCGCCTCGTGTACCTCGGAGAAAAGCGAGGCAAAGCCCGGCGAGAGCTTCCTCTTAACGGTGAAGCATTCTCAAAGCACCGAAATTGCCGTAGGGCTCTCCTTTGCGGGAAACTTTCAGGTGAGCGGGGCGGATTCCGAGGGAGTTCGCACGATTCTGGTCACCGTAGGGGAGCAGGCGCTTCCCGGCCAATTTTCCGTGATGATCTGGGGGAGCGATCTGGAGATCAGCGTTCCCGTTACCGTTTTGCCGCCCTCGGCACAATAGAGAAAAATTTTGCGCGGGATCGGAGCGATACGGATTCAAAACAAGACGAAACAATAAGAGACGAAACAATAAGAAGAGAGAACGGCTTGATTCTCTCTTCTTACTTATTGTATTGGTTTTGTCGTCTGATCGGAAGGCATGGGATGCGGCTTATTCAAGCTCGTCCAAGGACCAGCGAATGCTGTGAAGGGAGCAGTAACCGTCTCCCGGACATTTCTGATAGTAAACGGTCAGAATATCTCCGTTTGCCAGCTCTACGGAGGAGGGATAACCGTGATCCCAAGCCGGAATCCCGGTGGATTCCTCGGGGCTGATCATGGTGTCCTTCGACCAGGTCTTTCCGAAGTCGCGGCTTACGCGAACGTATTGCCCCATAGGCTCCAAACGGCGGGAATAGCTCAGAATGACCGCGCCGGAGGAATGCTGCAGCAGATGCGGTGGCGCACCGTGCTGATCCAGAAATCCCGCCTTTTCCCAGGTTTTTCCGTTGTCGTGGGAGAGGGCGGTGTAGATGCGCATACTCTTCATCACGGGAGTATAGGTGTTCTCATAACGAACAGCCACCAAAATATCTCCGTTTGCCATTTGAATGGCGTGGGGCTCGTGGTGGGCTTGATCCGCTCCCTCGGGATAGGGGATGTGGGAGAGATAATGCCAGGTTTTTCCGTCATCGCAGCTTCGGAAGGCTTGGATCCGCTTGGTATGATCGGTGCTGTCAAACGAGCCTTCCGTTACGATGGAGCCGACGAAAAGAAG
Source organism: Clostridia bacterium (assembly GCA_017507325.1). GTDB lineage: Bacteria > Bacillota > Clostridia > Oscillospirales > SIG627 > RGIG5579. The sequence continues at coordinate 8,963 of JAFWBD010000047.1, read as the reverse complement.
ACTGCCGTCCTTTAGTCTGCAGGGGCCGTGAGGGGAAGAAACCGGAGCGGGGCGGGGCTCGGACCAGGTTTTTCCGTTGTCTCGGGAAATGCGGGTATAGGATCCGGGGTGCAATTGATCCTTGGAAAGCGTATCCCAAAGCGCACGCATTCCCATGGCAAGAGGAGAGCGAACGTTCACGTGGGGCTTGCCGTCCTCCAAATCAAAATCCTCGAATTTTTCTGCCGAGGTGCTGAAAAAAGTGAGCAGCAGATTGCCGTCGCCCCAAGCGAGCATACCGGCGTCCCGATCGTCCAGATAGCTGTCGTTGACAATCTGCGGGCAAGACCAGCTTTCACCCTCGTCAAAACTGACGTACATCAGATTTTTTCCGAAGGGGCAAACGTGATTGAGGCGATGCCCCGAGGCACCGACGTACAGAGTGCCGTCCTCTCCTTTTGTTACGGTGGGCCATCCTTGATAGCGAAAGGCGCCTTCGGTGATGCGGGATACAATGCTGTGCTTCATAGTGGTTCTCCTTTATTGGTTTTTGGTGACTTTTGACGGGTTGGAATTTTGGCAAAAGGGAAGCGGCTGCCCGATCGGGCGGTTTTCATCGCGGCTTCGGATGGGGGTGAAGATCCGATCGCCCAAACAGGTGAAGAGCGATTCGATCCTCTCTTTACCCGCAAGGGATTCTCCGATGGAATCCTGCCAGAGAAAATCTCCCTTTTTGATTCGAAAAGCAGTCAGATCTGCCTTTTCTCCCACGCGGATCGCAAGGCTTTTGTCCCGAAGACCCAGCTTTTTGACGGGCTCTGCGGTGATGCGCAGAAGGATTTCCTCCAAGGAAAGATTCAGCGCAAGCATTTTGGAAAGAACGGTGGGCATATCAAAAACGGGGCCGTTGACCCCCGCAATGTGCAGATCGGTGGAAATAAAATCGGGAAGAAAGCCATGCTCGATCGCCTTTTTTGCCACTTCAAAGGAAAAGCTTCCTTTGCCGTGACCCAGATCGAAGAAAATACCCCTCTCCCGTGCCTCGTGCACGCAGGAGCGAACGTATCCCTGATCGTCCAAAATACCCGATTGTGTTTTGGCAAAGCAGTGGGTGAAGGTATCGCCCGTCTTCAGAAAGCGCAGAATCTCTTCCGTAGAAAGAACGCAGCCCGTGGCGTGAACGCAAAGACGGGTCTTTGTGCGATCGCAAAGCGCGCGGGCCTCTCTCAGCACTGTGGCGGGATCCGAGCAGACCTTTTGGCTGATGCGGATCTTGACCCCCATAAGCTTTTCGGGGTAGCGACGAAGCATTTCTTCGGCAGCATCGGACTTCAGATGGGAAAGATCCGTAAATTCATAGCCGAAGATCGGAACGCCGATTTCGGAAAGGTTCAGATAGGAGCAAAATCCCAGGTCGGTTCGCCTTCCCACGTGGGAAAGAAAATCCTCGAAGCCTGCCGCTCCTGCGGAGCCGGGATCCAAGGCATAGGTCACCCCAAAGGGGATCAGATAGCGCTGGGGATCCACCCCGATCACGTTTTCGGCATCGTAATAAAAATGGGCGTGACAGTCCACCCAACCGGGCGAGATGATCATTCCCTCCGCCTCCAGAAGAAGCGCCCCCTCGGGAAGGGAAAGGTCACGGCCGATGGCGCGGATGATGCCCCCTTCCACCAAAATGCTTTGGGTTTGCATCCGCCCGCTTTCTGCGGAAAAAAGGGATGCGTTTCGAATCAAATACGTTTGAATCATAACGGCTCTTTCAAGGAAAATTTCCCGATTTTATTTTTAGCCCGTCGGCTACGGAAGAAATGGTACAATACTTTTCCCGAAATGTCAAGAAGGAATCATTCGGACTGTCCCCGACGCGGATTTTTGCTTGCGTCTATTCCTTTTTCGGGGTATGGCCGTACTTTTTCTTGTACAAACGGATGAAAAAAGAAAGGTTGGAAAAGCCCGAGGCCTCGGAGGCCGTGCTGACGTTGTATTCACCGCTTTGGAGCATGGCACGGGCGTTTTTCAGTCTCAGATCGTTGCGGTAATCAACGGGGGACAGCCCTGTATATTCCCGAAAAAGCCTTCGAAAATGCGCCTCGCTCATCAAGCACAGAGAGGCGTAAAAGGCCACCGATTCTCCCCGATTCCAATGGGTCTGAAGGCGGTCAAGGGCAGGACGAAGCCTTTTGTATTTGGCGGGGATCCCCGCCAGGCTTTCGTCGATCCGCCACAAAAGCTCGTAAAGCCGTGATAAATAATAAAAGGGATGAGAGCTTCTTTGGTTTTCCGTCGGGGTAAAAAAGGAATCGATGATCTTCCCTCCGTCGGAAAGGCTGATCTTGGTGGGCCTTGAAAGATAGGGCGGAAGGCTGCCCGAGATCAATTCAAATTGGATGATCTTGATCTCGGTTCCGTCCTCCTGATAGATGCCCGTGTAGCTGCTGCCGCGGGGAATGAAGATGATCTCTCCCTCCTCCACAAGGATCTCCTTTTTTTCTCCGGAATGAAAGTGATCCAGCATACAGCCCTTGACCGTGTAGATAAAGCCGTGCTTGATTCTTCCGTTACGAAAGGAGTGCTTGTAGCCCTTGGGGCGGGATACGTTCTGAATATCCACCCTTCCCACCGAAAAATCCGCTTCTCGCAGATCAAACTGATATTTCATACGTCTCACCTCGGTTTCATTCTATCCGCCAAGGGCGGATTTGTCAAGAGATCGTGATCGAATCGTGTTAAAAAAGATCGGATAATTCCTTGAAACCACGTTCGGTTTGTGCTATACTGAAAAAAATAAGCGAGAGGGAGAAAAGAACTTGAAGGAAACTTTTTTGCTCAAAACGGAAAATGCCCGCCGTCTGTACGGGGAGTTTGCCGCAGATCTGCCCATTGTGGATTTTCACAATCATTTGTCGGTGGAGGACATCGCCCGCGACCGCCGCTTTGAAAACGTCGGAGAGCTTTGGCTGTTCTCCGATCCCTACAAGCACCGTCTGATGCGAATTTGCGGGGTCGATGAGTATTATATTACGGGCTCGTCCGAGCCCTTTGAGAAATTTGAAAAGTTTTGCGAGGTATTCCCCCGCTTTGCGGGGAATCCCGTTTACGATTGGTGCCGTATGGAGCTTTCCCGCATTTTCGGGATCGATCTTCTTCCCGACGGAAAAGGTGCGCGCTATCTGTACGACCTTTGCGGCGAAAAGCTGGCCTCTCCCGAATTTTCCTGCAGAGCCATTCTGAACCGCTTTTCCATTGCGTATCAATCCCCCGTAGCCTCTCTTTTGGATGATCTTTCTCTGTTTGACGGGAAGAGCACCGCACCCTCCTTGCGGGGCGATCAGCTTTTGACACCTACGACGGAGCTGAAAAAAGCGATTTCGGAAAAAGCCGCTCTTCCCATCGGGGAGGATCTCGATTCCTATATCCGTGCCGTTTCGGTTCTTTTGGATCGCTTCGACGAGGCGGGCTGCCGCTTTGCGGATCACGCTTTGGACGATGGCTTCTTCCAAGGGGATACGGACGGTCATAAGCAAAAAATACTGATCGCTTTGGCGTCGGAATATCAAAAGCGCGGTTGGACTCTTCTGCTTCATTTGGATGCCAAGAGAAGCGTGGGTCCCCGCCTTGCCCGTCTTGCGGGTCCCGCGGGCGGCTATGCGGCGGTGGGAGGAGGCTTCGACCTCTCTTCGCTTGGCTCTATGCTGGGAGAAATGGAGGGACGGGAGGGTCTTCCCGATACGGTGCTCTTTCCCTTGAATCTTGGCGATATGGCACCTCTTTCGGTGCTGCAGGGCTCCTTTGCTCAGGATGGGGTGGCCTCTAAGGTTCAATTGGGTCCCGCTTGGTGGTGGTGCGACCACGCCCTGGGGATCCGCCACGCTCTTTCCTGTATTTCCTCCTTCGGGCTGGTTTCCGAATTCATCGGGATGACCACCGATTCCCGAAGCATTCTTTCCTTTGTCCGCCACGATTATTTCCGCAGATTGCTCTGTAATTGGCTGGATGAACAAAATACTGCGGGAGAATGGGAGCTGTCCTTTGAGGCGCAGGGAGAAATGATACGAAAAATTTGCTTTGAAAATGCAATGAACCATATCAAAAAATAAAGAATGAGGAGAATAAAATGGGAAAACGCTTTGAAAACAAGATTGCTGTGGTGACGGGCGCGGGAGGAACTCTTTGCTCCGAGATCGCCCTTCAGCTCTCCTTGGAGGGAGCCAAGGTATTTCTGGTAGGCAGAACGATGGATAAATTGGAAAAGACCGCTGAAAAGATCCTCGCCGCGGGCGGCGTGCCTCCTACGGCCGTTTCCTGCGACGTGACCGATGAAAAGGCGGTTGAGGATTTGGCACAGCTGGTTCATGGAGCGGGCGGCTGTGATTTTCTCATCAACGGTGCGGGCGGCAACAACCAAAAGGCGATGCCCACCATTACCCGATTCGATCCGAAAGAATTGACGGGAGAATTGCCCGAGGGTCAAAAGGGACTGTATGATATCGATATCGCTGCGTTCCGCTCGGTTTTGGACATCAACACCATGGGAACGGTGATCCCGCTTTTGGCCTTTTCCAAGCAAATGATTGCCAAGGGAAGCGGCTCGGTGGTGAATTTTGCCTCGATGAATAGCTTTTGTCCCTTGACTCGCTGCTTTGCTTATGCCATGAGTAAGGCTGCCGTTTGCAATCTGACTCAGTCCTTTGCGGCGTATTTTGCCCCCGCGGGGATTCGCATCAACGCAGTGGCTCCCGGCTTTATGGTCAACGAGCGCAGTAAGAATTATCTGGGTACCGTGGAGGAGGGACTTACGCCTCGGGGTCAGCAGGTGATCGGGCATACTCCTATGGGGCGCTTCGGCGAGGCAAGAGATCTGACGGGCTGTGTCAAGTGGCTCCTGGATGACGAGGCCTCGGGCTTTGTTACGGGAATCACCGTTCCGGTGGACGGCGGCTTTCTGACCTTGGGTGGCGTGTGATGATTCTTGCCGATTATTTCAGAAGCGAGCGGGATGCCACCTGGGATTTTGCCCTGCAATCGGGGGTTCGATGCGGGGTGATCCGCTTGCCGGAGGATCCCGCCTTTGATTTGACCGATCCTGCCGCTTGGGAAACGGTGGTTCGTCGCTTTACCGATTTCGGGATCACCCCCTTGGTGATCGAGCCGATGCCCAACGAGGTTCACGATCATATCAAGGCAGGGGATTCCATGCGGGATGCGTGCATTGAAAAGGTTTTGAAAATGTTCCCCATTATGCAAAAAATGGGGATCGGAACCATTTGCTTTAATTTTATGGCTCATATCGGCTGGTACCGAACCTCCTCCGATTTTCCCGAGCGGGGCGGAGCCAAGGTAACGGAGTTTTGCTTGGATCATTTTTCACCCACGCCCCACGCCATTACCGCTTCTCAGCTTTGGAAAAACTACGAATATTTCATCCGTGCGGTTCTGCCCGATGCGGAACGCTATGGGATCAAATTGGCCCTTCATCCCGACGATCCGCCCGTGCCCCGTTTGGGAGACGTGGAGAGGATTATGATCAGCCGTGAGAACATCCGGCGTGCGGTGTATGAGATCTGCCCCAGCGACAGTCTCGGTATCACCATGTGTCAGGCAAATTTTTATATTATGGGAGAGGATCTGGAGGATACCATTGCGGAATTTGCTCCGAAGATCCATCTGGTCCATTTCCGCAATACCAAGGGAACGCCCCGCCACTTCCGCGAAACCTTCCACGACAACGGAGATTTGGATATGGCAAATCTTATGAGGGTTTACGTAAAAAACGGAGTCAACGTTCCCATTCGCGTGGATCACGTTCCCACAATGGCAGGTGAAAAATCCACCCTGCCCGGATATGACGCCATGGGAAGACTCTTTGCCATCGGCTATTTAAAAGGAATTTTGGATGCAACGGGAGGTGCAGTACGATGATTCGCATTACGAAAAACATTGTAAAGAAACAGAAAAACTTTTGGAACGGCTGTGTGTTCCATCCCACCGATGCGGTGGAGGATCCTTGGGGAAAGCGCATTCTGGACCGTATGGCCGAGGACGGTGCGATGCGTGCGGTTCGATTGTATGCAATGCTGGAGGATATCGTTTATACCGATGAAAGCGGCAAGCTTCTGTATGATTTCCGTCTCAGCGACCTGCGCCTGGATTATATGGTGGAGAAGGGCTATCGCTTCGTTTTGGCTTATGCGGGAATGCCCGATATTCTGGCACAGTCGGTTCAAAACAAAACCAGCTCTTCCAAGAATAAGACCCGTTACAAGGGAAAAATGTGGAATTCCGCTCCCCCTGCGGACGATGCTCTCTGGGAAGAGGTCTGCTACGAATATACCAAGCATAACGTGGAGCGCTACGGCATCGAGGTGGTATCCTCCTGGCTGTGTCAGTGCTTCAACGAGCCCGATATTTCCGCCTTTTTCCATTCGGAGCTTCCCAAGGAGGCGAACGAACAGCGCTTGGCGGATTATTGCAAGATGTACGATGCCTTCCAGCGAGGCGTTCGCCGCGTTTCCGAAAAAATTCCCTTGGGAGGACCTGTTCTGGCCAACCGTTTGCCGTTTTTGGAGGGCTTTTTGAAGCACGTGAAGAAAAACTCCCTGAAGCTGGATTATATTGCCCTTCACGCCTACGGCACCAGCCCTCAGCGCCTCAACGACGGCACCCGCCCCTACTGCGTTCGGGATCTGGTGGAGCGCATCCGCAGTTACCGCAACGTGATCCTTGACTGTGGCTTTGAAGATACCCCCATTGTGATCGACGAATGGGGAATGTCCACCCGAGGTTTTGCTAACCGTGAGGATTGCCCCCTTTTGATGATGAGGGAGACCGAGATGTTTTCCTCCTATTATGCCAAATTGATCCACGAGATTGTGTTCAGCGATCTGAAAATGGAGGAATTGATGATCTGCCTGTCGGGTCAGCACGAAATGACCGAGGATTTCTCGGGCTTCCGCAATTTCTTCACCTTGAATTTCATCAAAAAGCCCATTTACAATGCCTTTTTGCTGGCCGCTCGCTTGAAGGAGAACGTGTTGGAGGCAAAAGGCGCGGGGGAGAACGTTTTCGTGTTGCCCACAGCGGATGAAAAGGGAAATGCGGCGGTTCTTCTGACCTATTCCTCTCCGCTCTTTTCCGAGGATCTCCCCGTCCTTTCCGAAGAGATTGTTCTTGATATGGAGGATTTGGAGGAGAAAACCGTTACCCTTTATCGCATCGATGGGGAAAGCACCAATCCCTATCGCCTCTATCAGAAGGAGCATATGGCTGAGCCTTTGACCCCGGAGCAGATCGCTCTGCTTCGGGAGGAGGGGAATTTAAAGCCCGCCCTGATCCAAAAGGCCGCCGAGCCCCTGAAATTGACCTTGCATCCCAACGGCACCTATTTTCTTGTGATTGAATAAAGGAGAAGCGCTATGATTACCATCAACGACAGAGAGACCGTGATCGCCTTGACCCCTCTTTGGAAGGGAGAGAGATTTCCCGACGGAAGACCCAAGGTTCCTCAAAAATATTTGGATCAGATGAAGAATATGACCTTGGAGGAATTGTGGAAGCCCATTTTTATCAAGGGCTATGAAAGCCAGTTCGAGGGAGACTTAAGAACCCTCCACGATGACGGCAGAAAGCTCATCGGCCGTGCCGTGACCGCTACCTACGTTCCCACTCGCCCCGATCTTCACGAAGTGATGTTTGCCCGCGGCGCCGAGGACGGAAGAAAGGGCAATTATAACCAGTGGGTCGTGGATTCTCTGGTAGAGGGTGACGTTGTGGTGGTGGATATGTATGATAAGATCTACAAGGGCACCTTCCTTGGGGGAAATCTGACTACTGCCATCAAAACCCGCACCAAAACGGGCGGCGGCGTGATTTGGGGAGGCATCCGTGACGTGGAGCAGATGAAGCAGGTTCCCGACGTGCAGGTGTATTACCGCGGAATCGACCCCACCCCCATCCGCGATTTTGTGATGAAGGATTTCAACGGAATCACCCGCATCGGAAAGGCGACCGTTCTTCCCGGCGACATTGTGTACGGAGCGGGCGGCGGCGTGCTGTTCATCCCCAGCCATCTGGTTCAGGAGGTGGTGGAGGGTGCAGCCAAGACCCACGTGAAGGATGATTTCGGCTTTGAAATGATCAGCCAAAACAAATTCACCACCGCTCAGATCGACCGAGCCACTTGGACGGAGGAAATGCTGGATATGCTCACCTCGTGGATCCAAACCGATCCCCGCGGCGAAAAATATCGGGATCTGGATTGGTCCCTCGAATACGACCTCGCCCGCAACGGCGACCCCGACGACACCCAAACCATGCTCTGAAAAGCCATCGGCGCGATGCTTCCGAGAAGCACCGCGCCGACTTTTTATCTTGTGAAAGCCCTTTTTCGAGAGGATGCCTAAACAGAGCAGAATTGAGGTAAGAAAGCGTAAAAGTACACCATTTACAGCATATCAATCGTTTGAATTAACCGACCGATTAAGGTTTGGTCTGCCTGAAACTCAAACTTTAATGAGTGAGAGGAAAAGGACGCACCAAGTTGACCTTTGATCGATGCGATTCCATTTTTCAAAACAAAGTCTATATATCCATCCGTATCTGCCCCGATATCACAGATGCGAAAAGTGCCATTCAATGATTCGTATGTGTTTTTCATCCCGTTTAATATGGTGCTATAAAAGTGGTCAAATAGAGTAAAGGTATCGTATCCTTTGAAATTCGCATTTTCATAAGAAACTCCAAAAGTGATACAGGGGAGCCCGTCAATATATTGATATTGTTGCTCGCTTGGTATCGAGAGCAAGCATAAGCAATTTACTCCATCGTCCCAAAGAATAAGATCATTCTTTATTGTCATTTTGCGTTCTCCTTTGCAGTTCTGCAGGAAGCGATCAATAGTCTGCGAATATTACCACAAAGTTTTTCTGTATATTGATATGTTGTAACATCAATTCTTTTAGTTTCATACATCAGCTTTAACCAAT
>JAFWBD010000046.1 GCA_017507325.1 Clostridia bacterium | reverse complement strand
TTTATCCACAAAGTTGGTGCACGATATCTTCACCTTATCAATAACTTTTAAGTTGCGCAGGCTCCTTCCACCACTTCGTGGTCCCCCTCCCTCTCGGATGGAGGCTTTACGGGGCCACGGCTTTTGCCAATAGAAATGGGCTGTGGATAAAATTTTCGCCGAGATGAAAATAAATCTCAATGCGAAAAAGGCACCCGTGCCTTTTTCTGGCTTTCCGCCTCTCGGATGGAGGCTTTGCTATACCGCCGCTTTTGGCAACAGAAATGGGTTATTGGTTGAGATTCCGATTCAGGTGATATGGATGATAGAATAATGTGAAAAAGCCAATCTACGCCTCTCGGATGGAGGCTTTACGGGGTCACGGCTTTGTTTTGTAGAAATAAGTCTTGGGTTGCGCCACGTTTTATCCACAAAGTCTCTGCGCGATATCCGCACCTTATCAAGGCAAAAAAAGCAAAAGGGCAAAAGAATTGCTTCGGGACTTTGTCTTCAGTAAAAACGGTGCAGATGATTTCTGCACCGTTTTTACTGTTTTTAGTAACCACACTCATTTCATCGAGGTTTTTACTTTTTTATTTGAATTCCTTTAAAATTCGATGATGCCGCCGTAATTGTGAATATGATCGCCTTCGATATACATTTTTTTCAATGCACGCATCAAGCTGGTATCTTCGGGCAGATCTTCCATGGAACCCTTAAAGTTTTGGGGGAACACGAAAACAAAGACGCTCTGCCCGTTGGATTTCACGGGATAACGAACGTATCTTTCGCCAAAGGAAAGAATGCGGGAGCCGGGCTTCATGATTTTTTTCAGATCCCCACTGAGGAGCCAGGAATTGCAGGTGAAAAAGCGAGGCTTGAATTCGGGGTAACGCGTGGCGACGATTTCTTTGGCTTCTTCCAGTGAACGGGTAATATTTTCTTCGGATAAATCGGTTTGCTTGGGAATATGAACGGCAACGCAACTGTCATGGAGCGTACAGACCATTTCCCATTCCGATTTGGGAAAACGTTCCTTTTTCGTGGAGAAAAGAAGGTTTTGTACGGAAAAACCGAAGTAGGCATCCTCCGTTTCTTCAAAGGTGGTTTCGATCGCGCCTTCTTCGTCTTCGAAATCCACGGTTCCCAAAGGATATCCACCGCGATGGATCATCTTCCCTTCTTTTGAAAGAATCCGGAGCTCCTTCGTATTCTTCTGTTTCAAAACGTAAATGCTTTTGTTCGTTGCAAGCTGATAGTTCAGACCGCGATGATAAAATATGAGCGCCTTGGTATAAAGGCAAAGCCAACGGAAGTAAATGTCTACCAGAGCCGGTCTTCCCACCACGTTTTTATGAGTGTGGGCCAAATCGTCGTAATAGCAATCCAAAAGCGAAAGGGTTTCTTCGTGGGAGAAGCCGCGCTTTCTGTATTGGTCATAAGCCGATTCGATGGAGGGAAGGTGAATAAACAATTGCAAAAGATCACCGGAAGGGGTTCCGTCGGGAGCGGGTACGGGAATCTTGGTGCATTTTTCGTAAGGGCTGTCCTTCATATAAAGGCTTGCCACGTCAACGTAAGCTTTTTTTGCGGGATCTTGTTCCAGAGCCGCTCGGTATTCCTTGACAACGGGGTAATATTCCTTAAAAAAGTGAAACCTATCTTGCAGTCGATCAATCATTTCCAAACTGCAAAGCTCCTCTTTTCTCTCTTCGGGAACGGGATAGTAGGCAAGCATTCCTTCGGGGATTGCATCATATTTTTCAATTCCGATTTTTTTGGCAATTTCGTTCAGATTCATTGGTTAACTCCTTGTTTGGATGGTATGATGCCGCGTGATTGCGGGGGCTATCCTCGCCACACTGTTTTGCAGTCGGTTGAAGGGACGTATTTGTCAGGAAGGTTCTTCGATTGGGCAGAAAAATCCCTTTCCTATCTTATCACAAAATGCCGAATATGACAAGAGAAGAAATGACAGGAGCTTTCGGCTTTATCTTCATGATTGCATAACGGAGTAAGGAGGTAACGATTTCATTCAAGTCCGTTTTCGGCATCCTCGCGGAGCCATTCCGATTCACGAATCGCCCGCATCCTCCGCAAAAATTTCATCCACAGCCCATTTCTTTAAACCAAAGCGGCGGCCCCGCGAGGCCTCCATCCGAGAGGCGGAAAGCCAGAAAAAGGCACCCGTGCCTTTTGGCATTGAGATTTATTTTCATCTCGGCGAAATTTTTATCCACAGCCCATTTCTTTAAACCAAAGCGGTGGCCACGCGAGGCCTCCATCCGAGAGGGAGGGGGACCACGAAGTGGTGGAAGGAGCCTGCGCGACTTAAAAGTTATCGATAAAGTACGGATATCGCGCACAAATTATGGATGAATTCAAATTTCATCTAAAGCTCATTTCTATTGCCAAAAGCGGTGGTACAATGAGGCCTCCATCCGAGAGGGAGGGGGACCACGAAGTGGTGGAAGGAGCCTGCGCGACTAAAAAAGCATCGATAAAGTACGGATATCGCGCACAAACCTTGGTTAAAAAATCAATAATATGCGAATATCACGCACATTTTGATTAAAGAGGGTTCTCATCCGAAAGTGCGTTTTTTACA
>JAFWBD010000045.1 GCA_017507325.1 Clostridia bacterium | reverse complement strand
GCAAGAGATACCGCACTTTCAAAATGGGGAATAAAGGTGTTAAGATACTCAAACAAAGATATAAATAGCAACTTTACAGCGGTTGCTAAGGATATACTTGATAATTTGGGGCTTGGCTTTGGGGATTTGAGGTAGTACACCTCATCCACCGCAAAAGCGGTCCCCCTTCTCCCGCAGGAGAAGGCATCACTGTACCGTCACTTTGGACAATAGAAATGAGCGTAGGATAGAATTTGAATTCATCCAAAGTTGGTGCACGATATCTTCACCTTATCAATAACTTTTAAGTCGCGCAGGCTCCTTCCACTGCAAGCGGTCCCCCTCCCTCTCGGATGGAGGCCTCATTGTGCCGCCGCTTTTGCCAACAGAAATGGGGTTTGGAGGAAACTTTTGCCGAGATTGCGGTTTTTACGATAGCAAGGGACAGCAAGATTCTTTTGCATTTCCCATTCCGAAAAGTTTTTGGGAGGTTTGGAACCTTTTTTTCAAAAAAGGTTCCAAGAAAAAAAGCCTCCCGAGGGGCGGGGCTTGAAAAAGGCGAGGATCTGTGCTACAATGGAAAAAACGAAGCTGTGAAAGGGGATTGAACGTGAGCGAAGAAGCAAAAAAATGGGCACTTGATGCGGAAAAGCTGATCGGCGAACTGAAAAGAAGAAATATGGAGGGATATTTTTGTGCCACCGCCGCCGAGGCGCAGGAAAAGGTACTGTCCCTCATTCCCGAGGGCTCCTCAGTGGGATGGGGCGGCTCGGTTACCCTGTCCGAATGCGGTCTGCCCGAGGCCTTAGGGGAAAGAAAACTGACCCTTCTGGATCGAAGCCTTTGCAAGACGCCTGAGGAAACGGCGGCCATATATCAAAAAATGTTTTCTGCCGACTATTTTCTGACGAGCACCAACGCCATCACCCAAAAGGGGGAGCTTGTGAATACCGATGGCCGAGCCAACCGCGTTGCCATGCTGTGCTACGGCCCTGAGAAGGTCATTGTCGTGGCGGGAATGAACAAGGTCGTGCCCAACGTGGAAGCGGGAATGGAGCGGATCCGCAGCATCGCCGCTCCGAAAAACGCCCTGCGCCTGAATCGCAACACCCCTTGCGCCAAAATCGGCCGCTGTGCCGATTGCCTCTCGCCCGATTGCATCTGCAGTCAAACCGTGGTCACCCGTTTTTCCTCCGTGCCGCGCCGAATCTGTGTGATCCTGGTGGGAGAGAGCCTGGGCTTTTAATCAAAAACACAAAAATTCCCCGTACCGCGGTTTGCGATACGGGGATGCTTTTATCCGTGGGCTTTGCCGTTGAATTGGGCAATGGCAAGATCAATCCGATCCTCTGCGAAAAGCTGTGCCGAAGCGTAAACGTCCTCCAGGGAGGCGGTGATTTTCGCCATATCCTCTCTGGAAAAATTGCCCAAAACCCAATTGATCAAATCCATTCCCTCGGGGGGAACGCCGACGCCCATTTTCAAGCGGGGAAAGGCATCGGAATTTAAGCAGGCAATGATGGATTTGATTCCGTTGTGTCCGCCTGCGGAGCCGCTCTTGCGGATGCGGAAAACGCCGGGGGCAAAGCTGATATCGTCAAAGATCACCAGGATTTTTTCGGGTGGGATCTTATAGAAGGCCGCGGCCTCCCGCACTGCCTCGCCCGAGGAATTCATAAAGGTTTGAGGCTTCAAAAGAAGTACCTTTTTCCCTTGGATCAGAGTTTCCGCCGTCAAGGCGCGGAAACGGAGATTGCGAATATCAATGCCCTGTCGGTGGGCGATATAGTCCAGTGCGATAAAGCCGCAGTTGTGGCGGTTTGCGGCGTATTTGGGCTCGGGATTTCCGAGGCCTACGATCATATATTCGGGGGCTGCCATATAAACTCCTTGTGCTTTTTCTACCGATACGCGGGATGCGTTCGACGGATTGAAATTCGGGGTGGATTCGGTGGGGATATTGGCTTTGCTTGCCTCTGAGGGCGGGGCAAAAGCGGCTTGCGGGGGATAGGGAGCGGAGGCGCAGGAAGGGGCGCTGTCCGCAGAAGAATAAGAGGAGAAGAATCGGGGATCGGGTGCAAAATCCGAGGGGCAGCCCCCTGCGAAGACGGGCTCTTCCTTTTGAAACAGAGGCGCGGTGGGCTTCTCCTTATCCAAGGCGACCTTCACCGTGAAAATACCGATCACAAGGCATCCGCCGCAAAACAGCAGAACCGTCACGGCGCAAAGACTCCACAGATCGCTGTCCTCCGAAAAGCCGAAGAGAGACCCGATTCGAATCAGATAATTGGTGGAATTGAAGACGGCGTGGAGCAAAAAGGCGGGAAGAAGAGAACGGCTTCGGTGGGTCAGATACCCCAAAAGGATCCCCAGAGGAAGGGTGAACACCACCTGATAGAGGTTTCCGTGGATCAAGGCGAAGATCAAGCCGCTGATCAAAATGGCGTATCCGGGAAGCATGCTCTTTTTTAGGCAACTCAAAATGGCCCCGCGACACAGCAATTCCTCCACGAAGGGACCCAATAAGCAAACGTAGATCACCTCGGCCCAAGGGCTTCCTCCTGCGGCCAGAATGGCCTCCTGCTGCTCCATATATTGCTCCTGAGAGGCTTGAACCGCAGGAAGGAGCGCCATAAAGGACATCAGAATGTTGGCGGCAAAAAAGCTGCCTAAGCCTGCGATCACGGCGGAAAAGCAGGTAAAAGGAGAGGCTTCCTTCAGAAGCAGATCGGTGGAGAGGGCGCGCATTTTCATCAAAAGCAGGATCCCCAAAAAGACAAGTGCTCCCAAGGCGTTGATCTCATAGATCATTCCGTAAACGGCATCCATAATCCGCGAGGAAATCTCCTCCGGAGGAAGTCCCTCTCCCAATAGGCTAACAAGGATCACACCCTCTCCCACAAAGGCACCCAGCGTTTGACACGCGATAAACAGCAGAGCGTAGCCCGCACTTTTGGCGATGGCAGAAAAAATACTTTGCTTCTTCATAAAACCTCCTTATACGTCGATCCGTATGAATTCCAGATTTTGAAAAGCGGCGTCCTCCAATTCCGCCAGAGGAAGCTTGGCCTCCTCCGCCAAAACCTCCTCCGGGCTCGGATTCAATTTCGGATGGCGGGGCGTAAACACGGTACAGCAATCCTCATAGGGCAGAATCGAGGTCTCAAAGCAATCAATGGCGCGGCTGGTGGCGACGATCTCCTCCTTATCCATTCCGATCAAGGGGCGGAAAACGGGCAGATCCGCCGCCGCATCCGTACAGCGCAGGGCGTTCATGGTTTGACTGGCCACCTGGCCGAGGCTCTCGCCCGTCACCAGCGCTCCGCAGCCTTGTCTGCGTGCCACACGGCAAGCCAGGCGCATCATACTGCGGCGGAGAAGAATGGTGAAAAACTCCTCTCGGCAGGCATCCTTCAAGGCCAATTGAAGATCGGTGAGCCGAATGGAGGCGAAATTGACCGTATCGGTATAGGCGCAGAGCTTTTTGGCCAGATCCATCACCTTCTCCTTGGCACGCTCGGAGGTGTAGGGGAAGGATTCGAAGTGCAGGGCATCCACAAAGGCGCCTCGCTTGGCAATGCGAAAGCCCGCCACGGGAGAATCGATCCCCCCCGAGAGCAGAAGCAGGGCTCTGCCCCCCGTACCGTAGGGCATACCGCCCGCGCCGGGGATCTTCTTTGCGTGAACGTAGGCCCAATCCTCGCGGATCTCCACCCAAACCACCTCGGCAGGGTGGTGTACGTCCACCCTCGGCGCCCGTTCCTTCAAGGTTTCCAGCACACAGCTTCCCACCTCACGGGCAATTTCGGGAGACTTCAAGGGAAAGCGCTTGTCGCTTCGGCGGGCATCCGCCTTGAAGGAGGGAACTCCCACCAGCATGGGTGCGATCTTGCACGATACCACCTCGCGAATGGCATCCATATTCTTTTCCACCCGATAGGCCAGGGAAACGCTGACAATGCCGAACACCTTGGTCATCAAGGGAAGGATCGTATCCAAAAGCTCGTCGTTTTCATCGTTTTCCACAAAAACCGTGGATTGAGAGGTGAAGATGCGGAAATCCCCGTAGGGCTTGCACTTTCGCCTCACCTGCCTGAGGAGCACCGAATCAAAATAGCTTTTGTTGTCTCCCTTTAAAATCAATTCGCCGTATTTTAATAAAATCGATCGTTTTTCCATCTTTCACCCCAGTATTTCCTTTAAAGCCGAAGCAAACGTAATGCCTTCCTCCACCGTGTTCAGGCGGGAAAAGGAGAGGCGAACGGTGTGATCCCGCTCGCGGCTCGAAAGCCCGAAGGCCGAGAGCACGCCGCTCTTTCCCGAATGGGAGGAGCAGGCCGAGCCCGAGGATACGAAGATCTCCCGTTGGCTCAGCATATGCAAAAGCACCTCCGAGGGGAAGGCGTCCACCTGCAAAGACAAAATACTGTCCGAGGCGGCAGGAGGCAGGTTGGCCCGCACTCTTTTTTCCTCGGAAAGCGTGGAAAGGATCGCCTCACGGATCGCCTTCATTTGATCCCGTGCCTCATCCAAGGCAAGATCAGCTTCTCGGCAAGCCTCGCCAAAGGCCAAAATGGCGGGGAGATTCTCCGTTCCGGAGCGAAGACCCCGCTCCTGCCCGCCTCCCAGAAGGAGCGGCGGAAGAGAAAGGCCCTTTTTGACGTACAAGGCACCGATGCCCTTGGGGCCGTGGATTTTGTGGGAGGAAATGGACACAAGATCCGCCCCGAGACGGGCGGGAGAGATTCTTTCCTTTCCGTAGGCCTGCACGCAATCGGAAAACACCAGACAGTCGGGATTTTTTCTTTTGACGATGCGGGAGAGGGCGGGAACGTCGTACACCGCACCGGTTTCATTGTTGGTTCGCATCACGGCGGCCAAAACCGTTTTTTCATTGGCGGCCTCTTCGATCTCCTCCTCGGAAAGCGCGCCTTTCTTGGTGGAAAGGCGGATCACCTCAAAGCCTTCGCCCTCCAGCTTTTTCAGACACATTTCCACAGCAGGATGCTCGGAATCGGTGGAAAGAATGCGATTTCCCCGACGGCGCATTTTTTCTGCCGCACCCAAAACCGCAAGATTATCCGCCTCGGTTCCGCCGGAGGTGAAAACGATCTCGTCCTCTCTGGCCGAAAGGGTGGCGGCCACCCGGGCGCGGGCCTTTTTCATTTCTTTTTCCGCATCAAACCCAAGTCTGTGAAGGGAGGAGGGGTTGGCAAACAGCTCCAGGCTCTCCGAAAAGACCCGCTTGACCCCTTCGGTCATGGGAGTTGACGCCGCATTATCAAAATAAATCATCGTATCTCCAATCTATCCCTGCATCGTGGGAGAAGAAAAATCAAATACCGCCTCGCCCTCGGCGTTCAGCACCAGAGCGGCGGAAAAATTCTTTCCCGTTTTGCGGGAAACAAAACCCTCCAAAAGAGGGGTTCGCCCTTCGGTCAGAAGCGTTCTTGCCTCCCCGATGGAAAGGGTTCTGCCGCAGACGGTAAAACGAATGCGGAAGTGACAGCCCTCCCGATAGCCCTTACAGCCGTAGGAGAATTTGCCCTTGACCACCTCGCCGCCGCAAAGGGGGCATTTCCCCACGGCGTCGCCGTAAAATCCCGTATCGGGAACCGAGCCTGTGGGGGAAAACACCTCTCGGATCTCCCGCTTTGCCAATTCCGTGGCATCGGAAACGGCAAGCTCCCCCCGAAATACCTGCTTTAAGGCCTTTCCCAGAGAAACGGTTTTGTATTTATCCATACTGATCCCCATCAGGGAAAGCTGCTCGATCAGATACCTTCCTCCGGGGAGCAGGGTGTACACGTCCTTTTTGAGCTGAACGTATTCGGAACGGATGGCATTTTCAATGATCCCCGTTCGGGTGGCCTCGGTGCCCAATTCCAAGCCCTCGAACATGGCGCGGTATTCCTCCGCATCATCTGCCTCCTCCCCCTCGGCCTTGGCCTTTTCCTCGCGGAAGGGATTCTTCAGAAAATTGTTCAGGGTCTCAATGGTATAGTGCTTTGGGGGGGAGGTCTCCTTCTCGCGGACCTCGAAGGGAACCGTCCAGCGGTCGCCCACCTTCAGATCGGGCAGGATCTTATCGTTTCGGGTGATGCCGTCAAAGCGGGTCCAGCCCTTTTCCAGGATCACGGTGCCCTTGAGGGTGAATTCCTCCAGACCGCCCGCATCCAATATCATCTCCGTTTTTTCACAAATGCATTCCTCGGAGCAAAATACCGCCACAAAACGACGCAAAATGGCTTGATACACCGTCAATTCCTCAGGAGAGAGCGCCTCCTTGGCGGGAATTTTAAAGGTGGGAGTCAAGGCCGAATGGGATTCAATCTTGCTATCGTCAAAAATGGTCTTTTTGTCCTTGAATTCCACGGGATAGCCGATCTTTTTCAGGTTTGCCAGAATGGTTTTGATCTTGTCCTTTTCCGCTGTGGCCAGATACTCCGAATTGGTTCTGGGATAGGTCACAAAGCCCCTCTCATACAGATTCTGTACCACCTTCAGAGATTCATCCATGGGCATTTTGTATTTTTTTCCCAAGGCATTTTGCAATTTGGAGAGGGAATACAGCTTTCCGGGGGAAAGGCTGTCTTTTTTTGCCTTGCGCTTTTTGACCGTGCAGGGCAGGCTGTTCAGCTGTGCGGCGTACTCCTCGGCCGCCGCCCGCTCCTTGGCGGAAAATTTTCTTTTGGAAGTGCATTCCACCCCGTTTTCATCCTTGGAGGAAACGCCGTAATAGATCTCGGGCACGAAATTTTCAATGGCCGTATCCCGATCGTAGATCGCCTTCACAATGGGAACGATCACTCGCCCCACCCGAAGAAGGGTGCCGCTTTTCAAGGTGGCAAAGCGGGTCAGATTGACCCCGTAGAGCCAATCGATATAGGTTCGGGCAAAGCCCTCACCCGCAAGCAGATCGTATTCCGAGGAGGGCTTCATTTCCTTCAGGGCTTCTCGCACCGTTTCCTCGGTCTGATCGGGGAGCCAAAGGCGAAAAACGGGCTTATTCAATTCACCCGCGTGCTGCAGCAGAAGGCGGATGATGATCTCCCCCTCCCGATCGGCGTCTCCCGCATTGACCACAGCCTCAACGTCCTTGCGATGGCAAAGAGCCTTCACCGTTTCGAACTGCTCCCGGACCCCGCGGTCCACCTTGCCCTCCTTGTCCTTTTTCAAGGAGAATCGAAAGGTCTCGGGAAAGCAGGGAATGTTCTCCATGGACCATCTTCCGCTTTGGGTCTTTCCCGTATAATCCTCAATGTCACAAAGGGAAAACAGATGCCCGAAGGCCCAGGTCACGAGATACGCTTCTCCCTCCAGGTATCCCTTTTTCTTGGCAAAGCTGCCGATGGCGGCGGCAATGTTTCGCGCAAGGCTCGGTTTTTCCGCAATGATGAGAATCATCTCGACAGCTCCTTTCAAGGTTTTTCTCAGTATATCACATTTTGTTTCCTTTTTCAACCATCTTCATTGACTCTCGCCAAGTTTTATGTTAAGATAGGCCGAAAGGAGGGGTTTGAAATGAAAATTCCGTGTAAGGTCACCGTTCACAGCTTTCGCGTTTTGCCCACGGCGGGGAGCAATTTTTCCTCGGCCGAGCTTCTGGCGGAGGAGGCCCTGGAAGACGCCCTGGAGGAAGAAAATCTGCCGAGCGGCCCCGTCCCGCGGGATTCCTACCTCCCCCGATCCGTCCCGAAGCCCGAAGCCATTCCCATGGTGACCGAAATGACCTCTCTCGGCCTCTTTTCCCGAGAGGAGGACGGCTCCTTTCGGATCAGCTACGAGGATTCCGAGGTCACGGGAATGGAGGGCTGTCTGACCACCTTTTCTCTTTCCCCCTCGGGGATCCTGATCCTCTTGCGTCAGGGGACGGTGAAGACCTGTCTGGTGTTCGAGGAGGGGCACCGCCACCTCTGCGATTACGGCATCAAGGTAGGACTTCCCTCTATGGTGATCGATACCGCGCGGGTGGAGCATTCCCTTTCCGAAAAGGGAGGCCGCATTCTGGCGGATTACAGCGTGGAGATCCGCGGCTCCCGCACCGAAAAAAACCGCATCACCTTAACGGTTCAGCCCCTGGATCCTATCGAACTTTGAGAGAGCCCGGGGGCTCTCTTTTTTTATCGCTTGGCTTTTCGGTAGGCCAAGGGGCGGCAGCCGCATTTCTGAACGAACAAATTGGAAAAATAGTGAAGATCCGAATAGCCCAATACCTCGGCGATCTCTCCCACAGACAAATGGGTATCGGCCAAAAGGGTCTTGGCCTTTTGCATGCGTTGATTCAATTGATAGGCGTAAGGGGTGACGCCGAATTCCCTTCGAAACAGCTTTTGGCAATAATCGCGGGAGCGGAACACCGTGGCGGCCAGCTCCTCGGCGGTCACCGTTCGCTCGGGGTGAAGATCCAGATAATGCTTCAGCGCCAAGGCCTCCTCGCTGTGCTCCGATTCGCTTCCCGCCAGAGAAAGGCGGGAGAGCAGCTCCACGAACAACCCCTGCAGGGCCCCCTGGATCTCGATCTCATCCCGCTCCTCGGCGATCAGACGGGGGATCCTTTCGAACAGCGGCAAAAGACCCCTTCCGTCAAAGAAATTGCGGTCGGCCAAGCCGTAGGAGCGGATCAGATTCATACAGCCCTCCCCCGAAACGTTCAGAAAGATCTTGCGAAAGGGATTTTCGGCATCGGAATAATAATCGTGGTCAAAGCCGCAAAGTAGAAGATACACCGTGTCCTTTTCCACGTGGACTCTCTTGCCGTTTCCCCAAACGTACCCTTCTCCCTCCACCACGTATTCCATCACCGCCACCCGCGAAGAGGATCGGGTGATGTGGTAATTGGGGTCGGGATGGGTCACCCCCGCCAGGGTAACGTAAAAAGGGGTTTTGCCTTTGGTCGCACCAAAGAACCGCAAATCTTCATTCAAATTGTTTTCCTCACTTTTTTAATTGATTTCGGTACTTGAAAGCTTTGCTCAGACTTATTATAATATAACCAAGAGAAGAAATCAATTCTTTTTTTGTTTGATCCCGTAAATTTGAAACCATCGGAAAGGAGCTTTTTTTATGTCTGAAAAAATCACCCGTTTACCCGCTCTGCCTCTGATCACCCACGATCCCTTTTTCTCCGTTTGGGATATGGGCTATACCCCCACCGCAGGGGATACCCGCCATTGGTCGGGTGCGGAGAAGCGTCTCCGCGGCACCGTCGTGATCGACGGTAAAAAAATGCGCTTTATGGGCTGCGGCGGCCCTCCCGCCATGAGCCGCAAGGAGGTGGAGGTCACTCCCCTTTCCACCCGTTATCGCTTTGAGGATCAGGGCGTTGCCCTGACCGTTACCTTTACCTCTCCCCTTCTGCCCGACGATCTGGATATCCTGTCCACCCCCATCACCTACGTGGATTTCGAAACGGAATCCCTGGATGGCGCGGAGCACAAGGTCAGCGTTTCTTTGGCCGCTACGGAAACCTTCGTGTTTGCGGGGGAGGCCGTTCCGAAAATGCGCTTCGACGTGTTTTCCGACGATCGCTTGCACTACGCCTATATGGGTCAGATGAAGCAGAGCCCTTTAAGCGGCTCGGGGGATCATTTGACCATTGATTGGGGATATCTGTTCTTCGCCTCCGCCGGCGGCAAGATCGAAAGCAACCCCAACGCCCTGACCGGATCTGTGGTCTTTACCGAAAGCGGCTCCGTCCCCTTCAAGGCCACCTTGATGATCGGTTACGACGATATTGCCTCCATCAATGATTTTGGCGCCCTTTTGCCCGCCTATTACGCCCGAAAGGGAAAGACCATTACCGCCGCCCTGCGGGAGTTTGCCGAGCGGGAGGAGGAGATCAAATCCCGCTGTGCCGCCTTTGACAAGGCTTTGCTTGCCGATGCCAAGGCCATAGGCGGAGAGGATTACGCCCTTTTGATCTGCGCCTCCTACCGTCAGAGCGTTGCCGCCCACAAGCTGGTGGAGGATCGGAACGGAAAGATTCTCTTTATTTCCAAGGAAAACGATTCCAACGGTTGCGGTGCCACGGTGGACGTCAGCTATCCTTCCGTTCCGCTGTTTCTTTTGTATTGTCCCGAATTGGTGCGGGGTATGCTCCGTCCCATTTTCAAATTCGCCCGTATGCCCGTTTGGAAATATGATTTTGCTCCTCACGACGTGGGCCGTTACCCCGTTCTGAACGGACAGATCTACGGTGCCGTGCTCCGCAAGAGAGAATATGCCCAGGGCGATACCGTGGCTCCCTATTATTTGTACCCGAGCACGGTGGATGCCTTCCATCTGCAGGGGCAAATGCCCGTGGAGGAATGCGGCAATATGCTGTTGATGGTATACAGCGTTTGCTATGCCGACGGCATTTTCCAAATGGCCGAGGAAAACCTTGATCTGTTGAAAAAGTGGAACCGCTACCTCATTGAATTCGGTGAGGATCCCGGCGAGCAGCTTTGTACCGATGATTTTGCGGGGCATTTGGCGAGAAACGTGAACCTTGCCGCCAAGGCCATGATGGGCGTTGCCGCTTACAGCAAGATCCTGGAGAAGCTGGGCGAGGCCGAGGAGGCCGCCAAGATGTGGCAAACGGCCAAAAATATGGCCGAAAGCTGGCTTCGCCGTGCCGATATGGGCGGTTATACCGCTTTGAGCTTTGACAAAACGGGCTGGAGCCAGAAGTACAATCTGGTTTGGGACCGTCTCTTCGGCTGGAACCTTTTGCCCGATGAATTCTACAAGAAGGAATTGGAGAGCTATCTGCCCAAGATCAATGAATTCGGTCTTCCCCTGGATTCCAGAGCAAGCTACACCAAGTCCGACTGGACCATGTGGGTGGCCGCCATGACCGAGGATCGCGCCGTGTTCGACGCCCTCTGTGCCCCCATGGCCAAATACCTAAGAGCGCGCCGCAGCCTCGTCCCCTTCTCCGATTTTTACGATACCGTGGAGGGTGTTTACGAGCATTTTGTGGCCAGAAGCGTGCAGGGCGGTATCTTTATGCCCCTTTTGATGAAAAAGTGGAGAGATGCCCGATAAATCAGCGCCCGCAAAGTAACCCGCAAAGTAACCCGCAAAAAGAAGGTCTGCGGCGGAAATTTCCGCCGCAGGCTTTTTTTGTATCATGAAAACCACCGTCACGGCCTGTGGTTATGCCTCTTGGAGCTTTTCTTGGAACCCTTTTGTGGGGGACTTTTTTTCGGAACCCTTTTTGCAAAAAGGGTTCCAAACCTCCCAAAAACTTTCAGAAAATAAAAAAAGAAAAAGGAATGTTGCCATTTTTATCAAAGAAAAAATTTCAAACAAACCTTGTCTCTGTCCACCAAAGCGGTGGCACAATGAGGCCTCCATCCGAGAGGCGGAAAGCAAGAAAAAGGCACGGGTGCCTTTTTCGCAGATTTTCGACGGCAGGTACCCGATTTTTCCGAGCCGAACGGCGATGGGAAAATCACGGTACCAACGCGGAACGGGGGACGGCCCCGGGTGGAAGGAGCCTGCGCGAGCGAATTCTTATTGATAAGGTAAGGATATAGAGCACAGACTTTGGATAAAACGGGGCACAACCCAAGACTTATTTCTACAAACCAAAGCCGTGACCCCGCAAAGCCTCCATCCGAGAGGCGGAAAGCAAGAAAAAGGCACGGGTGCCTTTTTCGCAGGTTTTCGACGGCAGGTACCCGATT
>JAFWBD010000044.1 GCA_017507325.1 Clostridia bacterium | reverse complement strand
GGTGTGTTACGGCATTGGGCAACAGAAATCCGGTTTGATTTTAAACCCGATTCATCCATAATTTGTGCGCGATATCTTCACCTTATCGATGCTTTTTTGCTCGCGCAGGCTCCTTCCACCACTTCGTGGTCCCCCTCCCTCTCGGATGGAGGCCTCGCTATGCCACCGCTTGGGTGGACAGAGACAAGGTTTGGTTGAAATTTTTTCTGTGATAAAAATGGCAACATTCCTTTTTCTTTTATTATTTTCTGAAAGTTTTTGGGAGGTTTGGAACCCTTTTTTCAAAAAGGGTTCCAAGAAGGGTTCCAAGAAAAAGCCCCCTGAAAAAAAGCCGCTTTTGCTTTATCCGTCGCCTTGTATCGGCAGAGCTCGGACGCTTTTTCCAATCTTTTCCGCATATTGCTTTGCGGTGTATGCACCGCCCGAGGAGCGCTGTGTATACACGATGACAAGGTCGGATCGCTCGATCATCCAACGATTTCTGGCCGTTATGGCAAATTTCGGGTGGAGCCCAAACAGATCCTCCGGAAGAATGATGCTGTCATAATATTTTTCATAATATTCCAGATCGGCCACCTTGTAGGGAATCACCAAGCATAGCTCACAGCGCTCCTCGCCGAATTTTCTCCCCATTCGCTTGATGACCGATGCGGCTAATTCGTCAAATTCTCCGTTACGCCCAATCAAAAAGCGAAAATCTCCGCCTTTTTGGAAGCACTCCTCCAAAACCGAAACAAGATCTCCCTCGCAAGCCCGTATATTGTCGATCCGTCGATGCCCAAACAGCGATACTGTCTCCATCATCATCCCCCAAAAATCGATACTATGGGTAGTAATCAATTATAATTAATATTTATAGTATATCGTCTCGGCATAAGAATATCAATAGTCTATGGAAAATGAGTAAAAATATTTATAGACTATATTTGCAAATTACGGATGGGAGGATCGCTATGAGTGAACTTACCAAGGCCTTGGGACAACGAATCAGAAATTACCGAATCAAAGCGGGCTTGAGCCAAGAGAAGCTTGCGGAGTTATCGGGATGCCACCCCACCTACGTCGGCCAAATTGAGCGCGGGGAGAAAAATGCCACCATTGAAAGCATTGAAAAAATTGCCGGCGCCTTGAAGCTTCCCTTATCCACCCTCTTTGAAAAATTCGGTGATGCCAAAAGCGGCGGCCGTAGCATCCCCTTGGATTGCTACGAATTTCTTTCGACCAAAACAAAAGAGGAACAGGAGCTGCTTTATCGCATTCTAACGGATGCGGAAGCCTATCGAAACCAATCCAAGTGAGGACGGGAAATCAAGTGGATTCCCGTCCTTTTTTCGCGCTTCTTTTCGGCCGGCTCCTTCGGAAACAACGCCATGCGAAGGGCATCACGAACGCTTGAGGATGGGATGGATACGGGAAACAACCCTACACTCATTCAATTATATCATATATAAACCCACATCGCAATATGATTACCGCCTAAAAACCATCATTTTTTGTTGGTTTGTGGTTTAAAATATTATAAAAGGCGGTGAAATGATGGACGAAAAGGATTTTGCATTGCGCTTGGCACAGCTACGGCAAAAGAAAAAGGTCTCTGCACGGGAAATGAGCTTGGCAATCGGCCAGAACGCAGGTTATATCAACAACATTGAATCGGGAAAATCTTTGCCCTCCTTACCGGGAGTTTTCTATATTTGTGACTACTTGGGCATTTCGGTCAGTGAGTTTTTCGATCTCAATACCAAAAATCCGGCCAAGCTGAACGACGTCATCAGTGACCTGAAGCGCTTGGATGACCAACAGCTTGACAATGTCGCACGCCTTTTAAAGGGGTTCATCAAATCATAGCAGCTCTCAAATTTATGCCGAATATAAAAGAAAAAGAGACTGTGTGCTTTCTCTTATGCGGAAAACATACGATCTCTTTTTTCGTTTCATTGCCGTTGGATCTTTATTTCATCTCGGCGAAAATTTTATCCACAGCCCATTTCTATTGGCAAAAGAAGCAGCCCCGCGAGGCCTCCATCCGAGAGGCGGAAAGCGTTTTTCTACCAAATTCTATCTTCCATATCGCCTGAATCGGAATCTCAACCCGCAACCCATTTCTATTGGCAAAAGCCGTGGCCCCGCGAGGCCTCCATCCGAGAGGGAGGGGGACCACGAAGTGGTGGAAGGAGCCTGCGCGACTAAAAAAGCATCGATAAAGTACGGATATCGCGCACCAACTTTGTGGATAAAATGGGGTGCAACCCAAGACTTATTTCTATAAACTAAAAAAAGAATATAAAATGTAAAAGAAAACGTAGAATAAAACTTC
>JAFWBD010000043.1 GCA_017507325.1 Clostridia bacterium | reverse complement strand
GTGTTACGGCATTGGGCAACAGAAATCCGGTTTGATTTTAAACCCAATTCATCCATAATGTGTGCCCCATATCCGTACTTTCTCGAGAACCTTTAAGTCGCGCAGGCTCCTTCCACCGCAAGCGGTCCCCCTCCCTCTCGGATGGAGGCCTCATTGTGCCACCGCTTTGGAAAATAAAATGGGGTTTGGAGGAAACTTTTGCTGAGGTTGCGGTTTTTACGATGGCAAGGGACAGCAATATCCCTTTTTTTAATTTTAAAACTTTTCGGAATGAATCAAAAAGGATCGCACCGTCAAAAAATGCAATCCCTTTTACTCTTTTTTATTCTGAAAGTTTTTGGGAGGTTTGGAACCCTTTTTTCAAAAAGGGTTCCAAGATCCCCGGGGTGCGGGGCGGGGCCCTGCAAAAGGGTTCCAAAAAACGCCAAGAAAAAAAGCCCCCGTGGGGTGGGGGCGTTAGCTTTCCTTTTGGGGCGTTAGCTTTCCTTTTGGGGTGTTAGCTTTCCTTTTGGGGCGTTATCTTTCCTTTTGGGGCGTTACCCTTCCTTTTGGGGCGTTAGCTTTCCTTTAGGGGCGTTACCTTTCCTTTTGCTGCTGGAGCAGGCTTTCCAGCTCGGCCATAAAGGTGTTGATATCCTGGAAGCGGCGGTAAACGGAGGCGAATCGAACGTAGGCCACCTCGTCAATGGCCTTGAGCTTTTCCATCACCATTTCCCCGATGCGACCCGAGGGCACCTCGTTTTCCATAGAGGCGGTCAATTCCTGCTCGATCTCCCGCACGGCCGTTTCCATCCGTTCAAAGGGGACGGGTCTTTTTTCGCAAGCACGGAGAATGCCGTTGAGGAGCTTGTTGCGATCGAAGGCCTGACGGGAGCCGTCCTTTTTCACCACCATAATGGGAAGCTCCTCTAAGCGCTCATAGGTGGTGAAGCGATGCTGACAATCCAGACACTCTCTTCTTCTGCGAATGGAGGTGAAATCCTCCGCAGGGCGGGAATCCAAAACCTTGCTTTCGGTGTGTCCGCAAATGGGGCATTTCATGTCAAAAACTCCTTATTTACTGTGAGATCACCACGGGCTGGCCGTTTTCAAAGGTTCCCGTGAAGCTGCGGGGAGCCTCTCCCTCCACGGCCGCCCAGGTATAGGTGCCCGTTCCGTGCATCTGCCCCTTGGAGAAGGCACCGGTGTAGCTGTCACCGCAGGCCCACTTCATGGTGCCCGAGCCGTCCCGCAGATCGTTGACGTAGGTTCCGCTGTAGGAATCCCCGTTTTTCCAGGCAAAGGTGCCCGATCCGTTTTTCATATCGTCGGTAAAGGAGCCGGTGTATACGTCTCCCGAGGCGTAGGTGTAAGTACCCGATCCGTTTTTCATATTGTCCACAAAATAGCCTTGGTAAACATCACCGTTCTGATACACGAAGGTGCCCTGCCCCTGGCGGAGGCCGCCCTTCCATTCGCCCACGTATTCCTCGCCCGAAGCGTAGCGGCAGCTGCCCTGCCCCTCGAATTTGCCCTTCACAAAGGCACCCTCGTATTCGGTACCCGAGGCATAGACCATTTTTCCCTGCCCGTGGGGAACCAGATCCTTCACCTCGCCCACGTAAACGTCGCCGTTGTGATAGCGCAGGGTGGAGGTAGCCTGATCGTATTCCGCACTGCCCGATTCAAAATAGGCCGTGCCCTTGACGGGAACGCCTCCCTCTACCTTGCCCACGAACTGAACGCCGTTTGCCAGCGTGCTGTGGCGCATACCGAAAAGAACGCTCACCACGGAAAGGAGCGCCAGGGCAAAAATTACCGAAACCATCAGAACCACGGGAACCACCGCGGTTCTTCTTCTGCGTCTTCTTCTCACGAGTACCTCCTTTATTGCAGCAGCGTGTAGGGCAGATCAAATAAAACGGGGAGAATATAATATAAGATCACCATTACGATATAGAACAGAATCAAAACAAGAAGGTTCAGCCACCACGGCGAGGCGGTGGATTTGGCCAGATAATTGCCCTTCTTGATGCGGTCCTCGGGCAGATACAGCCGAAGAGGACTTCCCTCCTCTTCCACCCGCACCACCAAGCGGTCCTTCCCCTTTAAGGCAAGATTCACCAGCGCCTTTCCCAAAGTTTCAGCCTCCACAGCGCTCTCGGCGCTGTGGGCCTTTTTTTCACAAAGGATGCGAACAAGCCTTCCCAAGGTGGCGTTGCGGTAGTTTAAGTAGATATAGACTCCGAACACGCCCGCCAAAACGCACCACATCAGCGTGGCCAGCAGATTTTCGGTGGGGGAAATGAACAGAACGGAAAGGGATTCTTTGATTTGTTCCATAAAATTCTCCTGATTTTAGCCGATGAATTCTTTCATTCCCATATAAGGACGGAGCGCGGCGGGAATCTTCACACGGTAGGCTCCGTTTTCCATCATAAGATTGTTCTCCAAAAAGGCAATGAGCATTCTGGGGGGTGCCACCACGGTGTTGTTTAAGGTGTGGGCAAAGTATTTTCTGCCGTCCTCCCCTTTCACGCGGATACCCAATCTTCTGGCCTGCGCATCGCCCAGATTGGAGCAGGAGCAGACCTCGAAATACTTCTGAAGTCTCGGGCTCCAGGCCTCCACGTCGTAGCTCTTCACCTTCAGATCCGCCAGATCTCCCGAGCAGCATTCCAAGGTGCGCACGGGAATATCCAGACTGCGGAACAGCTCCACGGAATAGGACCACATCTTGTGGAACCACTCCATACTCTCCTCGGGACGGCAGATCACCACCATTTCCTGCTTTTCAAACTGGTGAATGCGGTAAATGCCTCTCTCCTCAATGCCGTGGGCGCCCTTTTCCTTGCGGAAGCAGGGGGAATAGCTGGTCATGGTCATGGGCAGATCCTTCTCGGGGGTGAGGGTGTTGATGAATTTGCCGATCATGGAATGCTCGCTGGTGCCGATGAGGAAGAGATCCTCCCCCTCGATCTTGTACATCATCGCCTCCATTTCCTCAAAGCTCATCACGCCCGTTACCACCTCGGAGCGGATCATAAAGGGAGGAATGAAATAGGTAAAGCCCTTGTCGATCATAAAATCGCGGGCGTAGGCGGTGACGGCGCTGTGGAGGCGGGCAATATCGCCCATCAGATAATAAAAGCCCTCCCCTGCCACGCGGCCGGCGGCCTCCTTGTCGATGCCGTTGAAATAGGCCATAATATCGGTGTGATAGGGAATCTCAAAATCCACCTTCGTTTTTTCCCCGAAGCATTCCACCTCCACGTTCTCCTCATCGTTTTTGCCGATGGGAACGCTGGGATCGATGATGTTGGGGATCTTCATCATTTTCTGCTTGAGCTCAGCGGAAAGGGCGGCCTCCTTCTCCTCCAAGGCCTTCAATTCCTCGGCCTGCGCGGAAACCTGCTTTTTCACCTCTTCGGCCTCTTCCCTCTGACCCTTGCCCATAAGCATTCCGATCTGCTTGGAAAGCTTGTTGCGGTTGGCGCGCAGCTCCTCGCCGCGCTTCAAGGCCGCCATCTTCTCATCGTAGAGCGAAATGACCTCGTCCACCAAGGGGAGCTTGTCCTCCTTGAATTTCTTTTTGATGTTTTCCTTGACCAATTCGGGATTTTCTTTGACGAATTTAATGTCCAGCATTTGTTTTATCTTCCTTCTGATATTTTATTGTAAACGAAATTATAAATTCAAGAGAAATTCCTCTCCGCACAGGAGAGCCAGAACCTCTTCTAAATCCTTGTAATCGAAATATTCCAGGGTGATCTTGCCGCGGCCGCTTCCGTCATCCTTCAGGCTGACCTTGCGACCCATGGTGGCGGCGGCACGGCTTGCCACCTCCCGCATTTGCGCCTCGTAGACCTCGTTTTTCCTGCGCGCGGGAGAGGTTTTTTTCAGAGGGGCTCCCCCCTCCAAAATGTTTTTCACGGCCTCCTCCACCTGGCGGACGGTCATATCCCGCTCCACGATGCAAAGGAGCATATCGCCAATGGCACCCTCATCCTTCAAGGGGAGCAGGGCTCTGGCGTGGCCCGCGGAGATGATCCCCTGCTTTAAGAGGCTCTGGGCCGAGGCGGGGAGATTCAACAGACGGAGGGAATTGGCCACGGCGGCACGGCTCTTGCCGATCTGACGGGCGGCCTCCTCCTGGGTGAGGTTATAGGCGTGCATCAAGGCGGCGTAGCCGCAGGCCTCGTCAATGGGGTTCAGATCCTCTCGCTGGAGGTTTTCAATGAGGGCGGCCTCCTGCGCCTCCCGCTCGTCGAAATCCTTCACGATTACGGGGATCTCCTTGAGCCCCGCCATTTGGGAGGCGCGATACCGCCGCTCTCCCGCGATGATCTGATAGCCGCTGCCGAATTTGCGCACCAAAAGGGGTTGGATCACCCCGTGAATGCGGATGGAATCGGCCAATTCCTTGAGGGTCTCGTCGTGAAAGGTCTTGCGGTGCTGGTTTTCATCGGGATAGACCCGCTCGATGGGGGTGGAAATGACGATCTCCCCCTCCTGCAGGGCTTCGCTCTCCGGTGAGGGGGCAAACAGATCGCCAAGACCCTTGCCCAATGCATTTTTTGCCATTATCGTCCTCTTTTCTCGATTTCCGCGGCGATTTCAGCGTAGGCCACGGCACCTTTGGAATTTTTGTCGTAATAACAGGCGGGCTTCCCGTGGCTGGGGGCCTCGGAAAGGCGCACGTTCCGCGGCACGGTGGTGCGGAAAACGCGACCCGGAAAATAGCGGCGAAGCTCGGCGGCCACCGCCAAGGAAAGATTGAGACGGCCATCGTACATGGTGAGGATGACGCCCGTCAATTCCAAGGCGGGATTGTACATCTTTTTCACCAAATTTACCGTCACCATCAGCTGGCTGAGCCCCTCCAGGGCAAAATACTCGCACTGCATAGGGACGATCAATTCCCCCGCGGCGCAAAGGCCGTTGAGGGTCAGAAGCCCGAGGCTGGGAGGACAGTCCAAAATGATATAATCAAAGCGCTTCTCGGCAGCAAGCTTCTTTTTCAGAATGGATTCCCGACCCGAAAGCGAGGCCAGACTCAGCTCCGCCCCCGCGAGTTGAATGGTGGCGGGAATGCACCAAAGGCCCGCAAAGGGGGTCTTTTGCGCCACCTCGGCACAGCTTTTATCCTCCAAGAGCAATTCATAGGAGGAAAGATCCGCCTTTTCCTTATCCACGCCCACGCCGCTGGTGGCATTCCCCTGCGGGTCCAAATCCACCAGAAGCACCTGTTTTCCCATGGCGCCCAAGGAGGCCGCCACGTTGATGGCGGAGGTGGTTTTGCCCACACCGCCCTTTTGATTTGCAAATGCCAAAATTCTTGTCATACGCCTTGTTACTCCGAAGTTTCTCTCCTCTTATTATAGCCCCAATCCCGCTCTTTGTCAATTCCATTCCGCATCTTTCGGAGAAGAAAAATTGTTTCACGTGAAACATTGGGCAAAAAACAATCTCGGAATGTTTCACGTGAAACATTCCGAGACCCTTCAAAGCTCGCGGCCGTATTTGGGGACGCATATGGAATAGCGGATACAGCGATCCTCCTCTTCCTTGTGGGCCTCCACGGAAAAGCCCGCCTCCCGAATGTGGAAAATGGCCTTGTCCACGGAGTTGATGAAAAGGCGCACGTCCTTCACCACCAGCCGCCGCAGGGGCTTGGGCTGGGGCTTTTTGGGCTGTAGGGAGATCAAAAACTCATCGGGATGCTCCAGCAGGGTGTCGATGAAGATCTCGCTTTGGCGCACGTTGTATTCCTTTTCGATGATGTATTCCAAGGCGAAGAGACGTGAGGATTCCTCCCGTATGCGCAAAAGGGCGCGGGCGTGGCGCTCGCTGAGCTCGTTTTCCACCACCAAAAGCCGCTCCCGCGTGCCCAAGCGCAAAAGGCGCAGCTTGTTGGCCAGGGCGCTTTGGCTCATTCCCAGCCGCTCGGACAATTCGCCTTGGGTGTAATGAAAATCCTGCAAGAGGCGATCCAAGGCCGCCGCCTCCTCAAAGAGATTCAGATTTTCCCGCATTCGGTTTTCCATCAGGCTCATTTCCGCCCCGATGCGCCCCGAAACCTCGGCGATGCGGCAGGGCACCGTTTCCATCTCCAAGAGCTTGGCCGCCCGAAGACGCCGCTCCCCCAGAATCAATTCATAATCCTCCCCGCGCTTTTGCACCGTGAGGGGAGAGAGCATTCCGTAACGGGCGATGCTGGTGGCCAAGGCGCGGATCCCCTCGGAGGAGAATTGCGCTCTTGCCCCGTAAGGGTTGGGGAAGATCCGATCCGTAGGAATTTCAAACAGCTTTTCTGACTTCTTTTTTCTTTTCCACATAAAAAAGCCTCCTTTCCCCCTTATGATAACAAATTTCAAGGGCGAAATTTGCCAAAGGGTGTTGTCGGAAAAGAGGGAACGGAATCGAATTTCCTATTTAATTGACAATAAAAGAAAAATGGGGGATTGAAAGGGCGAAGGGGCAAGAAAAAAACTGAAGGAAAAGGGAGAAAAAGAAAAAGAGAGAGTTTGTCATTGACCGGCAGGGGATTTTGTGGTACAATAAGGCGAATACGATTTTGAGGAGACGCGCATGGTATATCGCTTCGCCAAGGCCTATCCCGATGCCCTTTTGGTATTGCCCGATACGGTTTTGCAACACTGTGATCACGCCGGAGAAGGGGAGATCCGCATTCTTTTGCATCTTGCCGCCGCATTGCGGGGCGGTGCTTTGGAGGAGGAGGCTCTTTTTGCGGCGCTTTTGCCGCGCTTTCCCCGAGAAGAGATCGTGGCCGCGCTGGCCTTTTGGCGGGGCTGCGGCGTTTTGAAGGGTGAGGGAAAGAAGGGGAAGGGCAGTGCCCCCGAGGAAGAGATGCCCGAGGAGAAGCGCCCCGCGCCGACCTCCCCCTCTGCGCCCGATCCGGCGAAAAAGGCGGTGGATGCGGACGAGGCCCCCTTTTATACCGCCGCGGACTTGGCCCGTGCCGCCGATCAGACCCCGGAATTCAAGAATCTGGTGGCCTTTGCGGAGGAGCGGCTGGAAAAGGTGCTGAACGCTTCGGAACTTGCGCGGCTCTGGTCCTTTTTGGACTATTTGAAAATGCCCTTTGACGTGGTGATGCTGGTGATTGAGGATTCGGTCTCCCGCGGGAAGAAGAGCCTGCGGTATATTACCAAAATGCTCAACGTGTTTCAGGATGAGGGCATCACCAGCTACGAAAAGGCCGAGGCCTATTTTCTCGCCCGCCGCGAGGATCGGCTCTATGAGAATATCGTGCGGCGCCTTTTCGGCTTTGGGGAGAGAAAATTGACCCGTGAGGAGGAAAAGCTGATCCGCACCTGGCGGGTGGGCTACGGCTTCGGAGAGGAAATGCTGGAGGCGGCCTTTGAGAGAACCGTGGGGTCCGCCAAAAAGCCTTCCGTGAAATATATGCACAAGATCCTGGAGAATTGGCACAAGGACGGGGTGCAAAGCCCCGATCAGATCGGAAAGAAGGCGGCCGCCGAGGAGAAGGCCCCCAAGAGCTACGATCTGGACGATTTCTTTGAGCAGGCCGTTTCCAAGGGCCGCAAAAGCTTGTAAAGGGGGAGAACGATGCTGAACCGTGAGCATTTGGACAGCGCGCTTCGGGAAATTGAGGAGAACCGCCGCAGGGCCGAGGCCTTGGCGGATCTGCATACCGAGGAAGCGGAAAAAGCGGATCCCCGTTTAAAGGAATTGGGTCTGCGCCTTCGCTCCACCGCCGCCCGCGTGCTGGAGGAGAGTATGAAGGGCGGAGCGGATCTGGCACAGCGGCTGGAGCGCATTCGAAGAGAGAGCCTCGACTGTCAGGAGGAATACCGCCAAAGGCTTGTGGCCTTGGGCCATCCCGCCGATTATACCAAGCCCCGTCGGGAATGTCCCATCTGCGGGGATACCGGCTATTTTGAGGGGAAGATCTGCGCCTGCCTCAAGCGCCGTGCCGTGATGGAGGGATACCGCGCCTCGGGAATCGGAAGGCTTTTGCAGAAGCAGCGCTTCGATAATTTCGATCTTTCTTATTATTCCGACACCCTTCTGCCCGAGAAGCGCTACAGCCCCAGAGACGTGATGCGCTCCCTTCTTTCGGAGCTGAAGGAATACGCGGAGAATTTTTCCATGGAATCGCCCTCCCTTCTTTTCATCGGGGGAACGGGTCTGGGCAAGACCCATCTTTCCTCGGCCATTGCGGGGAAGGTGATCGAAAAGGGCTTTGAGGTGGTGTATGAATCCGCCCCGCAGGTCTGCGCCGTTTTTGAGCGGGAGCGATTCGAATCGGCGGAAAACGCCGTGGGCACCCGCCGTCTGTTTGAGGCGGAGCTTCTGATTCTGGACGATCTGGGAACGGAGCCCCCCTCCAAGAGTGCCTCCTCGGCCATTTATCATCTGATCAATCATCGGGTGCTCTCCTGCGGGCGGCCCACCGTGATCAGCACCAATTTAACCAGCCGCGCCTTGGAAAAGCAGTACGACAGCGCGGTGCTCTCCCGCCTTTTGGGAGAATTTGAGGTTAAGCTCTTTCAGGGTGAGGACGTTCGCCTGGCGAAACTGAAATAATCGTTGGAGGAAATATGCAAAGAGAACGCTTGGGAAGCCGTTTGGGCTTCATTTTGCTCAGCGCGGGCTGTGCCATCGGCGTGGGCAACGTTTGGAAATTCCCGTATATGGCGGGGCAAAACGGAGGCGGCGCCTTCGTTTTGATCTATCTGATCTTTTTGGTTCTTCTGGGCCTCCCCGTGATGGTGATGGAATTTTCCCTGGGCAGAGCCAGCCAGCAGAGCCCCGTGGGGATTTTCCCGAAGCTGGAGAAAAAGGGGCAGAAGTGGCATCTTCACGGATACATGGCGCTGGCGGCCAA
Organism: Clostridia bacterium; assembly: GCA_017507325.1. Taxonomy (GTDB): domain Bacteria; phylum Bacillota; class Clostridia; order Oscillospirales; family SIG627; genus RGIG5579. The sequence continues at coordinate 5,451 of JAFWBD010000043.1, read as the reverse complement.
TTTCCTTTTGATGATGTTTTACACCTCGGTGACGGGCTGGATCGTTTATTACTTTGTCAGCTTCCTTTCGGGGAAGATGACGGGCATACCAAACGAGGCCTCCGCCCTTTTGTTCGGGGAAATGCTCTCCTCTCCCGCAGTAACCGTGGGCTTTATGGCCTTGGTGGTGGTGCTGGGCTTTCTGATCCTTTCCTTCGGCCTGCAAAAGGGGGTGGAGCGGGTCACCAAGTATATGATGACGGCGCTTCTTCTTTTGATGGTGGTATTGGCCTTCCACAGCTTCACCCTGGAGGGGGCGGGCGAGGGACTGAGCTTTTATTTGAAGCCCGATCTTTCCAAGATCGACGGAAACGTCATCGTGGGTGCCATGAATCAGGCCTTTTTCACCCTTTCTCTGGGCATTGGCTCCATGGCCATTTTCGGCAGCTACATTGACAAATCCCGTTCTCTTATGGGAGAATCGGTGAATATTTTGGTTTTGGATACCTTCGTGGCCATTACGGCGGGGCTGATCATTTTTCCCGCCTGCTTCACCTTTGAGGTGGAGCCCGGTGCGGGACCCAGCCTTTTGTTCGTGGCCATGGCCAAGGTATTCAACAATATGGCGGGTGGCCGCTGGTGGGGGTCGCTGTTCTTCCTCTTTATGGTGTTTGCCGCCTTTTCCACCATCATTGCCGTGTTTGAAAACATTCTGGCCTGCGTGCGGGAATTGACGGGCTGGGGCAGAAAGAAGGCCTGCGTGATCTGCGGTGCGGCCGTTTTGGTTCTGTCGCTGCCCTGCGCCTTGGGCTTTAATCTGTGGTCGGCCTTCGTTCCCTTTGCCTCGGGCTCCTCGGTTCTGGATCTGGAGGACTTTTTGGTCTCCAATTGCTTTCTGCCCTTGGGCGCTTTGTGCTACGTGCTCTTTTGCGTTTCGAAAATGGGCTGGGGCTTTGATAATTTTATGGCCGAGGCCAATCAGGGGAAGGGTCTGAAATTGAAAAAATGGATGCGCCCTTATATGACCTACGTGTTGCCCGCGGTGATCGTGGCGCTCTTTGTCATCGGGATTCTCAATTTCTCCTTTGCCGATGATTTCACCCTTTGGAAGTGGATCTGCGGCCTCTTCTGAGCCGCTTTTCGCTCACTCTCCCGCATTTCTTCTCGGAACCCTTTTTGAAAAAGGGTTCCGAGATCCCACGAAATAAGCCCCCCGCAAAAAAAGATGCGGAAAATGGGAAAAGGGGCTTGACAAAGGGCGGGAGCCGTGCTATAATAACAGAACCAATGAAAAGGAAGCAGAACCTACCGTTCTCACCTGCCGACAATGGCGTCCGGCAGCGTTAACATCGTTCCGATCGGATCCGATCGGTGTCTTTGCGTGCGGAGGGGTTTCTGCCCGCATTTTTTATTTTGTTTTTGGAGGTGCTTCACAATAGCCGCAAAGGAATTGACAATCAACGAGAAAATCCGCGCAGAGGAAGTGCGGGTTATCGATGCCGACGGAGGCAGACTGGGCGTGATGAAAACGAATCGCGCACTGGAGATCGCCTACGAAAAGGGACTGGATCTGGTGGAAATGGCCTCGGGGGATGAGATTCCCGTTTGCCGCATCATGGATTACGGGAAATACCGTTTCGATCGCAGCAAAAAGGAAAAGGAATCCCGCAAAAAGCAGGTCACCGTGGAAACCAAGGAGATCAAGTTTTCCTGCCGCATCGGTCAGCATGATTTCGATACCAAAATTTCCCATGCGACTCGCTTTCTTGCCGCAGGCAACAAAGTGAAAATGACCATTATGTTCTCCGGCCGCGAAATGAACAATACCCAGCGCGGCGTGGATCTGATGGATCAGATCGCCGAGGCTGTTTCGGCAAACGGCACCGTTGATAAAAAACCCCGTTTGGAAGGCAGATTTATGACGATGTTTGTCCTTCCCAAAAAAAATAATCAGTAAAGGAAGTAAAGAAAAATGGCAAAAATCCGTACCCACAAGGCAACCGCCAAAAGATTTTCCGTTACCAAAAACGGCAAAGTGAAAATGACCCAGCAGGGCAGAAGACATCAGGTGCACCTGAAGACCACCAAGCGTAAGAGAGCACTGCGTAAGGCAGCCTACATTGCCGAGTGCAACGCAAAGAACATCAAGAAGCTCATTCCCTACGCATAAGCTCGGGAAAAACAAAGAAAGGATAAGCGTTTTGAACGCAGTGTATTGAAATGGCAAGAATTAAATTTGCAAAAGTGACCCGCGCAAGAAGAAAGAAAGTTTTGAAGGCCGCTAAGGGCTATTGGGGTGCCAAGAGCAAGCATTTTAAGATGGCGAAGCAAGCCGTCATGAAGAGCGGCAACTATGCTTTCGTCGGCAGAAAGGCCAAGAAGAGAGATTTCCGCAGACTCTGGATCACCAGAATCTCCGCTCAGGCAAAGGTTTGCGGTATGAACTACTCCACCTTTATGTGCGGCTTGAAGAAGGCCGGCATCGATCTGAACCGCAAAATGCTCGCCGAGCTGGCTGTCAGCGATAAGGAAGCCTTTGCCGTTCTGGCAGAAAAGGCCAAGGCCGCAAAATAAAAAAATATGACGCTTGAAAAAAATCCTGCAATCGGTTGCAGGATTTTCTTCCCTTTGGTGCTATGGAACAGAATCGTGAAAAAACGGCGATCCTCGCCTTTTTGGAGGGGCACGGCATCCCTTATCGGATCTATTCCCATCCCAAAACCGACACGCTCCCCGAAAAATTGGAGAACGATCGGCGCGCAGGGGTGGAAAATGCCCTTCATTGCAAAAATTTGGTTTTGGCAAACCGCCAAAAGACCCGCTTTTATCTTTTGACCATGCCCTTCGGCAAGCGCTTTCGCACGGGGCCCGTTTCCCGTCAAATGGCAAGCGGCAGGCTTTCCTTTGCCGAGGAGGGGATTCTGGCGGGCATTTTGCACACCCGTTCGGGCTCGGTGAGCCCCTTGGAGCTGATTTTCGATGAAAACAGAGAGATCGCCTTCTTTGTGGATCGGGATCTGCTTTCGGCCGAGCGGATCTGCTTTCATCCCTCGGAGGAGACCTGCACCGTGGTGCTGGAGCGGGAGGATTTTTTCCGTCTGTTTCTGCCCGCTCTGGGCATAGAGGCGGGCGTTGTGACCGTGGAGGAAGAGGAAGAAAAAAAGCTTGAGGAGGTATCATCGAAATGAAAGAAAGCACGAGAAAATGGATTCATAACGTGGCGTTTACCACGTTTTTGGCGTTTTTCCTGATCAGCTTTTGCTACGTTGGGCTGTTCACCCTGGTGGGGGACGATCTGGAGGGAGGCGGTCAGACCTTTTTCCAATTTTTCTCCTATCTGTTCGGAAAGCTCTTTTTCTGCATTTTCCCCTTCTGTCTCTGTCTTGGCTTTGCCAACCGTATGTTTGAGCGGAAGACCAACCGCGCCGTTTTGCGCATTTTGCATTTCTTCCTGGTCTTTTTGGCTTATTTTATCTTTATGGACCTTTTGTTCAACCATCTTTTTGAGGACGGCGAGGTGCCCGTGGGGCAGATTATCCGCCACACCTTGCCCTTTTTCGTCTGTTACCCCATTACCGTGTGGGTGACCCATTTGGGCAGAGCCGTTTTCCTTCCCAAGGAAAAGAAGGATTTCACCAGCATTCTGGATTGAGGGCGGGACCGTGTCACGTAATTTTGCCCAGCTTCTCTTTTGGGCCTTTGCGCTGTGGTTGTATTCCGTTTCCCGCAGGGAGCTTCTCTCCCTCTTGCGCCATCGCCTGGGCCGCCAAAGAGCAGGCCTTCTCCCGCGCCGCGGCTTGAATCGCTATTTGTTTCTCACGCTGCGCGCCTTTTTGGAGCCTGCGCTGTTTTACGCCAACGCCGCCGCGCTGCTTGGACTTGCATTTTCCTTGGTATTTCATCTGATTCCGGGTTGGTTTGCCTTTTTCGGCGGCTTTTCCCGCTATTTGTCATCCGTTCTTTTGCTGGGAACGGCGCTTCTTGCGCTGGTATTGACTCTGCGGAAAAGAAAGGAGCAGTTCGGCACCCCCTTCGTTTTGTACGCGCGGGTGCGCCGCGGCAGGGAAGAGGGCTTTGTCTCCTCCCTGACGGATGCCGCGCTGTTGATTGCGGCTCCCTGCGCCATGATTTATATGAACTTTTTCGTTTTATAAAATCCCTTTGGGAATACGAGGTTTTGGGTGATGAATGCACCGATCGGTATTTTTGATTCCGGTGTCGGCGGGATCAGCGTTTGCAAGGAAATTCGAAAAGCACTCCCAAGGGAGTGCTGTCTCTTTTTGGGGGATTCCGCCCGCGCGCCCTATGGGGTTCGCCCGGAGGGGGAGGTGCTCGCCTTTACCCGCGAGGGGCTCCGCTATCTTCGGGAGCGGGGCTGTAAGGCGGCGGTGATCGCCTGCAATACCGCCACGGCGGTGGCTGCGGACGTCCTTCGGCGGGAAAACCCCGATTTTCCCATTGTGGCCATTGAGCCCGCGGTGAAGCCTGCGGTGGAGGCCCACCCCACGGGGAAAATTCTTCTGATGGCCACCCCCTTGACCCTTCGCAGTGCCCGCCTTCAAAATCTGGTGGAACGGGTGAAGGGCGAGGCCGAGGTTCACTTTTTGCCCTGTCCGGGCCTGGTGGAGCTCATCGAGGAGGGGCACTGGGAGGACGAGGCGCTTTTCTCCTATCTGACCTCTCTTTTTGCCCCTCTTTCCTTCCGCCCCGATGCGCTGGTTTTGGGATGCACCCATTACCCCCACGTTTCCGCCGCTCTGTCCCGCCATTTTGATGGGATCCCCCAATACCACGGGGGCTCGGGCGCGGCGCGGCGCTTGGCGTATCTTCTGGAGAAGGAGAATCTCCTCTCCGATTCCCAAAGCCCGGGCACGGTCTCCTTCCGTTTCACCTGCGGCGATCCCCGCAAGGCGGAATTGGCCCGCCGTCTCCTTTCCCGCCCCTGAACCCTCCTCAAGCCCTCCCTCGGGAGGGCTTTTTTCTTGGAATTTTTCTTGGAACTTTTCTTGGAACCTTTTTTGAAAAAAAGGTTCCAAACCTCCCAAAAACTTTTCGGAATAAAAAAATAAAATGGTTCACCGTCCTCGCCTCTGTAAAAACCACAACCACAGCCCATTTGATTCCCCAAAGCCGCGGCCCCGCGAGGCCTCCATCCGAGAGGCGGAAAGCAAGAAAAAGGCACGGGTGCCTTTTTGGCATTGAGATTTATTTTCATCTCGGCGAAAATTTCATCCACAGCCCATTTTATTCTCCAAAGCCGTGGCCCCGCGAGGCCTCCATCCGAGAGGTGGAAAGCAAGAAAAAGGCACGGGTGCCTTTTTCGCAGATTTTCGACGGCAGGTACCCGCTTTTTCCGAGCCGAATGGCGATGGGAAAATCACGGTACCAACGCGGAACGGGGGACCACGAAGTGGTGGAAGGAGCCTGCGCGACTTAAAAGTTATTGATAAGGTACAGATATCGCGCACAAAT
>JAFWBD010000042.1 GCA_017507325.1 Clostridia bacterium | reverse complement strand
CAAAACATTTGTATTTGAAAACTACTTTTCTTTCCGTTTGTTATCATTCTCTCACCCTCGCTTCCTGCCTCTATTATACCATATTTTCCTCCTTTTTGCAAAAAAACAAAGCCCCTTTCGGGACTTTGTCTTCAGTCTGAGCCATTCGCAAAAGCGAATGGCTTTTTTCAGTTAAATCCGTCCTTGTGGACGGGATAAATCCACCTTCGGTGGATGAAATCGCTTCGCGATGAAATCCCGCTTTCATTATGATGTGTCTTTTCTTGGATTTTTATTTTTTATGGTGGCAGAAAAAGCATTGCATAATCCTTCGGCTTATGCTACAATGAACCAAAAGCAAAAGGAGCCTCTTGTAATGGAAAAAAGCACCATCCGAGCAAACGATTTTGCCCCGAGGGACGGAAGGCTTTCGGTCTTTTTTAAAAAAATGTTCGAAAAAAAGTCCGACGGCTTTGCCGCCGTTTTCGACGGCGAGGTCTACGTGATCGATGTGGGCGGAAAAAGGGACGGTGAAATGCTTCGTTTTCTGACAGAGCTGCGGGCAGAATGGCTGAAGGGTGCACGGAGCCTGGCTGATGCGGAGAAGGCTCGCCTGGAGATCCACGTGATTATTTCCCACTCTCATCCCGATCACGTAGGGGCACTCCCCTTTCTTCTTGCCGACCCTCGGCTTTGCGTGGTGGAGCTGTTGGCGCCGCGTCGCAGCTACCGCTCTCTGCCGGGACCCGATTTTCTCCCGGAGCTTGCGGCGTTTGAGGAAAGGCTGCACGGATCCTTGTCCCTTCTTTCGGAATATCATCACAAAACCGCGAATCTGATCGAGCTTCCTTACGGCAAGGTCTACTCCATTCGTCCCCAAAAGGCCAATGTGGAGATCGATATTTACACGGCTCCCTTCGATTGGTCCGAAAACGAAGAGGCCTATCGCTATTTGATCGAAAATAATGCCAAAAACAGCATCTTTTACGTGGATCATCCCGAGGTCGGCTGTGCAAACGGCAGCTTGAACGGAAATTCTCTCTGGGTCAGGATCCGAAAAGGAAAAAAAGTCATTCTGATCACAGGGGATCAAAGAGCCGATGACGCAATGCTGGGACGAATGATCCGCCATTACGGCGAGGAGCCCTTTCGCTGTGACGTTTTGAAGCTCCTCCACCACGGCACAAACTGCTATCCGCCCAAATTGATCCAAATCGCTTCCCCCTCCATTACCATTTTCACCGTTTTCCGCGAGCTTGCCACCCCGGAAACGGTGGCGCATTGTGAAAGAGTCAGCACCCCCTATTTCTTGGGAGGCAAGAATCTGATTCTCACCTTGGACGGCGAAAGCATTGAGGCCAAGCAGTACGAATAAAGACCTCCCGCAAAAAAAGCAGGACAGAGAACCTCAGGTTCTCTGTCCCTTTTCGTTTTCAACGGAGAGGATCCGATTTTTTATTGCTTTTTGCCCTGAACGGGAGGTGCGAAGGGGTCCTTCAGATCCCAAAACAGGAACTTGCCCTTGTCCTGGCTTGCGATTCCCGTGGGATGCGCTTCGATGCACTCCTCCAGGGTGGCCTTTCTCAGCTCCATTTCACCGGAGCGGATCAATTCCACGTTGGCCTCGTCGTCGGTACCCACCAGAAGGATAGGCTTTTCATAGCCCTCAAAGGTGCAATCCTCAAAGAGGATCTTTTCAAAGTTGCCCACGGCCATCATGGGAACGCTTCCCTTTCCTTCGCGGCAAGCAAAGGTTACGTTTTTGAAGCGGCAGATGACCTTATCCTCCGCATCGCCCCACAGCATACCCGTGGCACAAAGATCTCCGATATAGCAATTCTCAAAGGTAATCTCCTTGAGCGCTCTCTGTCTGCACCAGCGGTTCAGACCGGTGAATTCCAGCCGCATCAATTCTCTTTCCTGCTCAAAACGGCAATTGCGGATCACAATATTTTCGGGGGTCTTTCTCACGTCGGCGCGGAAATCGCAGTAGTAGGAGAATGCCGAAAAGGATTCGTGGCGGCAGGTTTCATCGGAAATGGAGCCCTTCTCCTTTTTCTCCACGGAAAGCCCCAATCTCTGTCCGAAGTTGCGCTGATCGGAAACGCAGTTTTCCACCAGGAAATTGTTGCCGCCGATACGGAGCGCCATGGCCACGCTGTTGAGCTTGCAGTTTCTCACGATCACGTCGTTGTTATCAAAGCCTGCCACAGCATCGTCACCCGTGTTGAAATTACAATCCTCGATCAAAACGTTGTCGCAGGTGCGGATATCAACTCCGTCAAAGCCGCCGAACACGGAAACGTTGCGGACGGTAATGTTTTGGCTTTTGAAAATGGCGTGGCACCAGTTGGAGCTGTTCACAAAGGTATAGCCCTCAAAATGCATATCCCTGCATCTCCAAACACCGATGCCGTGAGGTCCGCGGCAGTTGTTCTCCCCTTCGGGGTCGTATACGTTGGACCCATCGATATAAGAGCCTTTTTCACCGATGATGGAAAAATCGTGCGCATCAAAGGCACGGATCAGAGCATTGGACCACGCGCTGGTGGAAATAGAGCTTCGGCCGGTCTTGGGGGTATTGCCCTCCTCCTCCATCTCAACGGGCTCAAGCGTATCGTTTTTCCAATTGAAATAATCCGCGGGATCGCGGCTGCCCTTCAAAATGGCACCGCTTTCCAAATAAAGCTGAACGCCCGAGCGGATGCGGATGCTGCCTGTCAGATAAATGCCGCAAGGGATCAAGACTCTGCCGCCGCCTGCCAGAAAGCAATCGTCAATGGCCTTCTGAATGGCATCGGTCTGCAATTTGTCGCAAAAATGCGCGCCGTAATCGGTAATGTTAAAAGTCTTCATAGCAACCACTCCTTGATCGTTATTATCCAAATTATACAAGAACAAAGGCCAAATGTAAAGAAGAAAACAAAAAAACTGTCATACTTTTTTCGATACAACGTCCTTTCCGCTTTTCGTTTCCGTTTCGGAAGATTTTTTGTTTTCCAAGAAGGAATTCTTGATTTTTCCCTTTTGCTTGTGTATAATAAAACAAATACTGCGGGGAGGATCGGCGGCTTTGCCGAGAGATTGTATCCCGCAAGGGGAAGGAAAGGCCTATGAATCTCGTTCTGTATCATTACGACGTTTATCCCAAGGTATTTCTCGGTGACCGTATCCAATGCATCACCATTCAGCCATTGGGAAAAAAATCCGAATTCATTTCGAATCACAGCTATACCGTTCAGATCTGTAAGGTCAAGGAATCGGCTCCCAAGAATTACCCCGAGCGAAGCGGAAGGAGCACCGTGGTCACAAAGCCCGATGAAAACGGCTTTTTGCGTTTGAGCGCTTATTTTGAGGGAGAAGGGGAGCATTTCGTTCGCGTATATGAAAATCCCGAGGAAAAACCGATCTTTACCCTCAGCGTTTACAGCCTTTTTGAGGATATGGCAGGGCGTTTTCCCTATCGGGGCGATCTTCACGTTCATTCCTGCCGCTCCGACGGGCGGGAGGGTCCCAAAAACGTGGCCGCCTACAACCGTGCCAAGGGGCTGGATTTCACAGTCATCTCCGATCACCGCCGTTATTACCCCTCTTTGGAGGCCATGGAAGCCTTCGGGGATCTGACCGATCTTGCCATCATTCCCGGTGAAGAAATCCACCTCCCCTTAAACGACGTGCATTACGTGAATTTCGGCGGAACCTTCAGTGTCAACGCCTTGGTCACCCCCTCCAAAAATGCGGAATTGGGGGAAGGAATGGAGTTTCGCTCTCTCGGCGGCACTGCCCCCGATCCTATGACGGAAGAAGAATTTCGGGAAATGATCCGAAAGCGTTCCGAATCGGTTCCCCGCGAGCACGAATCGGAGCGCCTCAGCTTTGCCGTTCTGGAATGGATCTACGAGCAGGTCACCGAGGCCGAGGGTCTGGGGATCTTTCCCCATCCCTTCTGGCTCCATCCCATGATGCAGCTTCCCGAGGATTACATTGAATTCGTTTACAAGAATAAGCCCTTCGATGCCTTTGAGGTGCTGGGCGGATCCACCGCCTATTCCCACAACGGCTTCCAAACCGCCTTCTACTATAAAATGAAGGCCGAGGGCATCGATCACCCCGTGGTGGGCAGCACCGACAGCCACAGCTCCTTGGAGATCAATCCCAACGGCAACATTTGCTCCACCATTGTTTTTGCCAAGGCCAACAAGCGAGCTTCCCTGATCGAAGCCATCAAGGATCGCTATTCCGTGGCGGTGGATACCATCAGCAAGGAATATCGCTTGGTGGGTGACTACCGCTGGATCCAATACGGCGCCTTTTTGATGGAGCATTACTTCCCGCTTCACGATATTCCCTGCCGCGCCGAGGGATACTATATGAACCGCTATCTGGCGGGGGATACCCGCGCCGAGGCAATTCTGCGCACAATGAAGGGGCAGATCGCGGAAATGATGGAAAAATACTTCCGTTTTGCTTAAATTCTCTCAACCGTCTTTTGATTTCTTCCCACTCAACCGACGGTATGTTGATTTTCTCTGCCGTTTCCCCTATGATAAAAGCGAAAGGAGGCCGAAATGGACCAAATCAAAATCGGAAAATTCATTGCCGAGCGCAGAAAAGCGGTCGAATTGACCCAAATGCAGCTGGCAGAAAAGCTGAATATCACCGATCGAGCCGTATCCAAATGGGAAACGGGCAAATCAATGCCGGATTCCTCTTTGATGCTGGCGCTTTGTGATATTCTCAGAATCACGGTAAACGATTTACTATGTGGGAAGGTGGTAGAAATGGAAAATTTTAACAAAGAAATGGAAAACAATTTGCTGGAGGCTGTAAAGGAAAAGGAGGAATCGGACAAGAGGCTTTTGTTTTTGGAAATCACAGTCGGCTTGGTCCTTCTGATCCCTCTTGCGGTTTCCGCACTGATCGTATCTCTTACGGAATTGGAGGAGTGGCTTCAAGTTCTTTTGGTTCTGACAAGTCTTGCGCCCCTTCTGATCGCAACGCCCTTTATGATCCGAATCGAGCAAAAGGCCGGTTATTACCGCTGTAAAGTGTGCGGACATTTGCACGTTCCCCGCTATGAAAGCGTCTTTTTCGCCATGCATTTTGGCAGAACCCGCTATATGCGCTGTCCCAAGTGCGGCAAAATGAGCTGGCAAAAGAAGACCCTGCGGAAGGATTGACCCTAAAGATGAGAACGAGAGCGGGAATGCTCTCGTTCTCTTTTTTGTGGCGGTTGACTTTGCCTCCCGTTCGTGATATACTGAGGCAAATTGAAAGACCTTTCCCGATCATGCACGTGAAAAAGGAGTATTTTTTATGGAAATGAAGCTTTACACCGCTCTTTGCGACGAAAATCTTTTGGAGCAAATCTACGCTCTTTTGGTTTTGGGCGACAAGGAATTCATTCCGCCCCTTTCTTCCCGCTCCTCCACCACCCAGCAATGCCTGTCCCAAGGGGCCTCCGGCGGAATCCGCTCCTATTTTGAGGAAATGAAACGGCAGTGCTTTGTGGTCGCCTTGGAGGGCAAAACGGTTGCGGGCTTTATGTCCTTCCGCCAAAATTATGAAAACGAACACCTTCCCCAAGGCCCCAATCTTTACGCCTCCACCTGCGTGGTTCACCCCGATTTTCGAGGCAAGGGGCTGATGAAGGGCTTTTATCTGGAAATGATCCGTGCCTTCCCCTCCCTTCCGATTTATACCCGCACGTGGGACGGAAACATCGGCCACTTAAAGGTGCTGGACCGTCTGGGCTTTTCCCTTTTGGCTCTTTTGGAGAACGATCGCGGCCCGGGGATTCACACCGTCTATTACGGCAGAGCCCCCAAACCCCTTGATTGACCCTGAGGGCCGCCCGAAGGCGGCTTTTTTTCTTGTTTCGGTAGACAAAATTCGACGTTTGTGTTATACTGAAGCGTGTTCTCAGCCCCCATTCAAAAATTGATGCGAAAGGTAAGGTTTCATTTATGAGCACCGCTCTTCTGAATCTGATTTTGTATCTCCCCTTTGCTGCGTTGGCTCTTCTTTTCGGCATCCCCTATCTCATCAACGGCTTTCGAAAGGGTCTGTTCCCCTCCTTGCTTTCTCTGGCCGTTACCTTGGTGGCTGCCGTCTGCTCCCTCTTTCTTTCCGTTTTCCTTTCGGAAACGACAACGGAGCTCCTCGCCCAAAAGCTGCTCCCCCTTCTCCCGCAGGAGCTGTTTGATTCCTTGGGCGTTTTTGCGAGCTTCGCTCTTTCCCTTGCCACAGGTCTTGTCCGATCGGCTCTTTCCCTGGTCTTGTTTTCTGTGGTCTTCTTGATTCTGGTGATCGTTTTCAAGTTCATTGCCTCCCGTATTTCCCGCACCATCTTCATCTTTTCCGATATGGAGAGCGCAGGCTCCCGCCTTAGCGGTCTTGCCGTCCGATTCTGCGATGCCCTTGTGGTGGCGCTCCTTCTGACCCTGCCCCTTTACGCCTTTTTGTCCACCGCCGTGGCACCCGTGGGCAATTTGATGAAGCTTGCAAAAATCGAAAATACCGAGATCCTCTCGTACGTGGACTGTGTCACCGCCCATCCGATGGTTCGTCTCTGCAACGCAAAGCCCACCGCCGCCGTGATCTCAAGACTCTCCCGCTTCCAAATCAACGACGCGGATTTTGACGTTTCCCAAATGGCCACCACCGTCAACGGGCTCTTTGAGCGCTTCGAAGCCCTTCAAAGCAGTACCCCCGAGGAAAAGGCCGCCGCCTTGCGGGATTTTATGGATTATGCCCGCAGCGAGGTGGTCGAGGAGGAATGGTGCTACGAATTGGTGGTCAGCGCCAAGGAGGAGATCGAAACCCAGCTGGATGAATTGATCACCGATGAAAAGGCGCGGCAGGAGGTCGAGGAGGTTCTGGAGATTCTGGATATGGATCAGGAGCAATTTGCCGATACCGCCACCGCCGTTCTGGATTTCACCGCCTACGTGATGGAAAGCGACCTTCTGACCAAGGCGGAAAGCGGCGAGCTTTCCGAGCTTCCCGAGGAAACCATGGATCGCTTGGGGGATCTTTTGAACCAAAACAAGCAGGTCTGCAGCTTGAAAAAGCACGTGGTCAACACCGTAGTGGAGGAAATCTTCATCGCCTCTTACGAAAGTAATTCTCCCTCGGAGGATGCCGCCCTCAAGGCCAAGGAGGACAGCAAGGAATTTATCGACCGCTTCTTCCAAAGCGGCGAGGTTCCCCGCGAAGAAACCAAAAAAGAGGCCGAGGCCTTTTTGATGCTTCTGTCCGCCAAGGAGGATGACGACGTGCGCGAGGCCATCAAAATGCATCCCCTTTTGGGTGCCGAGGCCGTGCAGTATCTGACCGACCGAAGCATTCTTCCCCCCGCCCTGCAAAACTGATTTTTCAATGAAAAAAGTGGTCAAGAACCGAAATTCTTGATCGCTTTTCTTTTTTACAGCTTTTCCAGATAGGCTCTCGTTTCCGCAAGCCGCAAAGGAAGATCCATCTTCTGATCACCGCGGTGCCAGAATTCCCAGCCGTTTTGCTCCAAAATTTTTCTCTCCTCCAAGAGGGTCTCCAAATGCCCGCAGGCGGCCTTTCCGAAGCGAAGGCGATCCTCCCGAGGCAACGCGTGATCCACCATTTCAAGGCAAGCCATACACCAGCGGGTCAAATGCAGAAGATGGCGGGTCTGATGATGCAAAAACTGCTCAAAATACAGCTTTCTGTTTTCGGGAAGCTGCCCCTTCATTTCGGCCATATCCCGATCCAGTGCCGCAAGCTTCTTTTCGCTCTCCGCCAAAGCGGGCAGGCGATCCTTGGTGGCGTAATCCACGCCGCAGTGCTGCTTTTCCAAAAGGGCGTATTTGCCAAGCCAGGTCAATTGTCCGTCCGTTGCGGCGTTGCGAATAAAGGGAAGCGGAGGATATTTGTGATAGAAAAAGAACCAATTGCGGGCAAATTCCGCCGCCAGCTCCTCTCCGAAATCCGCAAAGGAATCGTAAAAGCGGCGCCGCAGATCGGAGATCAAATTCCCTTGCTCGCCGAAGATCTCGCGGTCAAATTCCTCCATAGCCGCCGCACCGTCCCCCTTGGCGGGAGACGCCAGCATACGGGCATTCATGGAAATGGAAAAATGAACGGGGCGCACGTTGGAAATATTCAGCATCGAATAATACAGACAGCCCTTTTCGGCGGCAATTTTATAGGAATACGCCATTTTTTCGGGGCGGCAGCCCTCCACCAAATGGGGTCCCAGCGCCCAGAAGGAGGTGTGGTAATACACGCCGTACGCTCTCCCCTCCTCCTTGGGGGTGGAGAACATATCCTCTCCGAACATCTGATCGATGCCGAAATCCGCCAAAATCGGAACGGTCCCCTCGGGCAAGGTCAGATGCCCTTGTCCGTAGAGAAGGGAGCCCTCGTTCCAAAGGGTGGTGGTGCTGTAGAAATCGGAGTGCCCCAGCACCTCGCAGAGAATGCGATGCTGTGTCTGAATGGCATCGGAAATGATCCCGCCTCTGGCCTCCATGGAAAGAGGTGCCGAGGGATCGGTCTTCCAAACCGCCTCGTCCTTTTTTCCTCTCAGACCCAGCTGCCAAACCACGCGATCGGCATATTTGGCCCATTTTTGGGCGTAATACCGCCACAAATCCTCCATCCCCTTGCGGTTGCTGATGAAAGAGGGCGAACCGCCGCCGTGCTCCTTCATATAGTTTTCGGCGGTAAAGCCCGAAACCCCCATGGGCTCAATGTGGTGCTGAGACAAATACAGCCCCCTGCGGTAGGCACATTCCACCAATTTCTCCTCCGCGGGAAGATCAATATTCAAAAGCGTTGCGGGAATGATGAGGTTATATTCCAGGCGCAGGGCCGTTTCCATCACCATATCCAAAACCTCGGGGTGCATCACGTTCTGATAGTAGCGGTAATCCAGCCCGCGGGTAGCCCCGCTGTACTGCAATTCGGAAAGCAAATCTTCATCGTTGACAAACCAGCCGCGGAAGCGAACGGGCCGTTCGGGAGAGGAAAACACCACCGCCTCCGAACGCATCGCCTCCCGCTCCTCGGGGAACAGATCGATGAAGCGATGCATGGGGTGAACCCCCAGCACGCGGTGGGAAAAGGCGTAGATACCGAAAACGGTTCCCAAAACGTCGCTGCCGCAAACGGTGGCCCCCTCTTCGCTCACGGTAACGGTATAGGCCTCCGTACGGCCGTCGGGCACAGTCTTGATGACGATGGAATCGCTTTTTTCAAGATCAAACAAAAGGGGGAAGCCCTCCTTCTGCCCCGAAATACGGCAAAGATCCCGCTTCAGATCCGAAGCGGCCAATAGAACTGCCTCATCCACCTGTCCGAAAAGGCAAATGGAGCAGCTGTTCTTACGATCAAATAGTTTCATGGGTCGGGACATCCTTTCTTTCCGAGGAAACTTAAAATCTTCTTTGTTATCATACCATATTTTTCTCTCTTTGGCAACTCCTTTCCGCCTTCGCCGCAAAAAAATGCCCGCCGAAGGGCGGGCATTGACGTTACGCCAAAGCGGGGAGGATCGCCGCAGGTGTTTTTTGGTTTTCTCCGAAATCACTGTAATAAAAGCGTTTGTTGGTGGAATCCTTCCACACCGCATAGGGCGATCCCGATTGAAACGCCATAATTTTGGAGGAAAACACCTCCTCGGTTTCCCGAAACACGGTCTTCACCTCGCCCGTTGCGGCATCGAACAAATACAGACCCATCAAGCATTTTTTCTTTTGATCGAGAAGGCGCAAGTCCTCCACGCGGCGGAAGGGGATCAGGGTGCCCTGAGGGCCGCCCGCTCCGTACACGTCCTCCAAGATCAACTCTTTTTTCTGCGGATCCTTCAAGGAAATGCGATAATAATTGTAGCAGGTATGCTCCACACCGCCGAATTCCTTTCTTCCTTGGCTTTCGGAATAATAAAGGTAGTCGCCGTGCACCAAAATGCGGATATCCGATTCCACGGGAGCCTCCACCCGATGATCCGCCCAATTCAGATCGGCGGAATATAAATTCCCATCGTAAACGGTGTAATAAATGCGGTCGTTGGCGCAATGCAGCGGCAAGATCATTTCCTTTTCGGCGTTTACCCCTTCGCAAAAATCCGATCCGTCGTTCTTCATGCTGAAAAGCCCCGTTCCCTGATCGGCGCCGTAGGTGGCAAAGTATATGCGATCCTTGTACATCCAAAGATATTGGATCTTATCCGCAATGCCATCCTTTAAGACGGTCAGCTTTTGTGTTGCAATGTTGAAGGAGCAAATTTGGTACAAGATCGGTTCCCCCAAATTGACTTTGCGCTTGGTGGAAAAGATCAGGGTGGGGATCCCTCCGTTCTCGGCAGAGGAGATCGGGTCAACCAAAAATGAGCTCGGTGAACTGAAGTGGTAAAAGGGGTTGTCCTCCCCCTGCGCCAAAGCGTCGAAGAAGCCCGGATACGCCGTGGGGGTAGGATTGGAATACAGCTGAAATCTCAGCCCATCCGCTCCCCAGAAAAGGCAGTATTCTCCGTAGAGAACCGCACTTGCAGGATTCTCCCCTGCAATATAATCGGGCATTTCGGGAATCGTTCCCTGGGGAAGGATCGGGATTTCAAAGGTCCTTTCCTCTTCCGTCTCGCTCGGAATTTCCACGTCCCGACAGCCCGAAAAGGAGAGCATCCCGCAAACCGTGGCCAATACCAAAAGCAAAGATAAAAATTTTTTCATATAAGTCTCTTTCTCAATCGGGGTGCTTACAGATAGAACCCCTTTTTAAAATCCAAACCGTTTAAAGCGATCTCTTCGCCGCTTTCCAAATGGAACAGAGTTCGAATTGTTTGATAATTTTTTGGATCTGTAAAATCAACCGCTACCCATTGATCAGAAATATACCGCATTGAAAAATCCATTGAATCTTCTTTCTTTTGCGTGTAAAAAGGCCTGATTTCATTCGTTTTACAATCATATAAACAAAGCCTTTGGGAACGGAGCGCATTCGGGGAAGGACTGAAAACGTCTTCCTTCGCTGTAAAAAAGATCTTCCCTGCTTTGCTTGTCGTGTAGCGGTCTCCGATATGGCTATAAAGAACGACCTGCTCCAACAGCGTTTCTTCTGTTTCAAGGTTTGAAAGCGGGCTGCGCACGTAATCCGTTACCCCAAACTCCATATCATCCAAAAAAACGCTTTTATTATTTTTTGTGTAATAAACGTAACCGTCGAAAATACCGGCCTTTTCGGAATATAAGTGCTTTTCGGAATATAATTGCTTTTCCAAACGAAAATCAGAAAGATCCAAAGCAAAGGAACACAGCTTGCCGAAGCAAATAGCCCAAATTCTGTCTTCATACACTGCGAGGAAGTAGTGTTCTTTCGACTCCTCCTCTTCTCTTTGAAGCTCCAGCTTTTTCGCATTTTTCCCATCGTTTCCCATACAATAAAAGCTTTCATCTCCGGAAACATCATAAACGTTATAATACAAATGATCCCGATAGAGTGCCATATTGGAAACAAACTGTGGCGTATTGATTTTTGTGCCTACCATTATTTCGCCGGGAGCCGGAGCAGCGTTTTGGATGGTTAGCGCTTCCTTTTCAAAAAAAACAGCTGTAATTTCCTGAGTCTTCACGTTAAAGGTAAAAACTTTCGCTTTACTCAAAATGGTTCTTGTTCCATTATCATCGTTATAAAAAGTGAACATAACGTTGTAATGGATCACCGGAACCCCACCGTTTTCCGCAGTCAATACGGGATCAATCAGAAACCCATAACAACTTGCAGAATCCCCTGCAGAATAAGACTCATTCAACGCTGCAAATCCATCAAAAAAAATGGGATAAAGAGTTTCACCGGGATCAGAAAGATTAAAATACGAAAAACCGCAAATCGCCCAACCATTATAAATTTGCATGGGGAAGTAACCCAAAGCCGTACCTCCACTAAAATTCCTCACAAACTCGGGAAAATTCTCATCCACACCGCCCTTTAAAATGGGGTGATCCTCGGGGGAAAAGGGGCCTCCCGTCCCCTCGGTTGCACTTCCCGCCTCAAGGGTCAGCGTTTCCGTGGAGGAAGGGGTCTTCTCCCCGTCACAGCCCGAAAAGGCGAGCATCCCCAAAACCGTAGCAAAAACCAAAAGCAAGGATATGATTTTTTTCATATTCTTCATCCTTTCAAGCCGAGCTTTATTTTTCGGCATAATCCAAAAAGTACGCCAAATTATATTCCCTTACGTTGGTATCCCCGGTGAAGGTTCTCAGGGTCGTTTTTTCTCCCGTTGCAAGGTCATATAAAATGCGCTCGTGCCGCTCCTTTCCGAAGCCTGACATCCCTGCTGCGGCATATCCGTCGAAATCCACGATCGCCCGGCGGGAAGAAAGGAAGCAAATCCGAGTTCTTCGCAAATCTCCCTCCTTCTGGGTGAAAAACACGTTTTCCACGCCGCGCTCCACATCATACCAATAGAGCTTTTGACACACGATAACGCTGCTCACCCCATTCAAGAGCTGCAGCTCTGCCGTTTTGGAATAAAGGATATTTCCTCCTGCCATCACATATCCGGAATCGATGCCCTCAATCAAAGTCTCCTCGGCGGAAAGGTTGGCCAAGGGCTTGCGCACGCAGGCATACACCGCAAAGGGGACCCTCATTCCGAACAGCTCCAAGCGATCCGTTTCTTTGAAGAAATAAAGATATCCGTCATGCACCCCGGAAAGGCAATCCTGCAGATTCGAATCCGGCTCCGCTTCCTTTTTCAGATCGCTAAAATCCGCTGCGGCGGAATACAGCACCCCCGATCGCACCATCCAAACCCGATGATCGGAATGCGTCACAAAATAGCAGGGCTTTTTTTCTTTATCGCTTGCAGCAGCGCTCAAATCCTCTGCCTGCGAAATCAAAACCAAATCCGTACCGTCATTTTTCATGGAAACGAAATAATCCTCTTGGTCTACCGTGGCAGAAAAATAGATTCTCCCTTCCCATACTCGAATTTCTTTCATCCCCGATAAGGAAACCACTTTTCCATCCTCGGTTTTCAGCCCCTCCGCTGGCGGTAAAAAGCTGATCCTTTGGCTTTTTACGTCAAAGGTAAAGAAAAACCTTTTTTTTACACTCGCCCTCGGAATCGGATCGGGAGGGGTAAATTTTGCCTCTACGGAATAATGGATCACGGGAACCCCGCCGTTTTGTCGGGTTAGCTCCTCATCCAAGTAGAAAGACACCAAATTGCCGGACCATTCCGTCACCTCCGGATTTTCTTCCGCAAGCAAATTGGGCAAGCCCTCAAAGAAAATAGGATGTAGCTTTTGATCCGGATCCGAAAGGAGATAATATTGAAAGCCGCAAATCACAAAATCGCCGTAAACCTGCATCGTTTGCGCTGCGATGGCCTGCCTTGAATACATATAAGCATACTCGGGAAAATTCTCATCCACACCGCCCTTTAAAATAGGGTGATCCTCGGGAGAAAACGTACCGCCCGTCCCCTCGGTTGCACTTCCCGCCTCAAGGGTCAGCGTTTCCGTGGAGGAAGGGATCTTCTCCCCGTCACAGCCCGAAAAGGCGAGCATCCCGCAAACCAATGCAAAAATCAAAAGCAAGGATATGATTTTTTTCATATGAGTCTCCTTTTCATTTTTTTAATAAAAAAATCGCATCGGTGGGAAAGTCTTTGCTTCCTGCCGTGCGATCCGTTTTTTGTTTATCAAATATTGAGAAAAAGGAATTAAGCCCTGCTTTCTCTTTCGGACCGCGCAGCGCAAGATAACATGATATTCCATTTCAATCTCACTATCTTTGCCATTGCAGTCCACCCTTTCTGTTTTTGTCTTTTTTGCTTGGTTTTCCGATTCCGAATTTGTTTTTTTCGCCGTTTCCTCTTTACACTTTTTCGTTCTCTGATTCCATTGTAACGGCAAGGGCTCCGTTTGTCAACCGTTTCTTTCCACTTTTTACATTTTTTGTGGAAGCTATCCAAAAAACACCTTTCTCCTTTGTGCACCCTGCTCAAAGTCACCGCTTTTGCCAACAGAAACGGGGTTTGGATGAAATTTTCGCCGAGATTGCGGGCGATTCGTGAATCGCCCCTACGAAATCCGATGAAATGGGCGGAGGCGGGAATCCGAATTTATCCACAAAGTTGGTGCGCGATATCCGTACTTTATCGATAACTTTTTAGTCGCGCAGGCTCCTTCCGTCACGCTCCGCGTGCCACCTCCCTCCCGGATGGAGGCATTATTGTACCACTGCTTTTGCCAATAGAAATGGGGTTTGGAGGAAATTTTTGCGGAGGATGCGGGCGATTCGTGAATCGCCCCTACAAGTAACCGATGAAATGTGGTTTGGAGAAAATTTCGCGGAGATGAAAAAAAGGATCAAACGGCAATGAAAAAAGAGATCGTACGGTTTCCGCATCAGGGAAAAGCATACAGTCTCTTTTTCTTTTTGATTCCGAAAGTTTTGGGGGTGTGGGGGACTTTTTCAAAAGTCCCCTGCAAAAAGTCCCCTGCAAACAAAGGTTGCGGTTTTTACGATAGCAAGGGACAGCAGGATTCTTTTGCATTTTTTATTCCGAAAAGTTTTTTGGAGGTTTGGAACCCTTTTTTCAAAAAGGGTTCCAAAAAAAGGTTCCAAAAAAAGTCCTCCGCAGAAAGCAGCTTGCCTCAGCGTCCGTGGGAAATCAGCTTGGACAGAAAGGCCGAGGAATGATAGATCTCATATTCTCCCAAGGAATCGCGGCTCCAAGCCTCCCGATACCGATCCTCATCTCCGAAAAAGATCTTTTTCGGCTCCTGAGAGAGGATCACCACCTCCCGGACCTCTTTGCCCCCTTGGTCGGATTCCTTTATAGGCTTCCGCAGGTGACGGAAAAAGGGCACATACCAGGCCAGAATCCGCTTTTCAAAGCGGTAATACCCCTCCCGATGGAAGAGCAAAACGCTTCTTTTGCTCCGAACGGGCAAAATTCTGCCCACGTAACGGATTTTTTCCGTCTCCACGGTAAAATCCGCCTCGGGGTTCAAGCCGAGGATTCCACGAAAAAGCGCGCCGCGGCTTTGGAAGGGCATCCGTAAATGACCGCATTCCCGCTTCAATTCCCGCAAAATGCGCTTTTTTCTGCGCCATTCACGAAAGGAGGGGTAAAAGAAAGCGGCAACCAAAATCACCCTGAGGGAAACCGAATCCCAAAACAGCAATATAAAAACACGAAGCATTTGAAAATAGATCCCGAAGGCGGGAAGCAAAAATACCGTTACGGTAATTAAGAAAATGTGAAAGGCCAGCTTCTTTTTGGAAACCACGGGAATCTCCGCCAAGCCCTCGGGCGTGAGGGAAAAGCCCTGATACCGCCACTGCCGATACCAATCCTTCCGCAACAGCAGCTCCGCCAAAAACAAAAGACCGAAAACAAATGCCCCGTACAGAAGAGAAGCCATCAGCCTCTGCACCAAATAGGGCATCGAGGGAAGAAGACCGTACAGAAGAGCAAGGCTCCCCTTGGGCGGAAGTGCCAGCAAAAAGAAAAGCAGCGGAAGGGCATTGTAATAAAAATCACGGGAGGATGCGATCTCCCTTATGAGGATCGGCACCGCAGGGGGCTTGGGGTGCTGTACAGCCAAGGAAAGCTTCCGCTCATCGGCCTCTTGAATGATCACGTAAAAGAAAAAGGGCAAGGCCGAATAGCAAGTAAAATACAGAGCGGAGAACACCCACCTTTCTCCCATAGCCTCCAAGGGCTCCAAAAGGATATTCAAAATCGGGGACAAAAAGGCCACCCCACAGCAATATACCACCAAAAGATAGGTCAAAATTGCCTTGAGAAAACGGCTTGCCACAAAACGAGACGGTTTGCGATTCATTCGAATCCCTCCCTTTCACAAAAAATCGACCTTCACTATGGGCATTGTAGCATACCGCTCCAAAGGCTGTCAATACTCAGCTTCGGAGAGAAAAAAAAACGCCTGCCGCAATGCGCGACAGGCGAAATTTTTTCGGATGAGCGGGGATCAATACATACCGCCGGCGGCGGCAGCGCCTGCGGCCATAGCGGCAGCCTGCGCATCCTCCTTCTTCTCGGCAACCAAAACCTCGGTGGTGAGAACCATAGAGGCAACGCTGGAGGCATTGGCCAGAGCGGAACGGGTCACCTTGGTGGGATCAATGATACCGGCCTCGTACATATCCACGTACTCCTCGGTATAGGCGTTGAAGCCGTAGGCCAGCTTTCCGGAGGTGAGGATCTGATTGACGATCACGCTGCCCTCAAAGCCGGCATTGGCCGCGATCTGACGGGCGGGATCCTCCAGTGCGCGGAGAACGATCTCCACACCGATCTTTTCTTCACCCTGAGTCTGATCCAGAAGAGCCTTCACAGCGGAAACGGTGTTCAAGAGAGCCACACCGCCACCGGGAACGATTCCCTCCTCCACAGCGGCACGGGTTGCATTCAAAGCGTCCTCAATGCGGAGCTTCTTATCCTTCATTTCGGCCTCCGTTGCGGCGCCGACCTTGATGACGGCAACGCCACCGGCAAGCTTTGCCAATCTCTCCTGCAGCTTTTCGCGGTCGAAATCGGAGGTGGTGGTTTCAATGCTTGCACGGATGGAGGTGATACGGTCGCGGATGGCATCGGGGTTGCCCTGGCCGCCCACGATAATGGTATTCTCCTTGTTGATCTTCACCTGCTTGGCACGGCCCAGCATATCCAAGGTGGTTTCCTTCAATTCCAATCCCAGATCGGAAGAAATCACGGTACCGCCGGTGAGAATGGCGATATCCTGCAGCATATCCTTTCTTCTGTCACCAAAGCCGGGAGCCTTCACAGCGGCGCAGGTAAAGGTGCCGCGGAGCTTGTTGACCAAAAGGGTGGAAAGGGCCTCGCCCTCCACGTCGTCGGCAATAATGACCAGCTTTCTGCCGGACTGCATCACCTGCTCCAGAAGGGGCAGAATTTCCTGAATGTTGGAGATCTTCTTATCGGTGATGAGAAGGATGGCATCGTCAAACACGGCCTCCATCTTATCGGTATCGGTTACCATATAGGGGGAGAGATAGCCTCTGTCAAACTGCATACCCTCCACAACCTCGCAATAGGTCTCGGCGGATTTGCTCTCCTCCACGGTGATCACACCGTCTGCGGAAACCTTCTCCATGGCATCGGCAATGAGCGTGCCCACCAATTCGTCGCCGCCGGAGATGGCACCGACACGGACAATATCTTCCTTGCCGGAAACGGGCTTGGAATTCTTCTTCAATTCGGCAATGGCGCAATCCACCGCCTTGGAAATACCCTTTTTCAGAATCATGGGGTTGGCACCTGCGGTCACGTTCTTCATTCCCTCGCGAACAAAGGCCTGCGCCAGAAGGGTTGCGGTGGTGGTACCGTCGCCTGCGGCGTCATTGGTCTTCACCGCTACCTGGCGGATGAGCTGAGCACCCATATTTTCAAAGGGATCATCCAGCTCAATCTCCTTGGCGATGGTAACACCGTCGTTGGTGATCAGGGGTGCGCCGAATTTCTTGTCCAGCACCACGTTTCTGCCCTTGGGGCCGATGGTGGCCTTCACTGCGTCTGCAAGCTGATCGATGCCGTTCATCAATTTATTTCTGGCTTCAATGCCGTACAAAATATCTTTTGCCATTTTTCATTCCTCCTTCAATCAACAATGGCGAGAATATCGCCAACCTTTACGATTACGTACTCACTGCCCTGATACTTCACTTCCGTACCGGAATACTTGCTGGTGATGACCTTATCGCCGGGCTTTACGTTCATTTCAACGGTCTTTCCGTCCACCGTTCCGCCGGGGCCCACGGCGATCACCTCGGCGATCTCGGGCTTCTCCTTGGCGGAGCCGGTCAAAATAATACCGGAAGAGGTGGTTTCTTCCGCTTCTACCATTTTCAAAACAACTCTGTCATTCAAAGGCTTCAACATTTTTCTTTTCCTCCTGTTCTTGGGTTTTAGCACTCGAAACCGATGAGTGCTAAACCCTTTGATATTATTATATCCCGCCCGCAAAAAAATTCAAGCGGTTCGACGCATTGTTAACAGTTTTTTCACAAAATTCCATTCTCAGGATCGGATGGTATCGTTTTCCTTGCGATGCAAAAGTCCCGAGCGGAGAATGGCCCCGAACACCTTGGCCTTGATATCGGGGTTTTCCCTGGCGAGGGTGCGAATCAGCCCCTTCACGTCCTCTCGGGCGGTATTTTTATCGGCAGGGCAACCCGAGGGGCAAACGGGCATGGGATTTTTGTTGGCAAAATACACCAAATCCTTTTCCTCGGCATACAAAAACGGACGGATCACCGTGATCCCGCTTTTGTTCATTTGGGTAACGGGCAAAAAGGTATCCATACGTCCTGCGTAAAAGAGATTCAAAAGAAAAGTATCGATCAAATCGTCCCGATGATGGGCCAACGCCAGAAGCCCGCAGCCCATTTCCCTTGCGGTATCGCAAAGAACGCCCCGCTTCATTTTGGCACAGAGGGAGCAGGGATTGTTTTCCTTGCGCACGTCGAACACAATTTTTCCGATCTCGGTCTTGACCACGCGGTATTCCACCCCCAAATTCGCCAGATAATCGGCAATGGGGCTGTAGGAGGCGCCCTCGAAGCCGAGATCCACGGTGATGGCCTTCACGCGAAAGCCCGTGGGATGAAATTTTGAAAGATGCGCCAGAGCGGTCACCAGAGCCAGCGAATCCTTTCCTCCCGAAACGCCCACGGCCACGCTGTCTCCCGCCTCGATCATAGCAAAATCGTCAATCCCCTTTCGGGTGATCGACATCAATTTCTGTATCGTCACACTGCTCCTCCTTTTCGGCCGCCTCCTCCTTGTCCGCAGGTGCGGGCTCGGTCACAGCCGATCTCTTTTCGGGGAAAAGCCGAAAGCCAAGGGCTTCCCCCGCCAGCAAAAGGGCAAACAGAATCAGCGCCGCCAGCGTCACAGCCCTTCCCGCCGTAAATCCCGCAGGGGTATAAACGAATTTCAGGCTGTGCTCCCCTTTTTCCAGATAAAGCCCCAAAAAGGCATCGGCAAAGGGAACGATCTCCTCTTCTTCTCCGTCCACGAATACCCGCCAATTTCCTTCCCGCTCGGCGGGGATGGAGGTGTAGAAATACCCATCCTCCTTTACGACGATCTCTCCCTCCATGGTTTCCTTTTCCACCGAGGTGACCGTCATACACTCATCCTGCAGAATCGCAAGGCCTTGCTCCCACAGCGCTCGGTCCAAAACGCAGGCTTCAAAATGGACATCCCCCTCAAAGGGCTCACCCTTTTCGTCGTTGTGCAAAAAGAGCTTCAGCTGGAATTCCTCATTGTCCCGATAATAGCCGACGCTGAAGAGATTGGGGTAATCGGAAATGCAGTGCCAATCCATATCCGCCAATACGTAATCGGCACCGGGAACGTCGGCGTAGACGTATACCGAGGCGGCCTCGCGCATCCAATAGCGCACGTGGATGGAAAAGCCGTCCTCTCCGCCGTCGCCCTCGCCGCGATAGTGGTAGTGATCGCCCTCCATTTTTTCCAATTCCAGATTGATGGCGGCACTGCCGATGGATTCCAAGGGCTTGAACAGATCGCCCTTGAGCCCCGTCATAGCGGAAAACAGCGCGTTCTGCCTTTCAAAGGGGGTCAAATCATCGTCAAAGGAAAAGTCCGCGGCATCCTCCCGAATCATAAAGCCCATTCCGCAGAAGGCCTCGTTGCGATTCAGCGTTACGTACGGATCCTCTTCGGCCGAAGCGACGGTGGTAAAGGAGCTTTCGTTCATATCACCGTTCTTTTGGATCAGATAGCGGATTGACAAAAGCAGATCGGCAAAGGGGGTTCCGTGAACGTATACAAAGCGGTTGCTCCCGGGATCGGCAGGCATTCCCAACGCCAAAAGAAACTCCGAAACGTCCCGATTGGCGGAGGAGGCAAACTGCGAAATGCCGTTATAGCCGTAAAAGCAGGAATCGTTCAGACTCCGCCACTCAGCCGTTTCCATCCGATAAAAGCGGTTTTTGCTGTCCTTCTCCTCCTCGGCGGCCTTTTCTACCATGGATACCACCGCTTTCCCCGTATCTCCGTCAAAATAATCCGAATGGTTGGTATAGCCCACGCCCTCGGTTCCCAAATAGGCGGTCACGGAGGTTTCGACCAGAATCACCCCGCAAACGATCAGCGACAGCACCCTGCGGGAGAGAAAGCCCGCGCGGTGGAGCATCAAAAGCAAAACGCAAGCCAAAAGCACCGCCAAGGTCAAAAGAGCGGGAGGGAGGCCGTAGATCAAATAGGCGCAAACGGGAATGGCGGCAGAAAAGATCAGCATCAGAATCAGATCGAACAGATCCAGATCCCCGAGAGCCTCTTCAAAAAACCGATACGCGCAAACCACCACCGCAAAAGCAAAAAGAAAAGCAAAGCGGTAGGGGATCATATTGGTAAAGTGGAAGCCGTGCCAGACGTAATTCAACACGCTGAAATTCATAGAAAAAATCAGGAAAAACAGGATCAGAAAGCCCGCCAGCTTTTCCCGAAGAGAGATCCGCTTCGTCCACAAAAAGCCGAAGGCCATCAGGCTCAAGGCGGAGGCGGTCATCAGATTGGGGAGCCCGTCGATGATCGCAGGGGTATGGAAGGAGGAGAGCGCTGCCAAAATCCCCGTGGGAGAGGCATAAAAGGAGGTGTAAAGAGGAATGGCATCCTGCGTGGAGGCGGTGCTGAACAGCCCGAAGAAGGCGGGCAAGAGAAGAACCATGGGAATCGCCGCTCCCAAAAGGGTGGACAAAAGCAAACGGAAGCCCTTGTGCAAAAAAGCGGAAACGTTCACCCGATCCACG
This sequence comes from Clostridia bacterium, assembly GCA_017507325.1. Lineage (GTDB taxonomy): Bacteria > Bacillota > Clostridia > Oscillospirales > SIG627 > RGIG5579. Next base: position 81,739 of record JAFWBD010000042.1, on the reverse strand, counting down.
GCGTAGAGGGCAAAAAAGAGCAGTACCATAAACACACAGCACATATAGCCGATATAATAATTGGAAAACAGGCAAAGCGCCAGCACCGAAACGTAGAGGCTGCACCTTTCTTCGCGGAACAGCTTCAGAAGGCCCAGACATAAAAGAGGCAAAAGGGCAACGGAATCCAGCCACATCACGTTCCAATAATAGCCCATCATATAGCCGCAAAGGGCGTAGCCCGTAGCAAAAAACGGAATGACCCCGCTCCGACGGGAGGAGATCTTTTTCAGGAACATTCCCATAAAAAGCCCCGCAAAGCCCACGCGCAAGGCCACAAACAGGGTGTACAGCACGCGAAATTCCCGTTCCGGAACCAAAGCAAGGAGAAGATTGAGGGGGCTGGAGCCGTAATAAGAGAGCATGGAAAGGAAATTGGTTCCCATTCCCATAGACCAATCGTACAAAAAGCCGTCACCCTCATGGAGATGATCCCACAAATTCAAAAGAAAGGGATAATACTGATGCCACGCATCGTAATTCATAATCTGATTTTCACCGAAGGGATACACCCCTCCGATGGCAAGGCAAGCGGAAAAGACGGTAAAGGGAATCAAAAAGCACAGCCAATAAAGCCATCCCCCCCGAGGCTTTCCCAAAAGCGCGGCAAAAGGCTCCCCTCCTCTGCCGTTTTGAGAGAGGGAAGCGATTCCGACTCCTTCGGCACGGGTTCTGCCTCTAAGAGTCCTTCCGCCACGGAATCTGCATCCCGTTTCATTTCTTGTTCCGTTTTCACGTCGGCACCTTTCCCGGAAAAGAAAAAGGAGGCATTTTCCTCCTTTCTCCCATTGACCGTTTTACTGATACGCCTCCATCATACTCTTGGCTCTGGCGGATTGAACGGTATACATTCCTCCGCCCGAGAGAGCACCGGGCGCTTTGACATATTCTTGGGTGTAAGCAGGGAAATTAAACATCATTTCCCCAAACTCATCCATATACACTTCTCTGAAATCGGTTTCCATATGGTAGTATATGTTATACAAAATCACCTTGGCGCGGGGAAGATTTTCGGGGCGCAGAAAGGCGGAACAAAAGACCTTGGCAAATTCCACCTGGGTTTCTTCCCTGCCGATGCTTCCGTCGGAATATCCGCGATAAGAAACAAGCTGCACCGCTTGGTCGCCCGTCAGGATCTGCACGCCTTTTTTCAGATTGATCTTCAAATTCTGCGTAGGATCGAAATAATACATATTTTCGGGAACGTCGTACTGGATCCCGCCGAGAAAATCAATGGTATTGGAAAGGGCATCCATACTCATAGTGGCATAATAATCCACCGAAACGCCCGTTTCCTTCAAAACAAACTCCTTCAAAAAGGAGATGCCGCGGGTGGGATACAGATCCGCCAAGCGATAATTGCGGTTTTGATCCACCACAAGGCTGTTGGTCGGGATCAGCATCACCGTGGAGCAGCGGCGGGCGGAATTGATCCCCAAAAGGAAGATGGCATCGGCATTGCCGTAGCGATCCTCGCCCACCAAAAGAAGATTTACCGTATCCGCCGTATGAGGACGGTTTTGGCCGACACCGCCCGCAGAAGGATCCGAGGGATCCCCGCTTTGGTTTTCCCCCGTTTCGTTTTCTTCGGTTTGCACCGAGCCGATCTTATTCATCACGTCGCCCATCAAAACTTCGGCGGCATCAATCAGAAAGAAGGCCGCCGCGGCAAAAACGAATACCGCCAAAAAAAGCGATAATAAAAAGTCACGCACCGAGCGCTTCATTTCCGATCACTCTCCTTTTCACTGTTTTCTTCAGTATAACCCAAAGCGTCACATTTTGCAAGGTTTTTTTATACAAGGAACCCATTACCCCCGCCGACGGTACACAAAAATGCCGAAATGGGTTTCCACGCTCAATTCCGAAAGGCTCTCCAGCCTTGCCCGCTCCCGCAGACCCGTCTTTTTTTCGTAGGGGGTCATCCCGAACAGGGTGCGGATCTTTTCGGGAGAATCCAAGCGGATTTCCCCTCTCAATTCCGTTTCCGAAAGGAGAACGAAGCCTTCTCCGATCACGGCTTTTTTTTCGTTTTTGACGGGGTGATCGTATACCGCCTTTTTCAAGCGATACAAATGATCCTCCAAGGGCACGGCACGAACCAAATACCCCTGCGGCCGCAAAACCCGCAGGAATTCCTCCTCGGAATACGGAGCAAAAAGGCTCAGCGCCACGTCTGCGCTCGCCGTTTTCATGGGGATGTGAAAGGTGCTGGCCACAAAAAAAGTTCCCTTCTTTTCCAGCTTCCCCGCCGTCATCCGAACCGCCTCCTTGGCAATGTCGAAGGCGTAGAGGGACGGCTCCTTTCCCGCTTTTTTGAGCGCCGCATCGAGCTTTTGGGTATAATACCCTTCCCCACAACCCGCATCCAGCAAAACTCCGCGCCGAGGAAACAGCTCTGCAACCGTTTCGGAAAGCTGATCGGCCAAGGGCTCGTAATATCCGCCCTCCAGAAAGCTTCTGCGGCTTTGGAGCATTTTCTTATCGTCTCCGTGGCCGTGGGAGGAATTATCCATCAGAAGATTCCAATATCCTTGGCGGGCACGGTCAAAGCTGTGTCCGTTTTCGCAGCAGGCCGATTTTTCCTTCAAGGACAGAGGCAAGCCGCATTTCGGGCAGATCAGCATGATTTGCCGTATTCCTCTCCCAAGGCAACGTACATGGCGGCATTGGCCAGAATATCCTTTTTGGCCGCATCGTCCAGCGTGCGGATGATTTTGGCGGGAACCCCCACGCAAAGGGAGCCGTCGGGGATCTGAGCCCCCTCCTTAACCAGCGCACCCGCCGCGATCAGACAGCCCTCGCCGATGACAGCACCGTTGAGCACCACCGCGCCCATTCCGATCATGGTCCCGTCACCCACGGTGCATCCGTGCACCACGGCGTTGTGACCCACGGTCACGTTCTTTCCCAATTTTACGGGGAATTCGTGGGAGGTATGAACGGTGGAATTGTCCTGCACGTTGGTATTCTCCCCGATCTCGATGGTATTTTCATCGCCGCGCAAAACCGCACCGTACCAGATGTTACCGTGTTCTCCGATGATAACGTCTCCGATCACCGCACAGTTTTCCGCCAGAAAAGCGGTAGAGGCAATCCGAGGCTCTTTTCCTTTGATGCTTCGTATCATATTCGATTCCTTTCGGTTCTTTTGATAAAAAAGGACCAGCGGTGATGCTTGACACCGCTGATCCGTCGATTCCTATGCTGTTTTTTGCCGCAGAAGGCTCTACCGAAAAATTCGGTTCAACGCCTCGCGGTCTGCCTGACGGACCATATCGCGGGATTTTTTCTCCAAGCGCTCAAGCATGGCCTCCCTTCCCGCAGGAGAGCGCGGGACCCGATGCAGATCCTCTCCCAAGAAATCCAAAAAGCCCTTTTTGGCAAGGGAAATCATTTTCATAGAGGAGAAGAAGGAGGAAAATGCCGACAGATTCACCTGAAACAGACAGCCCATATCCTGCAGTTCAGACAGCAAACGCACGTCCTTTTTCAGAAAATCGTAGCGATCGATGTGAGCCAGAACGGGGCGGATCCCGTAAAGATCCAAAAGCTGGGTCAAGCGCGACTTCATAGCGGAGGAAAAACGGTCCTTGGTCTCCAGCTCCGTCAGCATCAGATTGGTGCCGCTGTAGCAAAGATCAGACAGATCCTCCTGATTCATCAGCGCAGGGGTAAAATACACCTCCGCGCCCAGGGAAAACGCAAAATGCTTGGCCTCGGGAAGGGTCAGCACCTGTTCGAAGGCCGCCTGCCGCTTTTCCAAAAAGCGAGCCAAGGGCTGCTGAGAAGGATAATAATGAGGGGTAAACGCCAGATGAGTCACTCCGCTTTGATGCAAAAAGCGCAAAATTGCCGCCGTTTCCTCAAGATTCCGTGCGCCATCGTCAATGCCGCAGAGAATGTGGGAATGAATGTCCGCCTTCACCTTTATTCGTCCTCGTATTCAAAGGATTCCTTTTCCTTGCGGGGAGCGCTTCTCTTGGGACGGGCGGGGGCTTCCTCGCGGTCGTCGTCGCCCGAGCGGGAGTAGGAGCTGTATTTCTTATAGCCGTATCCTCTCTTTTCCTCCTGCACACCGTTGGCGATAACACCCAGGATCTTTCCGCCCACAAATTCCACTTGCGAAATGGCCTTCTTCAAGTCGTTCTTATTGGTATAGCGGGGACGGGAAACCAAAACGATTCCGTCGGTATACTGCATCAGAGTCAAAGCATCGGACACCAAGGTAATGGGCGGGGTATCCAGAATGATAAAATCGTAACGCTCCTTCATTTCATTCAAGAGCTTCACAACGCCCTCGCTGGCAATCATTTCCGCGGGATTGGGGGAAATGGTGCCGGCGCAGATCACGTCCAAATTGGGATACAGATTCTGATGAAGCACCTCCTCCAGGGTATTAAAGCCGCTGAGGAAATTGGTCATTCCCGGAGCGCAGGGCTTTTTTACCAAGCGATGCAAATAGGGCTTTCTCAAGTCCATATCCAAAAGGAGAACCTTCTTGTTGCTTTGTGCCAAGGCAAAGGCCACGTTGGCCGAGGAAGTGGTTTTTCCCTCACCCTGAATGGAGCTGGAGAACAAAATGGTGCGGCATCCGCTCTTTGCCAAGGAAAACATCAGATTGGTACGAATGGTGCGATAAGCCTCCTTGGCCGCATAGAGCGTTCCGCCCTCTGAGCCGTAACCGTAACCGTAGCTGCCGTACTGACCTCTCATTTGCTCGCTCCTTTCTTTTCACCGGTGGAAAAATCGGGCACAATGCCGAAGATCGGCAGGCCGAAAAGCTCAGTGATTTCCTCGGGGGTTTTGATACGGTTATCCATCATTTCCTGCAGGATCACGATTCCTGCGGCCAAAACAAAGCCGATGATCAAGCCGAGAAAGGTGTTGCGGATCACGTTGGGGCCCGAGGGCTCCGCAGGGATGATGGGATAGCTGATGACCTCAAGGTCTCCCACCTCCGAGAAGGAGGAAATGCGCTTGGGTGCGCTTTTGGCAATGGCCATCGCCACCTGATAGGAAAGCTGGGGATCGTTGGTTTCCACCGTCACGTAGAAGGAGGCGGTTTGATCCACCACGGAGGAGATCTTCATCAACTTTTCCACCTCACGGACAGAAAGGCTCTTTCCCGTTTCATTCATCAATTCCGTGGAGACCTGATCGAAAAATTCATCCACGTTCAGAAATTCGATATACTGATAAGCAACGGATTTATAATAGTTGTACATCGTGGAGGCCGAGGTATTGGTTTCGGTTCCGCTGGCATAGAATTTCACTTCCGCCTCGTAAACGGGCTTGATAAAATATTTGGAAAGGACAAAGGAGCCGATACCGAAGATCAGTGAGAGCACCAAAATGAAGACGATTCCCTTCAGGATCCAATCCACAATGTTTTTCAGTGTAATTTCAATTTCCAATTTCGTTGATTCCTTTCTTGATTTTCATTCAAAAACGCTCAAAATCCTGCGCAGTCACGCATCAGGCGCGATACTTGAGATTGATCTCTTCCATTCGGTCGAGTTTTTTTAGCATATCCAGAGCAAGCGCAAGCTGACTTCTTCCCCGCTCCAGGTTGTGCTCGGAATGATGGATCTTAAAATACTTATCGCCTCTGACGTAATCCTCCAAAAAGCGCGCCACCAATTCAAAGGTCATGGTCACGGCTCCCAGCGCAAGGCTTTCCAATTCCGCCTTGGTGCAAAACTCGGAGCAAACGGGAATGAAGCCGGAAGCAAAGGCCTCGTACAGCTCCAGATCCAGCGAGACCTTTTCGGTATCGGGCTCATCCTCCGCACAGCGGTTGGCGGAAAAGCGGATGGCATCGCCGAAATCGTAGGCGCAAAGGCCGGGGGTCACCGTATCCAGATCGATGACGCAGACCGCCTCACCGGTCTTTTCGTGGATCAGAATGTTGTTGTACTTGGTATCGTTATGGGTCACGCGAAGGGGAATCTTCCCTTCGGCACGCCCCTTTTCCAATTGAGACCAAAGAGCCTCGTTTTCCTTCAGGATCTCAAATTCTTTTCTCACCTCGGCGGCTCGGCCCACGGGATCCTCCGAAAAAGCCTCAAAGAAGTTCTGCATCCGAACGGGCGTATTGTGAAAATTCGGCATGGTATCCTTCAATTGATCCATGGGAAAATCGCACAGCTGCTTTTGAAACAGACCGAAGGCCCTTCCCGCATTTTGCAAAACCACGGGATCCTCCGCCTGATCGTAGGTGACCGTTTCGGGTACGTATCGGTAAACCCGCCAAAAGCTTTCCCGATCCTCGAAATAGTAGTTGGTTCCGTCAGGCCTTTTGAGAAATTCCAGCACCTTTCCCGCAGGATCCTTCCCCTCCGCAATCAGCTTGGAGCGGATATGCCCCGTCACCTTATCAATATTGGCCATGATCCCCACCGGGTCGGGGAACACGTAGGTGTTGATCCTTTGCAGAACGAAGCTGTCACTCTTTCCCCGATAGCGGATATCCACCTTATGGGTGGAATTGATGTGACCGCTGTGAAAGGTCTCTACTCGGAAGGAATCGAACTTGACACCGAACTGCTTCAAGGCCAAGGAAATTTTCCGACTGTTATCACTCATATCGTCTTTCCGATCTTTTCTACATCAAAACTGATATCACCAAAGGAAAGCATGGCAATATACCGTATTATTATATCACAAATTTGGGGAAAATCAAGTATATTCTTTGAATATATTGTTTCTTTCCTTTTTTAGTTTCTCCCATAAAGTTTTTTCACAAAAAACACCTCTTACGCAAAAAAAGAGACGGAGCAATTTTCCGTCTCTTTTTACTCGATTCTTTGCCTGCAGGATCAGTACAGCGAAAGGATCTTTCCCGTCCGAATCAGATCCTCGCTGATCTCCTTTTTCATATTCAGGGCCTCTTCGATGTCCAGATCGATCACCGACTCTCCCCGCATGGCCACGATTCTGCCGGAGATCCCTTGAGATAAAAGCTCCGTGGCCTTGGCGCCCATCAGAGAGGCCGCTACGCGATCCCGCACCGTGGGACTGCCGCCCCGCTGCTGGTGGCCCAAAATGGTGGTGGTGGTGGAAATGCCTGTTTTGCTGCGGATCTCCTCGGCGATCTCCATGGTTTTTCCCACGCCCTCCGCATTGATGACGATGTAGTGGTGCTTGCCCGCATTGCGGCAGGAAAGAATGGGCTTGATGATGTCCTCGCCCACGTCGAATTCCTTTTCGGGAATGATACAAGCCTCCGCACCGCCTGCGATCCCGCAGTTGACGGCAATATAGCCCGCATTTCTCCCCATAACCTCCACCACGCTGCAGCGCTCGTGGGAATAGGCCGTGTCCTTAATGCGGTCAATGGCCTCCTTGACGGTGTTCATAGCCGTATCGTACCCAATGGTGTAGTCGCTGCATCCGATATCGTTATCAATGGTAGCGGGAATCCCCACCACGGGAACTCCCAGCCGATGCAGATCTCCGGCACCGCGGAAGGAGCCGTCCCCGCCGATGATCACCAGAGCATCCAGACGGAAGATCTCCGCCATGGCCTTACCCCGCGCCACTCCCTCGGGGGTATTGAATTCCACGCTTCGCGCCGTCAGAAGAACGGTGCCGCCGCGGTTGATGATATTGGAAACGGAGTGATTTCCCATTTCGGTGATCTCTCCCTCCAAAAGGCCCTCGTAGCCTCTTCGAATGCCGAATACCTGAAGACCGTGATATAAGCCGGAACGAACCACCGCACGAATGGCTGCATTCATTCCCGGGGCATCGCCGCCGGAGGTCAAAACACCGATTCTTTTAAACTCTTTTTTTTCCATTTTTGAAAAAACTCCCGAAAGTTAACATATTCTGTTAGCAGTATACTACAGCTTATTTCTTTTTGCAATAGAAATCCGTATTTTTGCAACAAAAAAACGCTTTGTGAAACCCTTCCTCAAAAGAGAATTTCCCGAATAAGCTCCTCAAAGCTTTGTTCCTTGCCGCTTCGGCTTGCCTCCAAAAACAAAGCGGAATCCACGTCCGCCTCGGGAAACAGCATCACGATTTTTCCTTGCCCGGCACTACTGTAAAAGGAAGCGGAAAGCCCCTCCTTTTTCATGGAAAGGAGGGCACAAAACAGCGACGAAAAGCCGAGAAAATCCACGCCTTGCTCATCAAGTATGCCTTCCAGCAGAAAACGGGACAGCACCTCCATCATTCCCTTCTCATCCGGAAAGGACACCGTCACCCGAACGAGTCCCTTTTCACGTTCGGCAAGGATGCGACTGCTTCGGCCGTCGGAGCACAAAAACGAAAACTGCAGAGCGTGGAGCAGGGGAAACAGAAGAACGTTGGGATCCGAGGCCGCCACAAGGTTTTCTCCGCATTCGATCCGAACCTCCCGCCGAAGCGAATTCAAATAACGGGAAAGCTGACCGAAAAGTCCCTTCACGTTGCAAAACGCCTCCCTTTCCCCGCTTCTCGTTCTCTGTTTCAGGGTCAAAAGGCGGGTCAGCATTCCGTTTTCTCTTCGAAGGCGACAGCTTTCGGCAATGACCCGATCCGTCAATTCTCTTCGCTTCTCGGAAGGAATCTGCAAAAGATGCTTCTCCTCCAGCTTTTCCAGAAAGCTGTCCGTTTTCCGCATCAATTCGCAGGAAAGAGCATCGTGAAAGGGGAGAAAATCCTCCAGGAACAGATAGGCCCGCATCCCCTCCCGTCTCGGCAAGCTCAAAAGAAAATACCGCTCGTTTCCCAGCGTAATGCTTTGAAGCCCCGTTTTTCCGCCGCGAACGGAGGGCTGCGCCAAAAACTCCCGCAGAATCGAAAGAGACGGCAGCAGCATCACGGCGGCGCGGTTTCGGTATTTCAATTTTCCCTCCCGATCCGCCACCGCTCCGGGAACCGAAATACACCCGATCGCCTCCGTCCACGAAAGCTTTGTCCTCTTGTTTTGATTCCGATCGCCGTTCCTTTTCATATTTTGTCCCTTCTCCTCCCGAAAAAGCCTCGCACCGGGCCGTTTTGTCTTTATAGTCTACCACAAAAGTGCGCAAAGAGCAAATCCGGATCAAAAAAATGAAGCTTTTTTCAAAAAAATCCCGAAAAATCATTTCCTTTTTCTCGAAAGTGTGTTATATTATCGTATCGTGGGGGTTCTCACAAAAAGGATAACCATTTGAAAGGAACAAAAACTCGTATGTCTCAATACACCGAAAAACTGGATCGGCTCTCCTTGCCCGTTCTGGCCCTGCGGGGACTTGTGGTCTTTCCCGAGATCGACACCAGTTTTGAAGTTGCCAGAGAAATGACCGTTCGCGCCGTGGAATCGGCCTTGGCCGCCGACGGGCTGGTCTTTCTCCTTACACAAAAGGATGCTTCCGTGGAAAAGCCCGAGCCTCGGGATTTGAATCGGGTGGGTGTCATTTCCCGCATCAAGCAATCCATCAAGCTTCCCGATAACAGCTACCGCATCATCACCGAGGGCCTCGGCCGCGGTGAGGTGTTGCAGATCTTCCGTTTGGAAAACGGCTCTTTGGGTGCCGATCTGGTACAAAAGGAGATCCGTCTGACCGACGGCGTGACCGCCGATGCCTATCGCAGAAGCCTTTTGCACAGCGTGGAGGAGCTTTCCGTCTTCCTTCCCAAATTTTCTCCCGAAATGACGGGCGCCCTTCAAACCATTGAGGATCCCGCCTTTTTGGCCGACTATATCGCCGCCAACATTCTCCGCCGTACCGAGGACAAGCAGGAGATTTTGTCTCTGTTCGATCCTTGCGAGCGTGTCCTTCGCTTAAAAGAACTTCTGGAGCGGGAAAAGAGCGTTGCAAAGCTGGAGAGCAGCCTTGCGCGCAAGGTGCAGGGTCATCTGGACGATCAGCAGAGGGAAATCTATCTGCGCGAGCAGCTGCGGGTGATCCAGAGTGAGCTTTACGGCGAGGAGACCGTTCCTCCCGAGCCGACGGAGGACGATCAGGATCTTCTTTCCCGCATTCAGAAGGCCTCCCTGCCCGATGCCATTCGGGAAAAATTGACCTCTCAAGCCAAAAAGGTTCGCCAAATGCCCTTCGGCTCCTCGGAGGCGGCTCTTTTGAACAATTATATTGAAACCTGTCTGGAGATCCCTTGGCAGACCGTGACCGAGGACTGCATCGACCCCGAAAAGGCCAAAAAGATTCTGGATCGGGATCACGACGGACTGGAAAAGGTCAAGGAACGGATTCTGGAATTTTTGTCCGCCTCGGCTCTGCGCGGCAGAGTTCAGGGGCAGATCCTGTGTCTGGTGGGCGCACCCGGCGTGGGAAAGACCAGCATTGCCTCCTCCATTGCGGAGGCGCTGGGAAGAAAATACGTGCGCATTTCCTTGGGCGGCGTTCGGGATGAAGCGGATATTCGCGGTCATCGAAAGACCTATATCGGCGCCATGCCCGGCCGCATCATCACCGCCCTTTGTCAGGCAGGGTCTATGAACCCCTTGATCACGCTGGATGAAATTGACAAGCTTACCCGCGATTCCCACGGTGATCCCTCCTCCGCCCTTCTGGAGGTTTTGGATTCCGCTCAAAACCACGCCTTCCGCGATCATTTCGTGGAATTACCCGTGGATCTTTCCTCTTGTGTATTTCTTGCCACCGCCAACGATACCGCCACCATTCCTCCCGCTCTTCTGGACCGAATGGAGCTGATCCATATCAACGGCTATACCGAAAGCGAGAAATGCGCCATTGCCAAAAATCATCTGATCCCCAAGCAATTAAAGGAGCACGGTCTTGAATCGCGCCATCTTCGCATCAGCGTCGGGGCTCTGCGGCGGATCATCCGCTCCTATACCCGCGAGCAGGGGGTTCGAAAGCTGGAGCGGGAGATCGCACGAATCTGCCGCAAAAGCGCAAAGAAGGTTCTGGAGGGGGCCGAGAAGGTTTCGGTTACCGAAAAGAATCTGACGGAGTTTTTGGGCAAGGAAAAAATCCTTCCCGAGAAGAAGAATCTTCCTCCCCGCATCGGCGTGGTCAACGGCCTTGCCTGGACCATGTCGGGAGGAGAAATGCTGGAGGTGGAGGCGCTGTGTCTCTCCGGCTCGGGAAAGCTCGAATTGACCGGCTCCCTGGGAGACGTGATGAAGGAATCCGCCAAGGCGGCCATTTCTCTGATTCGCTCCGATCCGGAGGGCTTTGCCGTTCGGGATCCCGAATTTTATAAAAATTCCGATCTTCACGTTCACCTGCCCGAGGGTGCCATTCCCAAGGACGGCCCCAGCGCGGGCGTTACCCTGGTGACTTGTCTGGCCTCTTTGCTATCGGGCATTCCCGTTCGGGGCGACGTTGCCATGACGGGAGAAATCACCCTTCACGGGAAGGTTCTTCCCATCGGCGGATTGCGGGAAAAGGCGGGCGCCGCTCTGCGGGCGGGCATCCGCACGGTTCTGTTCCCCGCCGACAATCAAAAGGATCTGGAGGACGTGGACCCCAAGGCCTTGGCTGAAATGGAATTTGTTCCCTGCCACAGCATTGAGGACGTTTTGCGGGTCGCGTTGGTGAAAGAATGAATAAGCATAACGTATCTCTGACCATCTCCGCGGGAAGGCGCGATCAACTGATCCGGGACGGGCGTTGCCAGATCGCCTTCTCCGGTCGGAGCAACGTCGGAAAAAGCTCGGCCCTCAACCGCCTTCTGGGCCGAAAAAGTCTGGCAAGAGTCTCCTCCTCTCCGGGAAAGACCGTGACCGTCAATTTCTTTGATCTGGACGGCGCCTGCTATTTGGTGGATCTGCCCGGCTACGGCTTTGCCCGCCGCAGCGAGGCGGAAAAAAGAGCTTGGTCCTCCTTGACCGACGCCTATTTTTGCCGCCACGAGGATCTGGCGCTGGTGCTGCAGCTGGTGGATCTGAAAACGGGTCCCTCCAAGGACGACCGTATGATGATCTCCTTTCTTCGGGAGGTGGGCATTCCCTTTGTGGTGGTGGCCACCAAGCTGGATAAGCTGAACAAAACCAACCGCGAAAAGAATCTTTCGGCTCTGGAGGAGGAGGTATTTCCTACGCCCGTTTTTCCCTTTTCCTCTCTTTCGGGCGAGGGTGCGGATCGCGTTTGGAGCATCATTGAAAACGCCGTAGAGGCCTTTTCGGCGGAAAGAAATTCCTGATCGGGCGCATATTTTGTCTTCTTTCGGTAACAATAGCAGAATCAAAGCCGAAGGGGGAGCTTATGAATATCGCCGTATACGAAACCTTTCCGATTTTGGAGACCGCTCTGAAAAGAAGCCTCTCTCCCTTTTCCTCCGCCGTTCATCTGGAACGGGCGCGAAGGAACGTTTTATACGATCTGATGATCTGGGATCTTTCCTTTTTGCCGAGAAAATGGCCCTTCCGCACCGAGATCCTTTTGATCCCCGGCTTCCTTTCCGCCGAAAAATTCAGCGGAACGGGAAAGGCCTTTTCCGTCGGCATGAACCGAAACGATCCCGTCACCCTCTCCAGCATCGGAGAGGATCGGGCCATGCTTTGTCTTCAGCGGGAGATCTTCTGGAAGGGGATCAGCATCGGGCCCTTTGAAAAACCCGTTTTTTTCGATCGGAATTACAGCCTTTATAAAAATATCGTTCTCGGCTTTACCGTATCCTTGGCAGAATTTGTTTGGAAGGAGCAAACCCCCTATGACCGGCGAGATTTCGAATCTGGAGGAGGTCCTCTCCCTTTTGTTTCCCTCTGAAAGCAGCGAGCCTTACCGCAAAAAAAGGCCCGAGGCCTCCTTGCGCGCTTCTTTGATGGGAGAAGAGGGCGAGGCCTTTGAAAACGTCCCCCTTTCTCTGACCCTTCACCGCCCCGATCAGGATCTGATTTTGCGGGGAACGGCGGATCGCATCGTAAAAGAGGGGGACCTTTTTCTTTTAGAGGAGGAGGTCGCAGCGGAGCGCTTTGTGGATTTTAACCGTCATCGTCCCCGCCATCTGCTGCGGGCAAGAATTTTGGCTTTGGCTCTGATGCTGGCCAAGAAAACCTCTCGCGTTCGCATTCGCTTATCGGTATTTGCCGAAGGGCGGATGGAAAAGGAAGAGGAGATTCGGGAGCAGGAGGAAATCTCCCGATTGATCTCGGAGGAGGTGCGGCAGATCTTCTCTCTTTCCCCGCTGTGGGAAAAGCCCGCCGTCTCCATTGCCTTTCCCTACACCTCGCTTCGTGACGGGCAAAAGGAATTGATCCACGCCGTTTGGGATGCCATCAAGAGCCGAAGCGGGCTGATGGCCTGTGCGCCCACGGGTATCGGCAAGACGCTGGCCGTTTTGTATCCCGCCCTGCGGGCACTGGAGACCGGAAAGGCCTCGAAGGTGTTTTACGCTTCACCGAAAAATACCTTGAAGCTGCAGGCGATGGGCGCGGTGGAGGCTCTGCAGAAGATACGCTCTCTCCGCACACTGGTGCTGGGCTCCCGCATCAGCCTTTGCCCCGAAAATCGGGAGGAGTGCCTGCATCGGGACTGCCCTTTGAGGGAGGAGCCCGAAAAAAGGCTGGCTCCCGCTCTGGCCTATCTTTCCGCCTTTTCCTGCATCACGGAAAAGGAATTGAGGGCCGCCTCTCAGCTCTATCGGATCTGCCCCTTTGAATTGGCCAAAAAAATACATCCCTTCTGTCAGGTCGTCATCGGCGATTACAACCATCTTTTCGATCCTGCCACCGCCATTTTTCCCGCCGAAAAGGAGGGGATCCTTTTGGTGGACGAGGCGCACAATCTGCCGAATCGCATTCGGGAGAATTACACCCAAGGGCTCTCCCCCGAGGATCTGGACTTTTTCTTCCGCGACAGCAGTGCCTGCAGCCGTATGCTTCGGGAGCATTTTGCCCCCTTGACCGCCGAATTCTGCCTGATGACCAAAAAGCGGGAGGAATCCAAGGAGTATTTCAGCTTTTCTCCTCCCGAGGCTCTGGCGAAGGCGGTGGAGGCCCTTTTGCCGAAATTGGGATTTGCCCTGCACGGCGGCTTCGGTCTTTTAACGGAGGAAACCCGCAAGCAGCTTCGGGAGCTGTACGGAAAATGCAAGAAGTTTTCTCTTCTGTTTCGGATGTACGACGAGGATTTTGCCACCCTCTACCCACCCGAGGGCGGTTGCCGCATTTATCTTGTCAATCCCAAGCGCCGCATCGGGACGGGGGCCGCGGGCTGGAGAAGCACGGTGTTCTTTTCCGCCACTCTGCTCCCAAAGGAATATTATTTCGATCTGCTCGGCGGTACCGAAAACGACCGTTTTCTGGTGCTGTCTTCTCCCTTTCCCAAAGAAAATCTCTTCGTGGGGATCTGCCCGGTGGACGTTTCCTATTCCAACCGTTTTCAGACCGCCAAAAGCATTTGCAGCATTATCCGCAGTGCCACCCGCTCCAAAGAGGGCAATTATATGGTCTTTCTTCCTTCCTTTGATTACTTAAATCTGGTTTCTCAGGAATACAAGCGCCGCTATTTTGACGACAGCATTCTGATTCAGGAGCGGGTGATGACGGCAAAAAAAAGAACGGCCTTTCTCAAAGCGTTTGAAAAAGGCCGCAAGGGTGTTCTGATCGGCTTTTGCGTTCTCGGCGGAATCTTTTCCGAAGGAATCGATCTGAAGGGTGATTCCCTTTCGGGCGAGATCATCGTGGGAACGGGCTTTCCCCCTCCCTCTCCCGAGGCCGAGGCGGAATGCGCTTCCTATTATAAGCGGGATATGGACGGCAAAAGCTTTGCCTACACCCTGCCGGGCTGGAGCCGCGTTTTGCAGGCGGCGGGAAGGGTCATCCGCAGCGAAGAGGATCGGGGCTTTCTGATCCTGTGCGACAGCCGCTATCGGGGAGAGGACATTCGCGAGCTGTTCCCCGAGGGCTGGGAGAACGCCGAAATTTTAGAGCGGGAATCGGCCCTTCGGCAGGAATTGGAACGATTCTGGCGCTGAAGCGCCAATCAGTCCAAGAGAAGGTCGATTGCCTGTCTGCCCTCCTTCAAGGGGCTCATAAAGGCACCCACCGCCACGTGATCGGGGTGGACGATATAAGCATTCAGCGTCTCAAAGGACTCAAAATCGGAGATCAGAAGCAGATCTGCATTTTCTCCCGAGGCACCTGCGGCGTTGATCTCCACTCGGGTGTTCAGAATATACGGGATCTTTTCCTTCAAGGCCAAAAGCTTTTCGCGGGTCATGGCCACGTTTTCAGCCTTGCTTCTCCCCTCTGCCTCCTCCTTGAAACGGAACATTACCATATGACGTATCATCGAAATTCTCCTCTGTCAATTTTTTCTCATTGTAACACATTTTTGCCCGAAAGGCAAGAAGTGTCGAAAAAAAACGGTCTTTTGCTTTTTTTGTGTACAAAATCACAAAAAAGTATCAAAAAAATGTTTCAATTCCTTTTATTTTTATTAAAATGCTTGACATAATTTCAAATGGATGTTATAATGAGCCAAGATAATAGTCGGAAAGAGGTATTTATGTCGGAATCTTCGGAATTTGCCCCTGCAGCTGTGGAGGTGTCTTCCCTTGATCTTCTGGCAAAAAAGGCCGCTTCGGGTGATGAAAGCTCCTTTTCCCGCTTGGCGGAGCACTTTACCCCGATCATTTCCGCTATGATCGCCCCGATGGGGGTTCCCTCTGCCGAAAAAGAGGATCTTTTGCAGGAGGGCTTCATCGGTCTTTACAAGGCAGTTCTTTTGTTTGATTCGGATCGAGCCGCCTTCGGCACCTTCGCCAGAATCTGCATCCGCTCAGCCCTTCTTGACGGGCTGAGAAAATGTCTTTCCCAAAAAGAGGTGCAATCCTTCCCCCTCGGGGAGGAGCTTCTTTCCGCCGAGGCAGAGGCACCGGAGCAGGTGTTGCTGGGAAAGGAAGGCTTTGCCGAATGTATGCGAAAGATCGATTCCGTCCTTTCTCCCTTGGAGCGCCGTATTCTCGGTCTCCATTTGCAGGGAACCGATGCCGTCGGCATTGCCGCTCTGCTTGGGAGAAACAAAAAAAGCGTGGAGAATTCTCTCTATCGCGTGAGAAGAAAGCTTTCTTCTCTTTTTTCCAATCGTTAATATGCCCGTGTAGCTTAAAGAGAGCGTTTTGATCGGCAACGATCTAAAAGGGTGACGGTGCAAGTCCGTTCTGGGCAATTTTATTGAAAATATGTAAGAGGTATGGCAAATGTACGAAGACAAGACACTGGTATGCAAAGACTGTGGCAATGAATTCGTTTTCACCGCCGGTGAACAGGAATTCTACGCTGAGAAAGGTTTCCAGAACGAGCCCCAGAGATGCAAGCCCTGCAGAGATGCAAAGAAGAACGCTACCAGACAGGCAAGAGAATACTTCACTACCACTTGTGCAAACTGCGGTAAGGAAGCAAAGGTTCCCTTCCAGCCCACCAGCGATCGCCCCGTTTACTGCAGCGATTGCTTTGCAGCAATGAAAGAGAACAACTGATTGAGTTCGCAAAAGGGAAGCCTTCCCACGAGGGCTTCTTTTTTGTTTTTCTTTCTCTTCTTTACAACGCGCCCTTTTCGTGGTATGATAAAAAAACAAAGTGATCGAGGTACGTTTATGACCAAAGCACATCTTTCCGATTATCGAATCGCCTTTGACCCCGCCTTCTCCTTCAGCACCGAGGCGGCGCTTTTTCTTCGCCGTGCCCTGCAGGAAAAATGCGATCTTCTCCTTCCGCTTGCAGGAGAGGAAGAATTCAAAAAGGAAGATCGGGTTTTTATCATCGGCCCCGATTCCGCCGAAATTTTTTCCCCCCTTCCCTACGGCAGCTGCCGCGTTTTGGGAAAGGAGCGCTCGGTCAAGGTGGAGGGAAGCGATCTGTTCGCGCTGACCCAAGGGGTCTCCTATTTGGTCTCCCGCGTGGGGGCGGACGGTTCCTTTTCCCCCGAGGAGCTTTCACAGAACCTGACCCTGCAGGAGCGCTCGGAATACGGCTCGGATCCCGAGGCCTTTTTCCCCGCACACCTTCGCCACCTTCCCGCCGCCTCTTTTCCCTCGGGTCTTGAAGAAAAGCGCAGGGTTCTCCGCTGTCCCAAGGAGCGCCCCTTTGTCATCGCCCATCGGGGCGAGCACAGCCTTTATCCCGAAAACTCTCTGGAGGGAGCTCTGAGCGCTTGGCGCTGCGGAGCTGATGCCGTGGAGGTGGACATTCAAAGAAGTGCCGACGGGGTATGGGTCTGCATGCACGATGCAGATCTGACCCGCGTTACCGATGCCGCGGGAAAAATCAAGAAGGAGGGCTACCCCCATTCCACCCAACTGTCGGATTGGACCTTAGAGCAGCTTCGTACCCTTCGACTGCGGGATCGGCTGGGCGATTTGACCCCTTTTCCGATCCCTACCTTTGAGGAGATCCTCCGTGCCTGCCGCGGACGCATTTTCGTGCACACCGACAAGCGCTTTTCCTATTCCGAGGATCTTCTTCCCTTAACGGAAAAGACGGGCTCCTCCGAATCGATCTATCTGATCAATCACATCAAGGCAGAGGAAATCCTCTTCTTCTCCCGCTCCTATGCCGAAAGAGGGATTCGCCTGGACAATATGCTCCGCGCCAAGGAAACGGAGGCATCCCGCGAGGCCTGCGAATTTCTGCTGGCTCATCCCGATCTGACCCCTGCAGTCATCCCCCGCGGAGACGTGGTGAAATGGCTGGAAGAGGATTGGGCCCTGGTGGCCGAATACCGTGAACGGATCCGCTTTGGGGCTTGGTTCTTGAGGGAATTCGATTACAAGGGTCTTTGGCAGGAAAGCAGGCGAAGGGGCGTTGGCATTTTTATGACCAATCACCCCATAGAATTGATCCGCGCCCTTTCCGAGCCAGAAGAATAATGCAAAAAGCAATCCCGCAAAAGCCGTGCTTTTGCGGGATTTTTCAATGGCTTCGGATGTGCTTACAGCGTAACGCCGTTTTTAAAGATGGCGATCTCCCGATAGCCGTTTTTTTCATTCAGGGCTTCCTTTCCCTCGGCGATCTCCAGAACGAGATTCATCAATCGCTCGCTCATCTCTTCCATATTGCCTTCCGAGAGAAGCTCTCCCCCATCAAAATCAATCCAATGGGGCTTTTTTTGCGCCAAGGCCGTATTGGTGGAAATTTTCACCGTGGGAACCGGAGCGCCCAATGGCGTACCATGACCTGTGGTAAACAGGATCATTTGCGCTCCCGAGGCCGCAAGGTTGGTCACCGCCACTCCGTCGTTTCCGGGACCCGAGAGCAGATGCAGACCGCTCCCTCGAATCTTCTCTCCCGGCTCCAAAACGTCCATTACGGCGGAGAGCCCTCCCTTTTGAATGCAGCCCAAGGATTTCTCCTCCAAGGTGGTAATACCGCCCTCGCGGTTTCCCGGTGAGGGATTTTCATCGATCCTTTGTCCGTGGCGCAGATAATATTCCCGAAAGGAGCGGATCAAGGCCACCGTTTTATCAAAGATCTCTCGGCTTCGGCATCTTTCCATGAAAAGATGCTCTGCTCCGAACATTTCGGGCACCTCGGTGAGCACCGTGCTCCCACCCTCGCGGATCAGAAGGTCGGAGAAGCGCCCGACCAAGGGATTGGCGGTAATGCCGCTGAAACCGTCGCTTCCGCCGCATTTTAAGCCGACTTTTAATTTTTTCAGAGGCTGTTTTGTGCGGTGAAAGCCCGCGGCGTAGGAAAAAAGCTCCCCGATCAGAGTTTCTCCCTCGGCCATTTCATCCTCCGCATCCTGAGCATTCAGAAATCGAATCCGATCGGGAGAGATGTCCTCTCCCAAAAAACGGCAGAACCTCTCCAAATTGTTGTTCTCGCACCCCAGCCCCAAAACCAAGACCCCTGCGGCATTGGGGTGGCACACCAAGCCCTTCAATATCCTTTGGGTGTATTCCAGATCGTCCCCCAGTTGAGAGCAGCCGAAGGGATGGGGAAAGGCAAAGGCCCCGGTTTTATCGGCCAGTCGCTGAGCGGTTTTGTTCACACAGCCCACGGTATTGATGATCCACACCTCGTTGCGGATTCCGGCAGATCCGTCCTCTCTTTCATAACCGAGAAAGGAGCGCTCGCCGCCCTCTCCCGGAAGCGGTGCCGAAACGGGCTCGTAGCCATATTCTCCCAAGCCCCGAAGGGCGGAGGCAAGGTTATGGCTGTGTACCCACTCTCCCGCGGCAATGTCTCTTGTGGCAATGCCGATGGGCGAGCCGTATTTGATGACCCTCTCCCCTTCTGCAATCAAGCAAGTGGCTCTTTTGTGTCCGCTTTCTACCGAAACCTCCACGTTGTCCGCAGGATGAATGCGAAAAAACGCAGCATTTTCATCGGGAAACTTCGACATAAGGCAAAACCTCCTCCGTCATAAAGGAGCAGTCCCTGCCCCAAAGCGCTTTGTTGGCCAAAACGTCCTTTACCGTGCCCTCCCGCATCATACGGCAGATCCTCTCATCGTCGGGCATCGTTCTTTCCCGATAAAGACGGATCAAAAAGCCGAAGGCACAAATCAAATTTTTGGGCAAGCACCCCGTTTTTTCATAATACCCCAGAATGGAGGGCAACACCCGCACCTTAAATTTGCTGACGGAATTCAGCGAGATGGAGGACAGACGGTGCTTCAGATAAGGATTGGAAAAACGGCAAAGGATGCTTTCGGTATACGAAAGCAATTCCTCCCGCGGAAGGCTGAGGGTTGGAAGGATCTCTTCCGTCAAGGCACCTCTGACAAAATCCCTCATTTTTTCATGATCCATACATTCCTTCACCGTATCAAAGCCCCAAAGCAGCCCATAGGATGTCATAACGGTGTGTGCACCGTTGAGAATGCGCACCTTTCTGGTTCGGTAGGGCTCCGAATTCTCGGTTAGAATCACGTTGAGTCCCGAACGAATCAAGGGAAATTCCCGCTCCAGATCCCCTGATGCCTCTATGACCCAAAGATGATAGAATTCCGATACGTTCAAAATATCGTCCTGCCATTCCAAGCGCGGGGGATCCTCACGGGGAAAGCCCGTCACGATGCGATCCACCAGCGTACAGCAGAAACGGTTTTTCTCGCAGACCCAGCGGGAAAAATCCTCTTCCAGTTCCCAGAGCGCGGCATAAGAAAGCACCGCCTCCTTCAATTTTTCTCCGTTCCGATCGATCAATTCGCAGGGAAGAATCCAAAAGCCCTCCAAGCCCGCCTGAAAGCGACGGTAGAGCAGGGCGGTCAGCTTGGCGGGAAAGGTGATATTCGGAAAGCCTTCCAGTCGATCCTCGGGACAAAATTCGATCCCCGCCTCGGTGGTATTGGAAACAATAAAGCGCAGTTCCTTTTGCTGTGCCAAGGCAAAATACGCATCGGAATCCGAATTCAGATCAATGCAGCGGGAAAGAACGTCAATCACCCGAGCCTCTTCCCCTTCCGCACCGCGAAGCACCTGGGTATAAAGTCCCTTTTGTGCCGCAAGCTGAGGCGCGATCCCCCGCGGTGTGGATTGAACCACTACTGCATTTCCGCAAAAGAGGCCTTGATCGTTCATTTTTTGCAGCATCCAATCCACAAAGCCCCTCAAAAAGGCCCCCGTTCCGAATTGAATCACCCGCTCGGGACGGGATACGGGACAAAATTTTTCTTCAATCCGAATCATACCCGCTCTCCCCTCAAGGAAAGGCACGAATAATCACCCAAATACCCCTTGGTATTTTCCACCATTTTTTCGAATAGCTCCTCTCCGCGATCGGTGCGCCCCTCCACCAAGGGATCGTGTAAAAATCCGCGGAGCACCCGATTCGGATCCCGCAGGATGGCACCCTTTACCGTATCCTCCTGGACGGATACGATCCTCTCCACCAAGGCGCGGACCCCCTCGGGCATAGCGCCCGCCAAAACGGGGGTCACGCTGTTATCCCGAAAGGAGGCGTTGGTCTCCACCACCGCCCCGAGGGGCAGATCGGGCACCTGTCCTCGGTTGGGCAGGTTCACGTTGGTCACAAAATCTCCCAGCCCCAGAAGAGCGCGGATCTGGCGGACCCCCTCCTCTCCCGTAGACTTGATCTCGGGCTTTTCCTCTCCCGACAAAAGACGGCGACTCTTGGCAAGTCTATTCTGCAAATCCTGCTTTCGCCAGGAAACGGGTGTCAGAGAAAAGCCCCACTGTGCGGCCCTTTCGGGGGATGCCAGATACCAATCTCCCGGACAAAACTCCGCCAGATGGCGGTCGTCCGCCGCAGCAATGGCTCCGAAGCGCAAAAACAAATCCATTTTCACCCGATGATTACAGCGGAAGGGATTGCTCCTCCAATCGGGATCCAATTTTTTGGTAAAGCCGCTTTCGGCATAGCGCTCGGCAAAGCGACGGTACAGAGGAAACAGATCCAGATCCCGATACTGCCCGCGAATCAGAAAGGTAAAGTGATTGACCCCCGTCACCTCCACCTTGATTTCCTGCCTTGTAATGCCCTCGATGCCGCAAAGCTCCTCCACGGCAGAAGCCAAAAGCTTTTGCGTGCCGAACACCTCATGACAGCAGCCGAAGGCACGGATCTCGGGAAAGGTCTCATAGAGCGTGCGAACGCAAAGGCTCATGGGATTGGTATAATTGATGACCCAGGCCTTTGGGCAAAAGCTTTTCACCGCCTCGGCAATTTCCTGCATCATGGGAACGGTGCGCATCGCCCGTACAATGCCGCCGGGACCCGTGGTATCCCCTACGGATTGATAGATCCCGTAGGCCTCGGGGGTGTGAACGTCGCTCTCCATTTCCTCAAAGCTTCCGGGGAGAATGGAAACGATCACAAAATCCGCCCCCGTCATCGCCTCGGCGGCACTGCGGCAGGCGCGGTACCGAAAGCAGGACTTTGCCTCCCCCGCCTTGCTGTAAAGGCCGCCGATGACCGCATTGGCCTCGGCCGCTCCGAAATCGATATCATACAGCCGAACCTCACCGCCGATGTCCTCCGCGCGGGCCAATTCGCTCATCAATTTCCACGCCCATCCTCGGGAGCCTCCTCCGACGTAGGCGATTTTGATCTCTTCCGCTTTTCCGTTTCGGTACTGCATATTGCCTTCCCCCTTTTTGTTTTCTTTATCATAGATCAAATTTATACTGCATTTCCTTGATATATTTGATGTAATTCGGAAAAAGTCTTGATTTTTTTGATGCTTTTTTCTATAATGCCCTTGGAGGTGCACCATGGAAAACCAAGCCCTTTTTTCCAAAAGAAACTTTTTCTTTGAATATTTGGAGCATACCGATTCTAAAAAAACCGAGATCCATTACCACAAGTGTTACGAGATTTATTATCTGGCAAAGGGAAAATGCCGCTATTTCATCGATAAAAAATCGTATCTTCTCACCGCAGGGGATCTTGCCCTGATCCCGCGGGGGGTGATTCACAAAACCAATTACGAATCCGAAAATCATTCCCGTTTTCTGATCAACTGCTCTCCCGCCTTTATCCCCCCTTCCGTCTTAAAGCATTTTGCCGCCCACCCCCATATCGTAAGGTCAGAGGAGCAAAATGCCGAGCTGAGAGAAGATTTTCTGGCCATTCAAAGGGAATACCGCTCCCCCGATGAATTTTCGGAGGACGAGGTCCGCTCCCTTTTGGCCCGTATTCTGCTGACGGTCATCCGAGAAGCCAAGGTGGCATCGCCCCTGCAGGATGAGGTTGGCATTGCGGAAAAAGCCGTTTCTTATATCCACGGGCATTATTCGGAAAGCGTCAGCTTAAAGGAGGCGGCAAGGCTTTGCTACGTCAGCCCCGAGCACCTTTCCCGTACCTTCAAGCGGGAAACGGGCTTTGGCTTCAACGAATACCTGAATATTTACCGTCTTCAGAGAGCCGATACGCTTTTAAAGGAAAAGAGCCATCTCAAAATTTCCGAAATTGCCTTAAGCTGCGGCTTTACCGACAGCAATTACTTTTCCAAGCAATACAAAAGGATCTATCACGTCTCCCCCACCGAGGGGAGAAAAAGAAAGGAAGAAGGCGATGTTTAAAACCGTTTCCCCCGAAGAGGCGGGAATTTCCTCCCGCTACGTTTTGCAGTTTCTCAAGGCCTTGGAGCGCCGCGGACTTGTGATGCACAGCGTTCTGATGATGAGAGGCGACGATATTTTTGCCGAGGCCTATTGGAAGCCCTTCCATCGGGATTTTTGCCATCGGATGTATTCTCAAACCAAGAGCTTCGTGGGCATTGCGGTGGGACTTTTGATCGAGGACGGAAAAATTTCCCTTTCGGATTGCATCGCCGATCATTTTCCCGAAAAAACCGATGGAAGGATCTTGCCACCGTATCTGGAAGAGCTGACCGTTCGGGATCTGTTGACCATGGAGACCGCAGGAGAAACGCCCCGCTGGTTCACCCACGCCGATCCGGACCGCGTTCATCTGTATTTTGCCGAAAATTCCGCCGATCATCCCGGAGGAATGCTTTGGAAATACGATAGTCCCGGCTCTCAGCTTCTATCTGTTCTTGTAGAAAAGCTTTCGGGAATGCCGCTGATGGAATTTCTCCGTGAGCGCCTCTTTTCCCATATGGGCAGCTTCCGCAATGCCGAAATACTGAAAACGAAAACGGAGGACAGCTTCGGAGATTCCGCTCTTTTGTGCACCACCCGCGATATGGCCTCCTTCGGAAGGCTTTTGATGAACGGCGGCGTTTGGCAGGGAAAGCGCTTGATGGGAGAAGATTTCATCCGCAAGGCCACTTCCCCCAAAGTGTATAACGACCGAATCGGCTTTGCGAGTGCCTTCACCCAAGGCTACGGCTATTTGATCTGGGGCACCCGAGAAGGCGGCTTTGCCTTCAACGGAATGGGCTGTCAACTCACCGTTTGTCTGCCCGAAAAAAATTTTCTCTTCACCTGCACCGCCGATAACCAGGGCTTCGATTCCGCCAAGAACCTCATCGAAAGCGCCCTGTTCGAGATCATTGTCGATCATTTGCACCCTCATCCGCTGAAGGCAAATCCCAAGGCGGCCTTGTCCTGCCGACGCTTTGCCGCCTCTCTGCAGCTGATGCACCTTCGGGGAAAAAGCTTTTCCGAGGAGCAAAACCGCATTCAAGGCAAAACCTTCGTTTGTCGGGAGAACCCCATGGGGATCCGCCGTTTCTCTTTCGTGTTCCGCGAGGATCAAACGGGAGAATTCCACTATGAAAATGCCCAGGGAGAAAAGTGTCTTTTGTTCGGAATGGGGAAAAACGTATTCTCAAAATTCCCTCAGGACGGCTACCCCACCCTTCACGCAGGCCTTCCGAACACAGAGGGCTACCGCTATGACTGCGCCGTCTCGGGCATTTGGGGAGAAGAATCAAAATTGCTCCTCAAGCTTCAGATCATCGATCGATATTTGGGGAATGCCCTCTTCACCTTTTCCTTCCGCGGGAATACGGCTGTCATCGCCATGGAAAAGAAGGCGGAGGATTTTCTGAAGGAATATCACGGAACCGCCGTGGCCGAAATGCTCTGAGTTTTTCTCTTTCGTTCAAAATGAGTTGATCTTCTTTTTGTAGGATAGAGGCGAGAGGAGGAGAAAAAATGCTGAACGTTTTGATTGCAGAGGATGATTCGGAGCTCCGTCGGCTGTTTGCCCACGTGCTATTGAAAAACGGATACAAGGTCAAGGAGGTGTCAAACGGCAAAGCGGCGCTGGATGCCATGGAGACCGATTCCTTCGATCTGATCATTTCCGACGTGATGATGCCCGTTCTCGACGGGTACGAATTGGTGCGCCTTCTGCGGGAAAGCGGGTACTGCACCCCCGTTCTGATGATCACCGCCAAGGACAGCTTTGACGATCTGCGCCAAGGCTTTCTTTCCGGAACGGACGATTATATGGTCAAGCCCGTCAACGTCAACGAAATGCTGCTTCGGGTCCGGGCCCTTTTGCGAAGAGCCCGTATGGTCAGCGAGCGGCGGCAGGAGATCGGGCAAACCGTTTTGGAATACGACGGCTTTACGGTATTCGACGGCAAAAAAACCACCGTTCTTCCCCAAAAGGAATTCCTGCTCCTTTATAAAATGGCATCCTTTCCCGGCAGGATTTTCACCCGCCAACAGCTGATGGATGATATCTGGGGCTACGATTCGGAAAGCGACACCCACACCGTAGACGTTCACATCGGGCGGCTCAGAGAGCGCTTTCAGGACAATCCCGATTTCAAGATCGTCACCATTCGCGGCGTGGGCTATAAGGTGACAAGGCCATGAAAAAAGCTTCCATTACCTTGCCGAAAAAAGCAAAGAAGATCCGTTTCAGCCTCAGAACCCGTCTGACCCTTCTGGTGGGCGTGGTGGTGCTGGGAAGCATTCTCATCGCCTTTTTCTTCTCTGCACTGATCGGGCGTCTGTTTCCCGCCTTTGCGGGGATCCCTCAGATCATTCAGCTGAATCTGTTCAGCTTCGTGGTGGCCACGGTCTCCACCGTTTTCCTCTCCAAGATCTTTTTCGATCCCATCAAAACCCTGCGGGAAGGGATGGCGCGGGTGGCCAAGGGCGATTTTACCGTGCATCTGGAGACCCATTCCTCCTCGGCGGAGATCCGTGAGGTTTTCGCGGGCTTTCATATGATGGTAAAGGAGCTGCAAGCCACCGAGATCCTCCAAAGTGATTTCGTTTCCAACGTTTCCCACGAATTCAAAACCCCGCTGTCCGCCATTGAGGGCTATTCCGCTTTGCTTGCGGAAAGCGAGCCTCTGAGCGAGGAGCAATCGGAATACGTGGAGAAGATCCGCTTCAACACCGCCCGTCTTTCCACCTTGGTCTCGGGGATCCTGTTGTTATCCAAGATCGAGAATCAATCCATTCAGACCCACTGCCGCCATTTTTCCTTGGATGAGCAGATCCGCTCGGTTTTGGTGGATACGGCGGAGGAATGGGAGAAGAAGCATCTGGAGCCGGAGGCGGATCTGGAGGCGATCTCCTATTTCGGATCCGAGCCGCTGATGTATCACGTGTTTTCCAATTTGGTGGGCAACGCCGTCAAATTCAGCCCCGAAGGGGGACGCATCCTCCTGAATTTAAAAAAAGAGGGGGATCGGATCCGCTTTGTCATTGATGACTTCGGTCCCGGCCTCTCCGAGGAAGCCGAAAAGCACCTTTTCGACAAATTCTATCAAGGGGACAGCTCCCATAAGCAGGAGGGAAACGGCTTGGGCCTCCCCTTGGTGAAAAAGATTCTCTCCATCGCAGGGGGAAGCATTACGGCCGAAAACCGCGCAGAGGGCGGTTGCCGCTTTACGGTCATATTATAATACGTTTTTCACGTCAAGCACTTCTTTTTTTCGGGAAGGATTCATTTCTTGAGATGGATCCTTCTTTTTCTTGCAATTTTTTTCGAAAAGCTGCGTTTTTTCAACAAAAGTTGATCTTCCGTTGAGCTTTTGTTGAAAAAAGAGGATTACAGTAGGGATCAAACGGAAAAGGAGTATTTTTGATGAAAACGGCCAAAAACAAAATTTTCACCCTTCCCAACGGGATCACCCTGCTTCGCCTTGTTATGATCCCTGCCATCGTTTGGGCTTTTCTTGTCCGCAAAAATTCCACCCTCGCTTTTCTTTTGGTGCTGCTCTCGGGCCTTTCGGATCTGGCCGACGGCTATATCGCTCGCCGATTCCACGCGGTCAGCGATCTGGGCAAGGCACTGGATCCCGTGGCGGATAAGCTGACTCAATTTTCGACCCTGTTATGCCTGACACTGCAATTTCCCCATATGCTTTTTCCCGCCTGCCTTTTGGCGGCAAAAGAGATCTTCACGGGTATTTTAGCCCTTTGCAGCATCCGAAAACAGCGAAAGATCGAGGGTGCCGTTTGGCACGGGAAGCTGACCACGGCCCTTCTGTATTGCACCGTGGGGCTCCATCTGATCCTCCCCGAAATTTCTCCTTGGTTCTCCGATGCTCTGATCGGACTTTCCGTCATCGCCATGCTGTATTCCGCCGTTTGCTACGGAAACATGCATCTGAAGGCCTTAAAAAAAGAGGAGGTCTCGCTGTGAAGCTTTCCACCAAGGCTTTACGCCCGCTTCTCACCTTGTCCGCCTCCGTCTTCGCCCTCGTTACCCTTTTTCTGATGGCAAACAAAGGCTTCGGAAAAATTTCCATGGCGGCTCTCACCCTGCTTTTCGTGTGGGCTCCCTTTGTGCTGGAAAAGCTTTTGAAGAAAACTCTCCCTCTGCCGCTGTACCTATTTTGCCTTTTCTATGCCTTGGGGCCGATGCTGGGCAAATGCTATCTTTTCTATCATACCGTTCCTCATTGGGATAAATTGCTTCATTTTTCGGGCGGTCTTGTCTTCGCCTTGCTGGGATATCTGGCCGTAGGGAGCACCAAGCAAAAGCCCTCTCCTGTGATTTGCGCCGCCTTTGCCCTTTTCTTTTCCGTTTCCGTCAGCGTATTTTGGGAATTCGGCGAGTTCTTCTCGGACGTTCTCTTCGGAACCGATTCTCAAATGGATACGCTGATCCACAGCATCCATTCCACCTATCTGGGAAGCGGCATCGGAAACGTGGGGAAGCTGAGCAACATCACCTCTCTTTCGGTCAACGGCGCCCCTCTGCCCATCACGGGCTATCTGGATATCGGCCTTTTCGATACCATGGCCGATATGCTTTATGAAAGCGCGGGCGCAGTCCTTGCCGCCCTCGGCCTCTTTTGTTCCGATTGCAGGAAAAAACGAAAGCAAAAAAAAGGCACCGAAATGCCGAAAGGAGATCTGTGATGAAAAAAGGCTACGTATTGTACAATTCCGCCGCAGGAGAAGGCGGCACCGAGGAGAGCTTCTCCTTTCTGGATTTTGTTTTGGACGGAAAATTCATTTATCTTGAGATCTCCCGCATCCGAAATTTCCGCGTTTTTCTGGAGGGGCTGGCAAAGGACGATCTTCTGATCCTTTGCGGAGGAGACGGCACCTTAAACCGTTTTGTCAACGAAACGGACCTCGCTTCCTTTGAAGGCGAGATCCTGTATTACCCCTGCGGCACGGGAAACGATTTTGCCGCCGATCTGGGACATTCCAAGGGCTGCGACCCCTTTCCCGTCAAAAAATACCTGACGGATCTTCCCTGCGTGACGGTCAAGGGAAAAACCCTTCGTTTCATCAACGGAGTGGGCTTCGGGATCGACGGCTACTGCTGTGAAAAAGGCGACCGAATCAAGGGGGCCGCCGCCGAAAAGGGCAAGAAAAAGCCGAAGATTAACTACGCCGCCATCGCCGTTTCGGGGCTTTTGTTTCACTTTCAGCCCGTCAATGCCACCGTCACCGTAGACGGAAAACGCTTTTCCCATCAAAGGGTATGGCTGGCTCCCACCATGCACGGCCGCTGCTACGGCGGCGGTATGATCCCCACCCCCAAGCAGGATCGCACCGAAGGAGGCACCCTTTCACTGATGGTCTTCGGCGGAGCGGGAAAATTGCGCACCCTGGGGATCTTCCCCTCCATTTTTAAGGGAACGCACGTTTTGCACAGCGATGCGGTTCATATCTATACGGGAAAATCCATCACCGTGTCCTTTGATCGCCCCACGCCTCTGCAGATCGACGGAGAAACCGTTTCGGAGGTCACAAGCTACACCGCCTTTGTTCCCGAGAAAAAAGAACCATCCGAGAGGGAGATCGCCGAAAAAGCCTGCGCTTTGTTCCGCTGACCCGCAAAAAAAGGGCCGACACGGCTTTTGCCGTGTCGGCTCTGTCATTTTTCGGGGACTTTTTATTCGCCCTGCTCCAAGGCAAGGGTCACCGTGGTGGTGTCGCACACCTCGGTGGGTCCGAAATACTGAATGGCACCGGGATATACGTAGCAGGTATTCTTGGCCCACTCTTCTCTGTGAGCGGCAAAATAGCGGAAGGGCTTGCCGTCCAATTCCACAAGAGCCTTGCGGATTACGGGCTTATCCTTACCGTTTCTTCTCTCGATGTTCATCATCTTGGTGATGGGCATACCGCCTGCCACCCACTCCTCGGCGGGATGGCTGAGGTTGGAAACCTTGGAAAGGTATCCGTTGTAGCCGTACTGGATCAGCATAAAGGCGTTATAGCCCAAGGAATAGCAGTAGTCGGCATCAAAATTGGAGGGGAATGCACAGCGTCCCTCGTAGCCCAGGAAGTGATGCAAGGGAGAGAATTTGCCCTTGTAGGTCCCCTTGGCCTTGCGGGCGGCCAAATTGTCCTTCACCAGAGCGGAGAAGAGCTTTTCGGATTCAATGAGAGAAACCTGAACGTTTCCGTGGGGATCGCGCTCCAGGAAAAGCTGCTGCTGAATGGCCTCGGGAAGGATGGCAAACACCGCCATGGATTCTGCGGTCAGGCCCTTTTGAATGAAGGCGTATTTCTCCTCCCAAGTGGGAAGGGCGTTGAAGGCATCGGTCTTTTCACCGGCCAGAAGCTCGTTGATCTCGGCAATGAGCACAGAGAATTCGGGAACGAATTCCACGATTCCCTCGGGGATGATGGCAACACCGAAGTTGCCGCAGGTCTCGGCGCGGCTTGCCACGGAATCGGCAATGTAATCGGCGATCTGAGCCAGGGACATCTTCTTGGCGGCGATCTCCTCACCCACCAAGCAAACGTTGGGGCGGGTCTGCAAAGCACACTCCAATGCCACGTGGGAGGCGGAGCGGCCCATGACCTTAACAAAGTGCCAATATTTCTTGGCGGAATTGGCGTCTCTCTCAATGTTACCGATGATCTCGGCATAGGTCTTGGTGGCGGTATCGAAGCCGAAGGAGCACTCAATATCCTCGTTCTTCAAGTCGCCGTCAATGGTCTTGGGACAGCCGATCACCTGAACGCCGGTGTTGTTGGCGGCAAAATACTCGGCCAAAACGGCGGCGTTGGTGTTGGAATCGTCACCGCCGATGATGACGATGGCGGTGATGCCGTGCTTCTTGCAAACCTCGGCCACCACGGCAAACTGCTCGGCCGTTTCCAATTTGGTTCTGCCGGAGCCGATGATATCAAAGCCGCCGGTATTGCGGTAAGCGTCGATGTATTCATCGTCAAAGATCACGTAATCGTCCTCCAGAAGACCGCTGGGGCCGCCCTTGAAGCCGTAGAGCACGTTGTCCTTGCCGCCTGCCTTCAAGGCATCGTAAAGGCCGCAGATCACGTTGTGGCCGCCGGGTGCCTGACCGCCGGACAAAATCACGCCCACCACCTGCTTTTTGGCTTCGGCATTGTTTTTGCCCACCGTAAAGGTGATCTCATTCTTGCCGTAGGTGTTGGGGAACAAGGCTTGGATCTTCTCCTGATCCGCCACACTCTCGGTGGCCGCACCGGATTTTACGCAGATCTCGGAAATACCGCCGCGGAGCATGCCGGGAAGCTTGGGCTGATACCGGTATCTCACCTTCTGCAGAGGGGAAAGTTTCATATTACTGTACACTCCTTTTGACAAAAAAGTTATTTTCTCACAAATTATACCCCATTTTCCCGCAAAAGTAAAGACCTATTTCCACTTTTCGCGCATTTTCTCCTCTCCTTCTTGATCCGAAGGATCCAAAATCCTACCCCTCATTTTTTCCTTGACCCGAAAAGGGGGATATGGTAAAATAGGAGGCAGAAAAAGGGGGCATCGGAAGGGGTGCGGCCCGAAAGAAGGGGGGAAGAAAAATGGCGGCATTTTTGGAATTCAATTATTTTTCCAAGGCATTGAAAACTCCGACCACGGTGAACGTGCTGTTGCCCGAGATCGAAAAAAAGGAGGAGGGTGCGGGGGCGCCCGAGGGGGAATTTTCCACGCTGTATCTGTTTCACGGAATGTCCTCCGATCACACCACCTGGCTTCGCAGAACGGACGTGGATCTGTACTGCAAGCACTACGGCATTGCCATTGTGATGCCCGAGGTGGGCAACAACTGGTATACCGATACCGCCTACGGCAAAGGCTTTTTAAGCTTTGTCGGGGAGGAATTGCCCGACGTTTGCGCCCGCTATTTCCGCGGGATCAGCACGAAGAAGGAAAAAAATCTGGTGGCGGGGAATTCCATGGGCGGATACGGCGCCGTGAAGGCGGCTCTTACCTATCCCGAGCGCTTTGGCGCCTGCATTTCCCTCTCCGGCTCCCTGGACGTAACCCGCAAGGGCAGAAGTGTGGACCTTGAGAATTGGCGGGGGATCTTCGGCTTTGATCTGACCTCTCCTCTCGATTTGGAGGGAACGGAGCACGATCTGTTTTCCCTTGCCGAAAAGCAAACGAAGAGCGGGGTGACCCTGCCCGATTTTTATCTGTGGTGCGGCACGGAGGACGGCCTTATTGGGATCAACCGTTCCTTCGACGCCCATTTGAATCGTCTCAAGGTTCCCCATTTTTACGAGGAATCCGAGGGGAATCACAGCTGGAAATGGTGGGATCTGCATTTGGATCGCGCTCTGCGGTATTATTTCCCGAAGAACTCCACCAAGGAGGGTGCCCGATGAAAATATTAAACTACGGCTCCTGCAACGTCGATAACGTTTACACCTTGGATCACATCGTCACCGAGGGCGAGACCGAGGCGGCCGAAGCCCTTGCGGTCTTTCCCGGGGGCAAGGGGCTGAATCAATCCATTGCCTTGGCCAAGGCGGGACTCTCGGTTTTCCACGCAGGCTGCGTGGGTGCGGACGGGGATTTTCTTTTGGAGCTTCTCCGCGAGAACGGGGTGAATACCGATTGGGTCAAGCAAAGCTCGGAAAAAAGCGGTCACGCCGTCATTCAGGTCACAAAGCACGGCGAAAACTGCATTTTGGTCTATCCCGGAGCAAACGGCGAGATCCGCGAGGAGGACGTGACCGAGACCCTTTCCCATTTTGAGGCGGGAGACTGGATCCTTCTGCAGAACGAATTGGCTAAAACCGAATTCATTTTGAAGGAGGCCGAAAAAAGAGGTCTTCGGATCCTTTTAAATCCCTCCCCCTGCAACGAGGCCCTGCTTGCCGCGGATCTTTCCTCGGTTTCGGTCCTCATTCTCAACGAAACGGAGGCGGCCCTCCTTTCGGGAGAAAAGGAGCCCTTGGCCGCCCTGGAGCGCCTGAAAAAGAAATACCCCCGCACCCAATTGATGCTGACCTTGGGTGAGGAGGGAAGCCTATTCTGGGACGGAAAATCGCTCCATCCCCAAAAGGCCTATCCCGCAGAGGCGGTGGATACCACGGCCGCGGGCGATACCTTCACGGGCTATTTTATTGCGGGTCTTTTCGAGGGGCTGCCCCCGCAAGAGATCCTGTCCCGCGCTTCCCTTGCCGCCGCCATTGCGGTTTCCCGCCGCGGTGCCTCCGTTTCCATTCCCCGAAGGGATGAGGTGGAAGCGGCCATGGCGCGGCGGCATTCCGAAAACGAATAACAAAATTCAAGCCGTAACAGGAGGAAAAAAATATGCTGCAATACGAAATCGAGGGGGGCAATCTCCCCGTTGTCATCTGCCATCCCGAGGCAGGCCAAACCCTGTGCACCCAAAGGGGCGCCATGAGCTGGATGAGCCCCAATATACAAATGTCCACCAATACCGGCGGCGGTCTGAAAAAGGTATTCGGAAGAATGCTTTCGGGGGAATCCGTCTTTCTCAATGAATTCACGCCCATAGGCGGCAAGGGCACCGTTGCCTTCGCCTCCGATTTTCCCGGCTCCATCATTCCCTTTGAGGTGCGGCCGAATCGAGGGATCATCGTTCAAAAGGGCGCCTTTCTTGCCATGGAAAAAGGGCTTGAGCTTTCCGTTTGGCTGCAAAAAAAGCTTCGCCACGGATTCTTCGGCGGTGAAGGCTTTATTATGCAAAAAATCAGCGGAAGCGGTCTGGTCTTTCTGGAGATCGACGGCTACTGCAAAAAGTACACCCTGCAGGCGGGTGAAAGCATTTTGGTGGATACGGGGTATCTTGCCGCTATGAGCGAAACCTGCTCCATGGAGATCGAAACGGTCAAGGGTGCGGCCAATATTTTCTTCGGCGGCGAAGGGCTCTTCCATACCCGCGTCACAGGGCCGGGCGAGGTCTATCTTCAGTCGATGCCCCTGATCCAAACGGCGCAGGCGCTCGCTCCCTATATCACCGTGCATACGGAACGAAGCGACAACGACCGCGGCGGCATCAACATCCGCCTGGGAGACTAACGGGACAGATCCCGATTTTCCTTGGCAAAGCGGATCAGATCGCGCATATTCTCCGTTAAGGGCCGATCCTGCTTCCAAACCAAGCTGATATCCGTCGTCATGGGCGGCAAAAGGGGGATCCCCACGGCATCGGGAGTGGAGGCGGCCAAAAATTCGAACACAAAGCCCACCGCCGCGCCCGCCGTGATCATATTCTGCACCGTGGAAAGCTGAGCGGTGTACAGCAAAACGTTCGGCTTTTTCCCCTCGCGGGAAAAGCGCTCCAGAATCCGCTCGGTCTGAAAAAAGCTGTTCTTGAACATCACAAGCCCCTCTTCTCCGATCTCGTGGATCCCGATATTCTTCCGACGGGCAAGAGGGTGCCCCCTTGCCACACAGCACACGTTTTGCTGAGTGGAAAAGAGAATGCTCCGAAAGGGCGCCTCCCATTCCCGATCGTGGGGCAAAAAGGCCATATCGATCCTTCCCTCCTCCAAAAGGGATACCAATCCCCTTTTGTCATCCTCCACAATCTCGGGGAGAAAGGCGGGTGGCGATTCGGTGAACGCCCGATACAGCCGCGGCAAAACCAAGGAGCCGATCATGGGCGGGACCCCCAATTTCAGCGGCGTCTCCTCCCGACTCAGCTCCGCCATTTTTCGGTAGGCGCGGTCGCTTTCGGAGAGAAGGTGCTCCGCAAGCTCCAGAAAACGAACCCCCTCCTCGGTCAGAATCAAGCGGCGATGGCGGCGGCGGAACAGCTGCACCCCGAATTCCCGCTCCAGATTCCGAAGAGCCCCTGAGAGGGAGGGCTGGGAAATATTCAATTTCTGTGCCGCAAGGGTCACGCTTTCGGTGTGGCACACCGTACAAAAATAGCGCAATTGCGTGAGCGTCATATTTCTCCTTTCATAGCTTAAAGCTATATATTGCAATAAAAATAGTATTTTACAAATACAATATACCGCGTTATAATAAAAATTGCAAGGAAAAACTTAGTAAAAGGAGTGTTTTCAATGAATACATACAAAATTGCCGTGATCGGCGGAGACGGAATCGGACCCGAGGTCATTGCAGAGGGTGTCAAGGTGCTGAAGGCCGCCGCCGAGGTGGACGGAGGCTTTGCCTTTGATTTTACCTTTTTCCCTTGGGGCTGTGATTATTACCACGAAACCGGGAAAATGATGCCCGAGGACGGAATGGAAACCCTTTCGCATTTCGATGCCATCTTTCTCGGAGCCGTGGGTGCGCCCGACGTTCCCGATCACATTTCTCTCTGGGATCTGCTTTTGAGAATCCGCAAGGGCTTCGATCAGTACGTGAACCTTCGCCCCGTGAAGCTGTTAAACGGCGCTCCCTGCCCCTTGAAGGGCGTAAAGCGGGAGGAGATCGATATGATCTTCGTTCGCGAAAACAGCGAGGGCGAATATGCGGGAAGCGGCAGCTGGCTCTATAAGAATAAGCCCAACGAGGTGGTCATTCAGGACGGCGTCTTCTCCCGCTACGGCTGTGAGCGGATCATTCGCTATGCCTTCGAATTGGCAAAAAAAGAAAAGAAGAGCCTGACCAGCATCAGCAAGGGCAATGCCCTGAACTATTCCATGGTATTTTGGGATCAGATCTTCCGCGAAGTTTCGGCGGAATACCCCGAGGTTCCCACCCATACGTATCTTGTGGATGCCGCCAGCATGTTTATGGTAAAGGATCCCGCCCGCTTTGAGGTGGTGGTGACCTCCAACCTCTTCGGCGATATCCTCACCGATCTGGGTGCCGCCATTGCGGGAGGAATGGGTCTTGCCGCAGGGGCCAACATCAACCCCGAGCGAAAATTCCCCTCTATGTTTGAGCCCATTCACGGCTCCGCTCCCGACATTGCGGGACAGGGCAAGGCCAACCCCCTCGCCACGGTGTGGTCGGCGGCGCAAATGCTGGAATTCTTCGGCCATCGCGCCCTTTCCGACCGCTTGATCGAGATCATTGAGGAAATGCTGGTGGAAAAGGCCGCCCTCACCTCCGATCTCGGCGGAAGCGCCACGACCTCTCAGGTGGGCGACGAGGTGGTCAAAAAGCTTCTCGAATCCCGCCGCTGAAAAAGCCTTCTCATCCGAAAAACAGACCTGCGCTAAGCGCAGGTCTGCCATTTTGTTGTGGGGGAAAATCCGATTTTGAAAAATTATGAGGCGGAGGGAAGCGTTTTTTTCACCTCGTCCACCAGCTTCTGCAAAGGAACCCAAACGCTTGGCATCCAGTCCGCATACTTTTGATTTTGCTCCAAAAATTCGCTCAAACCGCCTTTTTCCACCATTTCTCTGAAGAAGACGGGGTCCGTTCCTCCGGCCTTTTTGAGTAAAGCAACGTTATACAGGACTCCCTTGTACATAAAGGCATAATCCGTTTTCAAGGCAAGGCGGATCTCCTCCTCGGTGCAGCTGTAAAGCAGATCGATCTGCTCATCGGTAAAGGCGGGGTATTCGTCCGAATTCTGAGGCTTTGTTTTCAAGGCCTCCTTGTAGGCTTCGTTGATCTGAATGAAGCTTTCCTTGGAAATCTTCATCTCTCGGATCAGATAATAGATCAGCGGAATTTGATCGGTATATCCATATTTTTGCCTGCTTTCCTCGGCCCAATTTTTGCGCATCAGATCAACGAACGTCTCGGAGTAAGAGCCGTATTGAATCAGCATTTTGTCATGATAGGCCTGGGGAACAAAATACAGCTCAAAAGCAGACTTCTTCCAGAATTTATCATCCACAAAGCCCTCCGGCTTTTTGGATTCATCGTTTAAAAGCGGCGGCTCGGGCGGCTCGGGCCCCGCTGCGGGGATCGAGGTGCCGCCTTTCACCTCGTCCACCAGCTTCTGCAAAGGAACCCAAACGCTGGGCATCCAGTCCGCATACTTTTGATTTTGCTCCAAAAATTCGCTTAAACCGCCTTTTTCCACCATTTCTCTGAAAATATCCGGACGTTCGCTGTTCAGCTTTACAAGCTGACCGACGGTGTGCAATTGCCCCTCATACAAAAAGGTATATTCCGTTTTCAAGGCAAGGCGGATCTCCTCCTCGGTGCAGCTGTAAAGCAGATCGATCTGCTCATCGGTAAAGGCGGGGTATTCGTCCGAATTCTGAGGCTTTGTTTTCAAGGCGTTCTTATGAGCTTCGTTGATCTGAATGAATGTTTCCTTGGGGATCTCCATTTCCTTGATGAGAAGATAGAACACCGGAACCCATTCCTTTCTTTCGATCCTCTTGCGCATCAAATCAACGACCCCTTCGGTATAAAAGCCGTATTGATACAGCATTTTGTAGTTGTAGACCTGAGGGATAAAATGTAGATAGAAAGGGATATCTCCGATCCAGAATTTATCATCCACAAAACCCTCCGGCTTTTTGGATTCATCGTCCAAAAGCGGCGGCTCGGGCTTGACTGCGGGGATCGAGGTGCCGCCTTGGCGGATGGTGGCCATACGGTCCAGCATAAAACTCCAATACTGCGGTCTCCAATCCGAATATACCTTGTTTTTTTCGAAGAATTCATTGAGACCGCCTTTGGCGATCATTTCTTTTAATTTTGCATCCTCCAAATAAGACAATTCCTCAAGATTGTATAAATTTCCTTCGTAAAAGAAGGCGTAATCCAGCTTCAGCGCTTCTTTGATCTGATCCCGAGGGAGATACAGCCCCTCAATTTCTTCATCCGTATATGCGGGATAATCGGAGGTGGGCTTTGCTTTGTAGGCTTCGTTGACCTGAATGAACGTTTCCTTCGGAATCCCCATCGCTTGGATCATCAAATAAATGGAAGGGATTTGTACAATCTCGTCAGTTGTCACGCTCTGTTCGACCTGAATGGCAGCTTGATGCACCTCTTCGATCGAAAAGATCCCGTGGCTGGATAAAAAGTCAATTCGGTACATTTTAAAGGGGTAATATCGCTGAAACGGCTTGATGGGCCCCCACCAATCCATATATTCAATAAAGCCCTCCGGAGGCAAGATTTTGGGCTCTTCCGTCTCGGGTTCCTTCGTTTCGGGTTCCTTTGTTTCGGGCTCCTTTGTTTCGGGCTCCTTCGTTTCTTGCTCCCCTGTGATCGGCTCTTCGGTTTTCGCATCTTCCTGGGTCAAGGATTCTTCGGTAGAATCGGTGAGGACTTCATCGGAAGAAAGGGGCTCTGTTTTCGGAAAGCTTGTCTGCGGCATTTCGCCCGTATGGCAAGCGGAAAGCATCGCAAGCAAAAGGCAAAGAACCATCGCGCCGCTCAGTACTCTCCATTTCTTTTTCATCATATCGCCGGGTCGCTCCTTTCGGTTATTTTGTTGTATTCGAAATATCAATCGGAAAGCTTCAAGGCAGTTGCGCATAGCCCGTCGGCAGACTATGCGCAGGTACTGCTCAGCAGCAGGCAATACCTCCCCGAGGACGAGATGACCCGAGCTGATAAAAAATGCGTTTTTCTTTCGGTTTTCTTCACGGAATCATTTCCTCCCTTCCGCTTTTTAGAGTAAAAATAAAAAATGCGCATAGATAGACGGTAAAATTCCCATCTGTATCTGCGCACGTTGAACCGAGATCTCATTCTTTTTTCGGCCGAACCTCGGCCCCCATCCGATCTTTCATCGATGGGAATCTTTTTTCAGCGGAATGCATTTTCCGCACCCCGCAAAAGCTCTTCTCCTCACTACAAGGATAAGGGATTTTTCCCAATCTGTCAACCCCTTTCTTAAAATTTAGCAAAAAAAGTGAAAGCGCCCCTCCAAACCATTGACAAAACGAAATCCTTTCCTTTATAATCGAATAAAGTCGAAACCGATCAAAACGAAAGGATCGCATTGTAATGAAAAAACGGTTCTTCTCTTCCCGGGAAGCCTCGGCGGGCAATGCGCCTCTGCCGGGGGAATCCCCTTGGGAAACCTTTTGCCGCAGGCTCAGCTGGGTCTTCTCCCGCAGCGGAATGATGGCGCTGGCCTTCGAGCACTTTTTGGCCATGGTGCCCGCCACCATTCTCGTTCCCATTTTGGTGAATAACACCATCGGGGAAAACGTGATCGATATGTCTCTGGTCCTCTTTTCCAGCGGAATCGGTACCCTTTTGTTCACGCTTCTTTCCCGCGGCAAGATCCCCGTTTACGTGGGCTCGAGCTTTGCCTACATCGGGCTGACCATTTATCTGATCCAGATTCAAACCACCGAAGAGGTTTTGCCTGATCAGGCGTACGTATACGTGGGCTGGGCTTATCTATTCAGCGGACTGATTCTGGTCTTTCTCTCCTTTTTGTACCAAAAAAAGGGGATCGACAAGATCCTCTCCTTT
Source organism: Clostridia bacterium (assembly GCA_017507325.1). GTDB lineage: Bacteria > Bacillota > Clostridia > Oscillospirales > SIG627 > RGIG5579. The sequence goes on along the minus strand of JAFWBD010000042.1, from coordinate 43,434 downwards.
CTCCTGCCCGCCTCCGTTGTGGGTCCCGCCATTTCCCTGATCGGTCTGGAGCTTGCGGATACCGCCATTGTGGATTCGGGCTTTGACGTGATCGAGGGTATGGTGGATTCCGATGCCGCTCTGGTTGCCATTACCACGCTGGTGGTCATCGTCCTCTTTTCTCTGATCCGCCACCGCGTTTGGAAAAACGCCGCCATCATTGCAGGTATGATCGTGGGGTATCTGGTTCACATTCTGCTCCACGGCTTTCCCGAATTGGATCCCTCCGCCTTCCGCTGGCTGACGGTTCCCAGGTTTCATATGCCCGTTTTTTCCGTTCCCGAAAATCTGTTCGGCCTTTTGGTGGCGGTGATCCCCGCAACCTTCATCGTCTTTACGGAGAACATCGGCCGCGTCACCGTGGTCAGCCGTATGACCAACGAGGAAAAAAGTGAAACGGGGCTTTTCAACGAAAAAAACATCAAATCCCTGCAAACGGGTCTGTTCTCCCACGGTGTGGCGACCGTGGCGGCCGCGCTGATGGGCTCGGTTCCCAACACCATTTACGCGGAAAACATTGCCGTTATGAGCATTCACAAATCCGACGTCAAGCGAAACGATCCCGATCCCTTCATTCAAAGCCTCATCAACCCCTTCTCCCCCGCACCCTATATCATTGCGGCCTTCATTGCCATTCTCTTTTCCTTTGTGGGGGTTTTGCAAAGCTTTCTTCTGAGCATTCCCAAGGCTGTGATCGGCGGAATGGAATTGTTTTTATTCGGAATCATCTCCGCTCCCGGTATCCAGCTTCTGGTGGAGCAAAGGGTCAATTACAAAAAGATCTCCAATCAGATCATCACCGCCGCCGTTCTGATCTCCGGCATCAGCGGACTCTCCGTCAGTCTGGGCGTGGTGGAGTTGAAGGGAATGGGTCTGGGCTTCGTGGTGGGTCTGGTTCTGAACCTTCTGGTGCAGGCGCTGTGCTGGCTGGGCAACATCAGCGATTCCATCAGCTTTGAGGAGGTTTTGGACAGCTGCCTTTCCGTGTTCGGGAAAAATACCGCCTTTCGGGTGGAATCTCCCCGACTGGATCACTTAGCCGATGAGGACACCGCTCCCCTGCAAAATCCCCACACCTTAGGAAAGCTTTTGGCCGCCAACGAGGGCTTCCCCTTGAAAAACGGCAATCAGGTCTCCATCGATCTGATTCGAAGCACGGTTCTGAGCAGTGCGGGCATTCATTTTTCCGTGGCGGAGGAATCGGACGTCATCATTTTGAGAGAGACCGCCAACGGCATCTTTTTGGACGTAAAAAGCTGCTTTCTCCCCCGCGATCTCATTGATAAGTATTTAAACGATTATAAGAATTCCTTTGATGAAAACAGCGGCTATCTGAACATTTCCGTGGCACGGGAGATCCCCATGCGCAAGATCCGCAATCTCCTCCTTTGCACCGTCCTGCAGGCGGAAAAAAATCTTTTGCCCGCCGCCAAAAAGTAAAGCCTCTTCCTTTTTCTTGAAATTCCGCCGATGGAATTGACAGCTTTTTTTCCATATGATATACTGATCGTAACAAAAAATACAGTGAGGTGATTTTATGCCCTATATCGTAATCGGAATTCTCGTTCTTCTGCTTCTGATCTGCTTGAAGGTGGTTCCTCAGGCATCGGAACACGTGATCGAGCGTCTTGGAAAATATCAAAAAACCTGGAGTGCGGGTCTGCACTTTTTGATCCCCGTCATTGATCGGGTGGCCAACAAGGTGACCTTGAAGGAGCAAGTGCTGGATTCTCCCCCTCAGCCTGTGATCACCAAGGATAACGTTACCATGCAGATCGACACCGTGGTGTATTTTAAGGTGTTCGATGCCAAGCTCTTCACCTACGGCGCCGTGAATCCCATCAGCGCCCTGGCCAATCTGACCGCAACCACCCTGCGTAACATCGTGGGCGAATTGGAATTGGACGATACCCTCACCTCCCGCGATACCATCAACGGAAAAATGACCGCCATTTTGGACGATGCCACCGATCAATGGGGCATCAAGGTCAACCGTGTGGAGCTGAAAAACATCATCCCCCCCGCCGAGATCCAGAATGCCATGGAAAAGCAGATGAAAGCCGAGCGCGACCGCCGCGAGACCCTTTTGGAGGCCGAGGGGCACCGTGCCGCCGTCATCACCCGTGCCGAGGGCGATAAGCAAGCCCTGATCCTGGCCGCAGAGGGCGAGAGAGACGCCCGTATTGCCCGCGCCGAGGGTGAAGCCCGCGCCATTCTTTTGGCCAAGCAGGCCGAGGCAGACGGTCTGGCCGCTTTGAAGGCGGTGGGCGTGGATCTGTCGGTTCTGGAATTGAAAAAGTACGAGGCCCTGGTGCAAATGTCCGGCGGAACCGCCTCCAAGATCATCATCCCCACGGATGCGGTGAATATGACCCGCTCCAACGTTCTCTTTGCCGAAACCACGGGTCTCGGAGACAATACCCCCGAAGCCGACAAAAAAGAGGAACCCAAAAAAGAAGATCCCTGCTGCGAATAAATCCGAAAAAAGACAAATGATCCCATCCAACGGATGGGATCATTTTTTCGTAAAGGCTTACCCTCGTTATTTCTTCAGATTTCTTCTTAAAACGCTTCTCCCTCTCCAGGAAAACGCCCGCTTTTGAAACTCCTCCTTGGGAGAAGAGATCACTTCCTCCGAGAGAAAATCCACCCTGTCCTCCCAAAAAAACGGGATCGGGTTCATTTCCGCACCGAGATTTGCAGGGCAGGCGTTCTGACACAGATCACAGCCCCATTTGCAATCGGCGCGGGAAAAAAGCGCCTCTTCCTCGGGGGTCAAGACCTTTTTTTGAGAAATCATGGAAAGACAGAGTCTTCTTTGCGGATCCTCCACCGCTCCCGTGGGGCAGGCCGCAAGGCAGGCGCCGCAGCCGCAGCATTCCCGAGGGGGAAGGGCTTTTTCGGGAGAAAAGGCGCGAGAGAGAAGCATTTCCCCGATAAAAAACAGCGATCCGTAGCGCTCGTTCTGGATCAATCCGTTTTTCCCCATCACCCCGAGCCCTGCGGAAAGCGCCGCCCTTCTTTCATCCAAGGGAGAGGTATCGGCGAGGATGTGAAAGGAGAGCTCCTCCTTTTTTTCCTTGCAGTAGCGGGAAAACCTATCCTCCAATTCCCGCACGTAGCGATGGTAATCCTTCACCTGGGCATATACGGAGAGATTGGTGGTTTTCTGCCCCACAAAATAGGGGATCAAAAAGATCACCGCCGATTCGATCCTCCCCATTTTTTCCTCTATTCTTTGAAATTTTGCCTCATCGTTCACCGTAAGATCCGAAACGGAAAGCTCACGGTAGCAGAAAATTCCTTCGTTTTCAAAAAATTCCTTTAGCATAACCCGCTCCTTTTTTTCAGTTTACCACAGAAAAAAAGCCCAAGTCAATCATTTTTTCAAAAAATCGAAATATTCCCCCGCGCCTTCCCGCTTTCCGAAAAATTCATCCCGAATGCTCTTTCGCACCTTCTTTTCCCGCAGAGGCTCTCCCGGTAAAAAGGGCAGAGAGGAGAGGCCGTAGCGCAAGGCGTCGGGGGCGTGAGTGAATTCGTGGGGCGTCAGCGCGGCATCCTCGGTTTTCACGGGATCGAAGCGGAGCTGCGGCAGGGTGCGGATCAGATTTCGGCAGGAAGAAAACAAGCCCAAATAGGCCCCCTCCTCCCCCGAGGCGCGCAAAAATTCCCGCACCCTTCGCCAACCGGGTATTCTGGCGTTTTCCGCAGGGATCAGATTTTTCATCCCCGCCGCCGATAAAATATCAAAGCCGCTCTTGCCGCCCTCCTGCCTGCGCCCCGCCAGATCGGGGGAGGCGGCAATATAGCGAACGGGATCCGATTGGTTGGCCTCCAAAATTTTTTCCGCCGCCTGAGACAGAACCAGATCGGGGCAATACAATTCCCGATATACCACGATTCTTCTTCGGTCGGGGGGATAGGCAAACCAAAGGCAAGCCGTCATATCAAGGCCGTAATCCAGCGCCGCAAAGCGGTGCCAATCCTCGGGGATGGCAAAGGGCTCGATCTCGTGGCGCTTTCGGTCAAATTCCGTAAAATACTGTCCCTCGTAGGCATCCCAATCCCCCTCCAGCATCGCCCTGCGCCGCAAGGGAGGAAGGCTTTCCAGATTGCGGACGTATTCGGGATTTTCGCTGATCAGATAGCGGTTGTCGTACACCGTGGAGGGAATGAACACGTAATCCTCCTCCCGCTCTCCCTCCCGATAGCGGCGGTCGATAAACAGCCTTTTCACCCAAGCGTGTCCCACCCCGCCGGGATTGCAGGTAAAATACATCCGCGGGGTGAATTTTTCCTTCAGCTGTCCTGCCAGACGGCAGCATTCCGTCATGGCATAGTATTGGCTTTCGGAAAATTGGGTGGCCTCCTCCATTCCGATGACCTCGTAGGCCTGCCCTTGATACTGCAGAGTATCACCCTCCTCGCTGAGATACCCCAATTTGATGCGGGATCCCGAGGGGAACAAAAACTCCTTGGTGGAATCCTTATAGCGGGCAAAGCCGTACAGCCAGCGCTGAAGAGGATTGATATGATTCTCCCGCAATTCGGGAAAGGTGCGGCGCAACAGAAGGATCTGGATCCCGGGGTAGCGCAAAGCAAGCAGCACCAATTTGGCCCGCATGGCAAAGCTCTTGCCGCCCCCTCTCGCACCGCCGTAGGCAATGCGCCGCGCTTTTGCCAAAAAAAATTTCTCCTGGGGCGGAAAAGGGTGCAGACTGGATAAAAAACGTTCAACGGTATTCATATGATTCTCTCTTGACAAATTGCAAAAAAAAACGTATAATAAGTCCCACGCACAAGCGGAAAAAAACAGGGGTGCTTCGGCTGAGACGCATCAGAATGCGAACCCTTTTACCTGAGATGGATAATACCGGCGTAGGGAGTTTTTGTTGACGAAGATACATTCACGCAGGCCCTCCGTCCTGTGTGAATTTTTTATTTGGGAGCCTTTTATGAAGCAAAGCAAAACCAAAAAGCTGGTCACCTCCGCCATGCTCATTGCCTTGGGCACCGCGCTGACCTTTGTGGCGGAATTCATTCCCTTTTTAAACCTGCCCTTCGGCGGTACCATCACCCCCGCGGGTCTTTTGCCCTTGATCGTCATTTCCTACCTTTACGGGCTGAAATGGGGTCTGGGAAGCGGTCTTATTTTTGCCGTTTTGCAAATGGCCGTGGGCTTTAAAACGGTCTCCGCTCTCTTTTTGCCCTCCTCGGATTCCTATATGGGAGGGGCGGGCATCGCGCTGATCATTTTGTTTTTGGATTATATTTGTGCCTTCGGTGTCGCGGGGCTGGGAGGCGTGTTCCGCCGCCTTTTCCCCAAAAAGAAGGCGCTGGTTCAGGGGAGCCTTTTTGCCCTCAGCTTGACCTATGCCTTCCACGTGCTTTCGGGTGCCGTTTTTTACGGAGAATGGGCAAGCTGGTTTTTCACGGAAAGCGCTGCCGCCGCCTTTCCCTTTTCCGCCTGGATTATGGAGCATTGCTCGGGCGCTCTTCTTTCCCTTTTGTACTCCTTGATCTATAACGGCCTTTATATGCTTCCCGAAATGATTCTGACCGCGCTGGCGGCCGCCTTTGTCTCCCGCATCCCCCTCATTCAAGCGGAAGGGGAACGGAAATGAAGGGTGTTTGCCACGTTGTGGGTGCCGGGCGCATCGATCCTGCCCTTTTACCCGAAAAAAAAGAGTCGGATCTGATCCTGGCCGCCGACGGGGGGCTTGAATATCTGAGCCGTGCGGGAAAAACGGCCGATCTTTTCATCGGCGACGGGGATTCTCTCGGGTATCTGCCCACCTCGCTTCCCGTTTTGTCTCTCCCCTGCGAAAAGGACGATACCGATATGATCGCCGCTTGCCGCCACGGCCTTTTTTTGGGCTATCGCCGCTTTCGGCTGTACGGTGCTCTGGGGGGGAAGAGATTTTCCCATTCCCTTGCCAATTTGCAAACCCTGTTCTTTTTAAAAAGCCACGGGGCCGAGGGGGAGATCGTGGACCCCTACTGTCGGGTTCTTCTGCTGGAAGCGGGAACCCTGACCCTCGCGGCATCCGATGGATATTTTTCTTTGTTTGCCGCAGGCGGCGAAGCCGAGGTTTCCGTCAGCGGTGCCAAATACAATGTAAACCGTGCCCGCGTTACCCCCGATTTTCCCTTGGGGGTCAGCAACGAGGCCCGCGAAAACACCCGCATCACGGTTCACAGCGGGTGCTTGATCGTGGTGGTGGAATGATTCATTCCGCCCAAACGGAGCAGACCCCCAAGGAAGCGGTGCCCGTTTCCGCAACGCTCTCCCCGCTCCAACGGGGAAAATTGACCGACAAAAACAGCTTGGCCCCGTTAAAGCAGTCCTTGGAAAAAAGCTTTTCCTCCGCCTCCTCCTCGATCTTCAAAAGCGCTCGGTCAATGAGTGCTTTTGTTTTTTTGTCTGTGATCGCCTCCAATTCCTCCCGACCGCAAAGCCCCAGTGCCAGAACCATTCCCGTTACCGTAGCGGGTCGGGCCTCAAGGACGGTCTCCCCCATTTTGTTCACAATGGGATTCCCCTGCGAATCTCTTTTCTCCACCTTGCGGCTTTCAAAGTAGCGCCGCAGAAGGATTTTTGCCTTTTCTTCCGTCAGTTTTGTTTTTTTCACAATTCTTTCTCCTTTTTTTGGAGATTTTACTACAAAACCCCACTGCCACGCCATGACAATCCCTTGACGGAGAAGGTTTTTTTCTTTATAATGGATTGGATTTAAAAGAAACGAGGAAGTGAATGCCGTATGAATTCCAAGCGTTACACCCTTTTTACCGTTCTTTCCCTGCTGGCCTCCGCGGCCATGCTGTTTTTCACCTTTTTTGCCTGGGGCTGGTTTTCCGATATCGGAATGCGCTTTTATTTTGAAATTCCCGTGTCCACCCAAAAGGGCTTTTTCACCGCCTTTTCCGACACGGTCTGGATGGCGGTCCCCTTCTTTTCCGTGATCGCCTCCGCTCTGTATCTTGCCCGTCCCGGGAAGGCCCTTCAGCTTTTGGGAACGGCGCTGGGCTCTCTCCCCTTTGCCCTTTACGCCCTTTTGCAGTTTTTCGCCGTGCTGGGGGAGGAAACGGTACATACCTCCGTTTTGATCTCTCATTTTTTCATTCTCCTCTGTGCCTTTTTTGCCATGGCCTCTTTCTTTTTGCGGGAGATTCGCCCCTTTGCCCTGCATTTTTACGCAGGCTACGGGCTTTTGGAAATTCTTCTTCTGATCCTCTCGGCTCTTTTGGATCAAAAGCTTTCCCCCTACTATTTTTATCAGATCATTCCCATCGGCCATTCGGGCTTTCACTATCGCTTTTTTACCATTTCCGTTTTTCTCTATCAGATTTTCTATCTGCTTTCTCTGATCCTGCGAAGCTTGGCGGGGCCCGTTCCCCCTCCCTCCGATCCCCCCGAAAAAAACGTTGAAGAGGAACCCTCGGCGGAAGACGAAGAGGAGGAGAGCGATCTTTCCTCCCTGACCCTTCAGGATTTCGGCATTGAAAAATAAGCTTCTCCCTCGGCTCGCCCCGAGGGAGATTTTTTTCAGCGCCCCGTGGCAAAATATCGGCTTTGTCATAGAATACAGTGTGGAAAACAGGTATACGTCAGGAGAAATCATATGAATCCCATTTGTATTTTCGGCCGCGACCGCCGCTACGAGCTTTTGGAAGAAAGACTGATTCGGGAGGGATATCCCATCTTGAAAGGACGCTTGGAGGAATCCGAACCCTGCACGGTGATCCTCCCCTTTTCCTTCACAGAGGAAAAGACACTGTCTCTGATGAACAAAATGCAGCCGCAAAGCACCGTGCTTCTGGGAAATCCCACGAAGGCAATGGATTCCCTCGCCAAAGAAAAAAGTCTTTTTCTCGTCCCCGTTCTGAAGGATCCCTCCTACCGCCTTCGCAACGCCTTGGCCACAGCCGAGGGCACCCTGGCACAGGTCATCGAAAAAACCGACGGATTGCTGTCGGATCTGTGCATTCTTATTTGCGGCTACGGCCATTGCGGCTCCGCCTTGGCGCGGCTCTTTTGGCTGTGCGGAAGCGAGGTTTGGATCCATTCTCGGGAAGGATCCATGAAAAGAGCCTCCGAGGACGGCTTCAATCTCTATCCCGAGTGGAATGCCAAGGCCGCTATGTTCGACGCCGTCCTGAACACCGTGCCCGACCCGATCTTTCCCGATCCGATTCTCCGCCTTCTTCGGAGCGGAAGCTCATTTTTTCAAATTGCTTCGGGACTTTCGGGGCTTTCCACCGAAAAAATGCAAGATCTCGGCATTGATTTTCACGTCCTTCACGGATTACCGGGGCAATACGCCCCCGCCTCCGAGGCGGAGGCGCTGTACCGAATTCTGACGGAGCCTTGCCGAGACTCCGAAGAAAGTGAGTGAACCCATTGAAAAAAGTCATCGGCTTTGCCTTAACCGGCTCCTTCTGCACCTTAGACAAGGCCTTTGCCGTAATGAAGGAATTACAACCCCATTACGAAATTCTCCCCATCCTCTCCGAGCGAGTGGCGGGAACCGATACCCGCTTTCATTCCAAGGAGGAGGTGCGGCGGCACGTTCTTGAGATCTGCAAAAGAGAGCCCATCGACAGCATCGTAGGGGCCGAGCCCCTGGGACCCAAAAAAATGCTGGATTTTCTGGTAGTCTGCCCTTGCACGGGCAACACCCTTTCCAAGCTTGCCTGCGGCATCACCGATACCGCCGTTACCATGGCCGTCAAGTCCCACCGCAGAACGGGCCGCGGCGTTCTGATCGCTCTTTCCACCAACGATGCCCTCTCGGGCTCCGCCCACAGCATCGGCACGCTGATGGACAAAAAGGGCTATTATTTCGTTCCCTTCCGTCAGGACGATTCGGCGGAAAAGCCCGCCTCCCTTCAAAGCGATTTTTCCCTCGTTTCTGCCGCCCTTCGTTTGGCAATGGAGGGAGACCAGCTCCAGCCCTTGATGCTTCCTCCCCTCTGAGACTTTTCACCGCAAAGAAACCAACGCACCAAAAAACCCCTGCTTTTTGCAAAAGCAGGGGTTCTTTCTTTCGGTTCATCGATCAGAGGGAGCTTTCTTCCCCCAAAAGAGATCGGATCTCCTTTTCCACCAAAGAGACGCTTTTTTCCAGTACCATGGAAAATTCGCTGAAGATCAGCTGCTCCGCATCCTTGAGGAAATAATCGTCGGTGGTGTGAATTCCCTTTCCCTCGGCACGCAGCTTTCTCTTGTGAGCATAGATACACTTCATCAAAAACAGCGCATCCCGCCGATCCGACGAGGCAAGCGCCTTCTTGAAGGCTTCGCTGCGGCGGCGAAAATCCCGAATCCATTCCGCTGGTCTTCGGGAGATCTCCGCTTGGATCGCTTCAATCTCTTCGGGTGTCAGCAAGGGACACATACGGCCCACAAGGCCCTCGTTTGAGCTTGGCACAAACAGCATCGCGCCGTTTTTAAACAGCGGCTTCAACACGAAATACTCCTGCTCTCCGCCCCCGGCATCCATCATCTTTATCTCCTCCACGCGGCAAACGCCTGCCTGCCCGTATCGGAGAATCTCTCCCACTCGGAACATATCTTTGCTCTCTTTCTCTAAAGTAAACGATCGTGTCATCAAGATTTCTACCCTTATTATAGCACAAAAATCAAAATTTTGGGAGACTTTTTTTGATTTTTTTCTACCTTTTTTTGCAAAATTTTTCTCTTTTTTTCGAGAAAACGGGGCTTTTTACAAAGCAAGAAGCCCTTTGCCAAGAGAAAAAGACCCCCCAGCGCCAAGACAAGAGGCACGCTCCTTTTCTCCCGTTCTCTTTGAGCGGGATTCTCCTTCGCTCCGATTTGTCTCTCGGGGGCCTGTGCCGCATCAACGGATTTTTCACTCATATTTTCTTCGTGATCCTCCGTCACAAGGCTCCCCCTTTGGCAGAGAGTCCTTTCCTCGGCCGAAAAAAGAGGACATTTCCCTTCGGCGGGATCCGGGGACGGGAAGGGGGGCATTGCGTCATAAACGGGAATACAAAACACCAAAGGGCAGGAAAGCAAGCCCGTTTGGAGGTAGCAATCGTACAGCATTTCTCCCTCCCGTTTCGCTCCGCCGACGTTCTGCATATATTGCCCCCAAAAATTTCGGGAGGCTCCGCTTTCCCCGCAGGAGCGGATATCCACGTTCCATTTTTGTAAATACGGGGTATTCTGAAAACGGAGAACGTATTCCTCCGCTATTTTTCGGATGCCGCCCTCAAGGCCCTTGTCAAAGGAATCCCATCCCCGGGCCGCGGCATATCTTGCCCCCGCTTCATAGATGCGGAAGGCGCCCGTCCCCGAGGCGGCAACGTTCAAGGGATTGAAAAAGCCGTCAAGGGAAAGCAGCTCCTTTTCCGAATGCCCTTCGGCGGGAGCCAGAATCTGTCGGCCTGCCTCCGTTTGGGTTCCGTTTTGATACCAATTCCACAAAACCGTTCCGCTCTTCCCCCAAAGAAGACAGTTTCCCTCCCTTCCCTGCTCCCTTCGCAGTCGCACCGCGATTCCCAAGGGATTGATCCCGTGCTTCTTCCCCAAGGAAAGGATTGCTTCGGCCGTTTCTTTCCGGGAATAATCCGTGTTCTCCAATGCCCGTTCCACGTCCCGCACCGAAACGTCCGCACAATTCGAAAGATCCAAAAACTGAAAGATTCCCTTTTCGGAAAGATGCGGCCGCGGATCCACAAAATACGCCACCGCCTCGCGGGAGGCGGGAAAATAACCGCTGTCGCAGCATTCACCTCCCTCCGCCCGGTACGGGCGGTACACCTCCCCCGAGGGAACCAGATTTCGCGAAGGCGTGCGCAATTCCTGATCCAAAACGTACCCGAAGCTGTAATTTTCTCCCCGCACGTCCGAAAGCGCCGTCACCGAAAGAGGTACGAAACGCCACTCGGGATGCTTCTTTTGAACGGCGCACAGAGCCTCCCGATAGCCCGCGGGAAAGCCCGCCGCCTCCAAGGCCGCACATTCTTCACACCCCCCCGAAGAAGCAGCCTGCGGGAAAATTCCACAGAAAAAAAGGATTCCCGCGATCAAAACAATACCAATGCATTTCTTCATTTTCTTCCTCCCGATTTCTATTATACCCGCATCATCCGAAAAAAAGAAAAAAACGGCCCCGTTTCGTGATAAAAAGGAAGAAAAAGGGAATCATAACCAAAGAAAGATTTGTTAACTTTTTGTGAGGGGCTTGACAATCTCTTCCATTCGTGATAAAGTATGAGCAAGGGGTTAGCACTCACCCGTTAAGAGTGCTAAATGTGAGGTGGTGAAGAAAATGGATTTGAGCTCCCGCAAAAAAGAGATCCTCAAGGAAGTGATCAACCTTTTCATTACCACGGGTGAGCCCGTGGGCTCCAAGATCTTGATGTCGAGGCTTCGCACTCCCTGCTCCTCGGCCACCATCCGCAACGAGATGAACGATCTGGAAAAGCTCGGCCTTTTGGAGCACCCCCACACCTCGGCGGGCCGCATCCCCACCGCGCGGGGCTACCGTCTGTACGTGGATTCCCTGATGGAGGATTACCGCCTCTCCTTTGAGGAAACGGTGCTTCTCAACTCCCTTTTGGCGGACAAGGTCAAAACCGGTGAACAGATCGTTTCCGATATGGCAAGCCTTTTGGCCAAGATGACGGGCTACGCCGTGGCGGTCTTTACGCAGGAAAGCTGTGGCACCATTGAGCGCTTCGACGGCGTATACGTAGGCAACAGCACCTTTCTTCTGGTAATGATCACCTCCTCCGGAAAGGCCATTCCCAAGCAGCTGCACGTCAACATTCCCCTTTCCCCCGAAAGCGTCCGCTTTATCGTGGGGGTTCTCAACGACCATTTGGCCAAGAAGGAATTGGGCGGCATCACGCTGGAGCGAATGGTTGCCATGGAAAAGGACCTGGGCGAATACCGTAGCTTGATCGCCCCCCTGATCCGAATCATTTACAGCGTCATCGCGCAGTTCGGGCGGGACAGCGTGACCGTCAAGGGGCTGTCCAATCTTCTGACCCACCCCGAATTTTCCGACCCTGCGACCGCCGTGGAGATCTTTCGGGAATTGGAAAACGAGGAGGCTCTCATCGACCGCTTCCGCCAGGAATTTTCCACCTCTCTTCGGGTACGCATCGCCTCGGGAGAGAGCGGTCTTGACAGTGCAAGCTTCGTGATCTGTCCCTTCCTTTTGGGAATGGGGCTGAAGGGATCGGTGTGCATCATCGGCCCGAAGCGAATGAATTACGGCATGGCCGTGGCAAGGCTGCAGTATCTGGCAAAGAAGATCCATTCCACCCATCGGTTTGAACCGCAATTACCTCTGATTGAAACAAAGGAAAAATGATATGGCAAAAAGCAAGGAAAAAGCAGAAGAAACCCTCAAGGAAGAGGAAGTAAACGCCGAAATGAGCGTTTCCGACGAAAAGATCCCTTCCGAGGAGCAAAGCGAAAACGAGCGTGCCGAGGCAATTTTGTTGGCCAAGGCAGAAAAGGAATTGGCCGAATTGAAAAAGGCCTTGGCGGAAACGGAGGATCGCTACCTTCGCACCCTCGCCGAATACGACAATTTCAAAAAGCGCACCGTGCGGGAGAAGGAGGAGCTGTATTTTGCCTCCAAGAGCGACGTGATCAAAAAGCTCCTTCCCGTTTTCGATAATTTCGAGCGTGCACAGATGTTTTCCGACGGTGAGGAATACAAAAAGGGCGTGGATATGATCGTCCACCAATTTTTCGAGATCCTTTCCTCTATGGAGGTTCGCAAGATCGCCGAGACGGGCGATCCCTTCGATCCGATGTTTCACGAGGCGGTCTTCCGCGAGGAAAAGGAGGGTGTCCCCGAAAACACCGTGACCGAAGTCCTGCAAAACGGCTACGCCGTGGGAGATAAGGTCATCCGCCACGCAATGGTCAAGGTCTCCGGCTGAAGGCCGATCCGAATAAAAAACCGATTCAAGAAAGAAATTCATTACCTTTAAAGGAGGATATCACAATGGGAAAAATTATTGGTATCGATTTGGGAACCACAAACTCCTGCGTTGCCGTATTTGAAGGCGGCGAGCCGGTTGTCATCCCCAATCCCGAAGGAGCCAGAACCACTCCTTCCGTTGTAGCATTTTCAAAAACAGGCGAAAGAATGGTGGGTCAGATCGCAAAAAGACAGGCGATCATCAACCCCGATCGCACCGTCGCCTCCATCAAGCGCGATATGGGCACCGCCCGTAAGGTAGAGATCGACGGCAAGGGCTATACACCACAGGAAATTTCCGCTATGATCCTTCAGAAATTGAAGACCGATGCGGAAAACTATCTGGGCTGCCCCGTAACCGAGGCGGTCATCACCGTTCCCGCTTACTTTTCCGATTCTCAGCGCCAGGCCACCAAGGACGCCGGCAAGATCGCAGGCCTTGAGGTCAAGAGAATCATCAACGAGCCCACCGCTGCTGCTCTTGCCTACGGCATCGACAAGGAATTGGAGCAGAAGATTATGATCTACGACCTGGGCGGCGGCACCTTCGACGTATCCGTTCTGGAAATTTCCGACGGTGTCTTCGAGGTATTGGCAACCGCAGGTAACAACAAGCTGGGCGGCGATGATTTCGACGATAAGATCATCGACTGGATGGCATCCCTCTTCCAGCGCGAGCACGGCATTGATTTAAGACAGGATAAAACCGCTCAGCAGAGATTGAAGGAGGCTGCCGAAAAGGCCAAGATCGAGCTTTCGGGTATGCAGTCCACCAACATCACCCTTCCCTTCATCTATGCAGATGCAAACGGTGCCAAAAACTTTGACGCCACCCTCACCCGTGCCAAGTTCAACGAATTGACCGCCGATCTGGTGGAAAAGACCATGGGTCCCACCCGTCAGGCGCTGTCCGATGCGGGTCTGAAGCCCTCCGACATTTCCAAGGTTCTCCTGGTAGGCGGCTCCACCCGTATTCCCGCCGTTCAGGACGCCGTAAAGAACTTCACCGGCAAGGAGCCCTTCAAGGGCATCAACCCCGATGAATGCGTTGCCATCGGTGCGGCCATTCAGGGCGGTGTTTTGGGCGGTGACGTGAAGGACGTTCTCCTTCTGGACGTAACCCCCCTCTCCTTGGGTATCGAAACCCTCGGCGGTGTTTTCAACAAGCTCATTGAGCGCAACACCACCATCCCCGTGAAAAAGAGCCAGATCTATTCCACCGCCGCCAACAATCAGACCTCCGTGGAGATCCACGTTCTGCAGGGCGAAAGAGAAATGGCTCGCGACAATAAGACCCTGGGCCGCTTCACCTTGGACGGAATTCCTCCCGCCATGCGCGGCATTCCTCAGATCGAGGTCACCTTCGACATTGATGCCAACGGTATCGTGAACGTAACCGCTTGCGATAAGGGCACGGGCAAGGAGCAGCACATCACCATCACCTCCTCCACCAATATGAGCAAGGAGGACATTGAAAAGGCCGTGAAGGAAGCGGAAATGCATGCCGCTGAGGATAAGATCCTGAAGGAAAACGTGGAAACCAAGAACAATGCGGAAAACCTGGTATTCCAGTGCGAGAAGACCCTTGCCGATGCGGGAGATAAGCTTTCCGAGGAGGATAAGGCTCCCATTCTCTCGGCCGTGGAGGTTTTGAAGGAAAGCCTCAAGGGCGAGGATTACGCCAAGATCAAGGCAGATACCGAAAGCCTCACCCAGGCTCTTTACAAGATCAGCGAGAAGCTGTATCAGGCCAGCGGTGCGCAGGGCGCAGAGGGCTTTGACCCCAACGCCGCAGGTAATACGGGCGATGCCGGCCAGGACGGTAACGGCTATTACAACGCCGACTTCACCGATTCCTCCGACGATAAAAAATAAACCCCTCTCCCCCAAGCCGCCGTGCGGCTTGGGGGAATCACATTGAACGATAAGGAACATATTCATGGCAGACAAGCGCGATTATTACGAGGTACTGGGCCTTTCCAAGGGCGCGGGGGATGACGAGATCAAAAAAGCCTACCGCAAGCTGGCCAAAAAATATCATCCGGATATGAATCCGGGCGATCAGGAGGCCGAGGTCAAATTCAAAGAGGTCAACGAGGCCTATTCCGTTTTGTCCGATTCCGATAAAAAGATGCGCTATGACCAATTCGGCCACGCCGGCGTCGATCCCAACTACGGAGCAGGTCAGAACAGCGGTTTTGGCGGCTTCGGCGGCTTTGGCGGAATGGATTTTGATATGGGAGATATTTTCTCCTCCTTTTTCGGCGGCACCACCTCCACGAGGCGAAGCAGTGCCATTCGGGGAGACGATATTCTCACCCGAATCGTCATATCCTTTGAAGAAGCGGCCTTTGGCTGTCAGAAGACCATTCAGTTTCCGAGAACGGAAACCTGCTCCGCCTGCTCCGGATCGGGAGCCGAGCCCGGCACCAAGGCAGAAACCTGCTCTCGTTGCGGAGGCAGCGGTCAGATCCGTTTTCAGCAAAGGACTATGCTGGGGATGATGCAAAGCACCCGCCCCTGCGACGTTTGCGGCGGAAGCGGAAAGATCATCAAAACCCCCTGTAAAAACTGCCGCGGGCAGGGCGTGGAGCGGAAAAGCAAAAAGTTTGACGCTACCATTCCCGCAGGCATCAACGAGGGTGAGCGCATTCTTCTGCGCGGGCAGGGAAATGCAGGCAGAGGAGGCGGTGAAAACGGTGATCTGGTGGTGGAGATCAACATTCGTCCCCATCCCGTTTTCCAGCGTCGCGGCTACGACATTTTCTGCGAGGTACCCATTTCCTTTGCGGAAGCGGCCTTGGGCGGGGAGATTCAGATCCCCACGCTGGAGGGAAAGGAAAGCTTCCGCATTCCCGAGGGAACCCAAACCGGAACGCAGTTTACCCTCAAGGGTCGCGGCATCACCGTGATCCGCACCAACCGTCGGGGCAATCTGTATTTCACCGTTCAGGTGGAGGTTCCGAAAAACCTCTCCTCCACTCAGCGTGATCTGCTCCGTCAGTTTGACGACAGCTGCAACAACGTCAATATGGATCGCAAAAAATCCTTTGCCGACAAATTGAAAAATCTCTTTAAATAAGAAAATTCTCAAAAAAACCGACCCATGCCTCATCGAAGCATCGGTCGGTTTTCCGTTTTCACTTGCCGTTACGGCTGTTTTTTTCTTGTGACCCGCCACTCGCCGATCCTTTTTTGAAGCGCGATCCACAAAAGCGAAATCTTTTTGCGTCCGAAGGGTGTAGGCGTCAAAATGCGGTCGATCAGCCGCACCGTCAGATTCCCGAACAGGATCGCCAGAGGAACCGCCGCGTGAGAGGCCCCCCGCAGGCGAAGAGCTACCGTTAATACCCCCAGCAAGATCCCGAAAAAGGCTCTGCCCCGCACCGTCAAGGGTGAGGTCACACAGTCCGTTGCCATAAAAAAGGCACCAAGAATCAAATTGCCCGTCAGCATTCCGTTCAGCATAAAAAGGAAGCGCCCCGCTTCGGGATCGGGACAAAACAGATACAGCCCGAGCCCCGTCGTCATCAGATACCAGAACGGAACGTGGCAGGAGATCACCGATTTTACCAAAAGATACAGTCCCCCCACCAGAAGCAAAAGCCCCGCGCATTCTCCAACGGCTCCCGCAAAATCCCCCTTCAGAAGGGCAACAAGTCCCAAGGGCTCTCCCCCGCTCTCCAAGGCCTCCAAGGGAGACAGCTCCCGATAGCCCTCCAATTCCTCCGAGGAAAACCAAATGCGAAACACACCCGGATTGTAATGCGGACGGGTGAAGGCATTCAAATGCTCGGGATAGAGCACATACAGCACCGCCCAGGCAGAAAGCGCGGGATTGAGAATATTTCTTCCCAAACCGCCGAACAAATGCTTGATGGGCACAATGGCCACAAAAATTCCAAGGGGCACCAGATACAAAGGGAACGTAACGGGAAGAAGCAGCGTAAAAATCGCGCCCGTTACCGCCGCCGCGGAAAGCGATGCGGCCGTCTGCCGTCGAAGGAGCCGCCCCATCAGAGCATCCAAAAACAGTGCCGAAAAAACAGAGACCGCCAAAAGCACGAGCACCCTCAAACCGAATAAATAGCTCGCCCACAAAAAAGCGGGCACCGTCGCGATCAAGGCGTCCTTCATCCAGGAGCAAACCTCTTGCTCCGCCAAGGGCTCCGGTGCTGTCCTAAGTCGGGTTTCCATTACGCTTCTCTCTTTCCGATTCATATTTCTTTTCCGAAAATGCTTCCTTGCCCGCGCGGATCCTCTTTAAAAGCGGGATCTTCACCGGGCAGACCGCAGAGCAGCATCCGCATTCTCTGCAATCCGAAAGAAATCTCCGATCCCGCCCTCCGATCTTGTTTTTGCGGTACAGACGGGCCAGAGAGGTGGGGGTCAGCCTTTGGGGGCAAACCAAGGCACAGCGCCCGCAACGAACACAGCTTGCCGCCGTCTCCGTTTCCTTCTCGGCAAAGGCAAGAATCGCCTTGATCTCTCCCGTTACGGGAATTTGCAAATTCTTTTCTTCTTTTCCCGAAAAGGGCCCGCCGATGAGCACTCTTCCCGGAGAGGTGGAAAATCCGCCGCAACGGGAGATCAGCTCCGAAAGAGGCGCTCCCAAGGGAACCCTCAGATTGGAGGGCTGCAAAACACAGTCTCCCTCTACCGTCACCACACGCTCCACCTGCGGCATCCCCGTCACAAAGGCCTGATACACCGCATACACCGTATGGACCCCAAACGATGCAATTCCCAAGCGCTCGGGAGCAACCGATAAGGGAATCTCCCGATGCTTGACCGCCAGGATCATCTGCCGCTCCTCCTGCTGAGGGTATTTGGCCGAAAGAAATCGGAAGCGCGCCGAAAGGTTTTTCCCTTTCAGCTGATTCCGAAGGGAAACCGCCTCGTCTCTCCGCTTCAGATCCATCACAAATGAGATCCTCTTGACGCCCAGGGCCGCCGCCAGAATACGGGCGCCGCCCGCCACGGCAGCGGCTTCATGGATCAGAAGGCTGTGAACCCCGTGAAGGTACGGCTCGCATTCCAGGCAGTTCACGATGACTTCTTTTGCCTTGCCCGCGGCCAAGGAAAGCTTTCGTTCCAGAGAAAGCCCCTCACCGTCCAAATTTTCGATTCCCTTATTCTTCAAAAATTCCCGAATCTCCTCGGGAGCGGCCCGAAGCAAGGGCTTGGAAAAGGGCTGTACCGAGGGGTGCCATTCCTCCTTGAAATCGTTTTCCACCGTCACAGCCTGCGCCTTACCGCGCAGGGTCATCACCTCTCCCACGGAAACCACGCTTCCCGATACCGATGAAAAAACGGGCTCGTGCAAAAGATCACCCCGCACCAGCAATTCGCCTTTTTTGACGCGGCTTCCCGCCGCCACGCATAACGACTCCTGCCCATTGGGCCTATCAAAGGGCAAAACCACGTAGCCGGTGGCGGGCATTTTTTCTATGCCCGCATTTTTGGCAGCACCGACGTATTCCGTTTCGATTCCTCTTTTGAAGCTCCCCACAAGGCGACCTCCCTTATTTAATGACAGTATTATATCATTTTTTCTTTCAAATGGCAATACCGTCTTGCAGAGCCGAAAAAATCATTCGATATTCAGATATCCCATACTCTTGGCATACAAATACAATTCGTACCGATAGCTGCGGGAAACGTTGGTATCCCGCACAATATCGTTGATGGCCTGCAAAATTCCGCGGCGATCCAGGGTTTTATAGCCCTTCTGAGGATAGTAAACGGTGTTTTTCTCCACAATCGCCTCCAGATAAGCGTAAGGCTCGATTTTCGGAACCAGCCCCTCCTCCTGCTTGGTGGGGTTCTTTTCTTTTTCGGCCGAAGCGGCTTCGCTTTTCTTCCATTCCCATTCCTTCAGGGCCAAATCGTTTTCAAATTTCCGCTGATTCTCCTCCGCCTCGAATTCCCGATCCAGATTCTCCTGCTCGCGGATCGCCGAAAGGGTGTCTCCCTTCAGCTCAGCCGCCTCGCGGTCGGCCGTCTCCAAAAGATCCTGCTCCTCGCGGATCTTCTCCACCTGTAATTGTGCCGCATTTTTTGCCTGCTGACCCGATAGAGCCCGCAGATCGGCGGCACGGGCGGCACCGGCGGCAAGGCTTACCTGCACCGTTTCACCGCCGCCCACGTATCCCGCATCCGCCATTTTTTCCAAGGTATTCTTTCTTTCGATTTTCCCTTGTGCCGATGCGGCGTTCATCGCCCTGCGGTGATCGTCTTCCAATTCCTCCAGTGCGACGTCGTACTTTTTTTGCGTCTCCTTCAAGCGGGAGCGGTAGCGGGAATAGATCTCCGCCGTCCCCTCCTCCAAGCGCTTCAAGAGATTTTGCGTTATATTCTTCATAGCCATTTTTTTACTCCTTTTTATCCGTGATCCGTCCCTCGGCTCGGATCTCCCGTATGCTGAGGGCGGCCTTGGAGGAAAGCTCCAACGAAGCCTCAAAAGGCGAATCCTTCTGAGAGGAAGGCGCAAAGCAGCAGATGAAAAATGCACTCCGCCCTTTAGGAGGATGCTTTTTTCCGCCCGCACGGTGTCCTTTTCATCCAAAAGGGTGATCTTCACCGCCATATCCTCCTCGCTCTCCCCCAAAAGATTCAGCCAAAAGAGGTTTTTGCTTGCGGCCGCAGAGCCGAAATCCATCAGCCCCGATTCCCAGTGGGCCGAAACAGCCGCTCCCGCATCGCTCTCCCCTCCCACCAAACAGATGCTGCTGTCGGTGAAGAAATACAGCTTGTTTTCCCATTCGGCAAATCCGCAAAGATCCGGCACCTCGTAGCGGCAAAACAGATCCTGCCGCTCGCGGTACACGTAGAGGGTGGTTCCGAAGGAGATCAAAAGCTCCGATTCCGCCTTGCGGTAAAACAAGATCGCCTCCCTGCAGTTTTCCTTCTGCAGAGCCTTCGCAATGGGATCCGAAACGCAGCGAGCGTTTCTCTCATCGCGGATGCTGGTGGAAACCCAGCGGTAAAGCCCCGTTTCCGATAAGGTATAAGGGGTATTCTCTGCCAGGATCGCCTGCCCCTCGGGCACGTTCCCCCGATCGTCCGAAAGGGGCAAAACGGGAAAGGCGGCGATCAGCTTTCCGTTTTCTCCCGTTAAGTATTCCAGGTAGGAATAATAGGCGGCGTTCTCCGTAAAGATCAGCTGACGGTCGTAGTGACGGAGCACAGCCGTAACGGTACTTCCGCCCCCCACCAAGGAATAGGCGGTCTCGGGAAAGTAATTCATGGCGGGCTTTCCCTCCACCATCCCGCTGTGATAGCGGATGGCGGGGGTATCGGGATTGCCGTATAAAAAGGCTCGGGTATCGTTGGCTCCCCCGAAAAAGCAAGCAAAACGGCATTTTTGAATGCGATCCGGTGCGGCCTTGTCTCGGCGTATCATTTGCACCTCCATGGTATCCGTCCCGGGATCGGGCTCCGTTAAAAATACCAGACAGCCGTTCATTCCGTCCCAGTAGTATTCCTCCGTCGGAACCGTTTCTCCGCCGATCTTTACCCATTCCACCGATTGAATATCGGGCAGAACGGGATAAAAATGCCGACTCTCTCCATCGGGAGAAAAGCTTTGGCGCACACGGTTGGTCAAAAGATTGGGCTCCTCATAAAGAATTCCTTCCCCGTAAGGGTCTGTAGAGATCATCACCAAAGGGACATGGGGTGTCAGGATCTCAAGATCCGTTCCGTTAAAGCACAGAATCTCTTCCCCCGTCATCAGATAGATCCCATCGTAAAAGGAATAAAACTGAACCCTTCCCTCTCCCGTCACCGTACCCGATACCGCCCGAAGACTGTCAAAGCCCCTCTCGGAAACGTATAAGGAAGAAGCGATCACGGCAAGGAAATATTCCCTTCCGCCTAAATTTTCCACCCCGATGGCGCGGATCTTTCCGTTCGGCCTTGCCAAAACCGAATAGCCCTCTCTCTTCTTCAAAAAGCCGTCCTTGGAAACGGTAAAATTGACGGTATCGGGGCTTTTGGCGGGATCCGCATACAGATCCCGCTTTTCGGTGGGGCAATACGTGCCGAAGCGATCCATGCGAAACGTAAAATTCTTTGCCATACGATCTCCTCCTAAAAGCTTCGCAGAATTTTGTGGCGTCTGCCCCTGCGGCGGCGTCGCCGCAGGGTTTCACGCTCGTTTTCATACAGCTGAAGGAAAAAGCTCCCGCGGGCTCCCTCCTCCTCCTGGATCAGAAGGGCCGCCAGACCCAAGGGCAAAAGCATCCATTCGATGCTCTCGTCCAATTCCAAGGGATCCTCCAGCGTCTCCACCGAGGGGACCGATACGGTATCGGGCATTTTTTCTCCCTTCAGCCAATAATCCAACTCCACCAGCTCGGCAAGAAGGAGGTTCAGGATCCTCGGGGCTCTTCTTTCGAAGGCTTCCGTATTTTCACCCGGTTCCTGCCCCAAAAGGGCAAGACTTCTCTGAAAAATTTCACGTGCTGTGGTCATTTTCCTCTCCTTTGCCGATCGGTCTTATTCCTCCGACTCGTCGTCCGTGGCGGGAGTCAGATTCAAATAGACCAATTCATTGGGGTAAATGATCTTGGCACCGTACAGATGAAGTCCCTTGACCGCATCTCCGTGGCGCAATTCGGGCTCGTAGGCCTTCACGGCGGAAAGCTGCTCGGCAAAGGCCACGGCTCTGCCCGTTCTGGCAAAACAGCGGTAGCATCCGTTTTCATCGGGGGTGATGTTGTTGGTCACGTAAATATCAAAGCCCATAAAGGTTCCGATATAGCCGCGCCCCAGCACCTCGGTGTTATCGGTGGCGTTCATCACCTTCGAGAGCACCAGCTTCTGCTCGATGGCAGGGGGAATCTCCAAAGAGATTCTGGTGGAATTGGGCACGTTGTGCTCCATCAGAATGCGGCGGGCATCCGCCAGGGTGTGCAGAATGTTGTTCTCCGTTACGTAGTCGTTGGTGACGGATTTGACCGCGCTGTCATAAAGAGAGTACACGTATTTGTCCGCCACGTCGGAAAGGGCGTTGGAGGCCTCCTTCATCGCGGCCTGCATCAGCGTCTTCTTGGACTGAGCCACGTCCACGGAATCCAGACAGAAGTTAAAGCCCTTGATCTGATCGATGATCAGCGTGCGCTGCTGATCGGTCAGGGTCTGTGCCGCGGGCATATTCTGGTTCTTTCGGTAATCGAATACCGTCACGGGGCCGATGCCGCAGATCTTCACACGGTCACCCTCCCCCTTGATCTCGCCTTCAAATTCACGGGAGCAAAGGCGAACTCCCACGTAATCCTTTTCCAATTCGGAATAAAGGGTTTCGCTCCACAGAGCGGGAATAAAGTTTGCAATAGCCATTTTCGTTTTCCTTTCTCGGATCAGTTCCAATTATCCATGGAAGCTAAGATCTCGTCGTAATTTTTCTTGATTTCGCTGCGGGACATGGCCTTGACGGCCTCGGGAGAAAAATAGACCTTATCCGCTCCGTCGTGACGGATGCGGGGCGGCGCCTTTTTTTCATTTTCGGCATTCACCTTCTCAATGGCCTCTTCCTCTCTCATTTTTTGAACGGAATACAGAGCGTAAGCGGCGGCAAGGCTTTCCCCGGCCTCCACTCTCTTCCATACCTCCTCGGGAATCTTGTCCGAGGAAACGTCGGGGAACAGGCGGCGAAACAGGGAGATATCCTCCTCCATCATCTCCTCCGCACTCTGCTCCTTTCGGCTCTCTTCCATCTCTTCTTTTTCGGATTCGGGCTCAAGGCTGTCCTTCTCCTCGGTCCACTCCTCCTTGAATTTGCTCAGTTTCTTCTTTTTCATGGTTTCCTCCTTGCGTTTGAATTTCATTTCTGACCCTCTATCAGGCCGAGCTTGGCCTTTTCCTCCTCACGAACCGTTTCCAGAAGCTCCTCCTTCTTGGCAATGTAACCGTCGGGCAAGCGCTCCAGGTACTGCGAAAAGCGGATAATTCCCAAGGAAAGCAGTTTATCCAACGTCGCAACCTGAGCGATCTCGCTCCAATAGGTGGAGGCTCCCGCCTGCAGGGTACAGGAAAAGATGCTGTCCTGCATTTGATCGAGAGGAAGGGTTCCTCCCAAAAGCTCTCCCTTTTCCCGAAAGAGGATCACCCGCTCGGGCACGTAATAATGGAAAATAAAGTCCAGCCAGATCATTCCCAATTGCTCCACGGCAAGATACAGCGCCTTCCGTTGCAATTCCAGCGGAACGGCCGAGCTTTGCTGCAGGGCAATGATGGCGCTGGTATTATCGGGATTGACCGAGCCCAGGGCGGCGTCGGTGGCGCCCATCAGTTCCTTGGTGACACCCATGGTCATATTGATGACCTCCAAAAAACCCGCCTGCATACTGCCCGGCTCCATTCGGATGGCGGCATTCTCCACGGGACCGTTTACCGCAACAGCCTCCCCAATCTCACCCGTCCATTCATCAATGAGATTGGCGTTGTACATCACCTTGGAAAAGGAAACGTCCATCATATGCTTCATCACCATGGCAAAGGCCTTGTTGATGTAAAGCTGATTGTCCGCCAGGGCGGTGGCCGCTCCTTGGCCGTGGTAGGAATTTTTCACGCCCTCCCAATTCATCAGAACCACGGGATAGCTTTGCAATCCCGTATCCCGCTCGGGCACAATCACCGTACTGCGGCAGCTTTTCCGATAGCGAACGCTTCCGTTTTCCAAAAAGAGCTTGATCACGTAGGTGGCCTTGGTTCCCTCCAGCTCCTTTTTTCCGTAATCGCCCGTCTGATCCTCCACGTCGGAATCCGAAACGATCCTCTCTGCCTCCTCGCGGGAGGCACCGCAAAGCAGAGCCTCCTGCCGAAGCTTGGATACCAATTCCCTTCCCGTCAGCAGAATGTAGGGCTGATCCTTCACCGAAGGCGTGTTCACGTCCCCGAAGAATACCTGCGTACCATCCAGAAGCTCCGTTACGAAATCCCCCATAAAGCCTTGGGCGGTTCTCTTGGAGGGATCCCAGTACACGTACAGAAACATATCCCCCGTAACAGCGGCATCCATCAGACCGCGGGTCAGGATCGAATCCACCTTATCCTTCTCCAAACGGTAATTCAGATAGCGTGTCAGAAGTCGGCAGGCCTCATCGGTCTGCGCTCGCTTGGCGGGATCTAAAAATCCCCCGACCTCCTCCGCCGAAAAGTGAAGGGACATCTTCTGGCTCATGATCGTGGACACAAAATAATTGATCACGCGCTTGAACAGATTGAATACGGGAGTGGGCAGATCCCCCGAGGGCACCCCCATCCATTGATCGCCGCGGTAAAACCTTTCGTTGCGGTTCACCGTATCGTAATAGGCGATCCTGCGGTTGTATTCTCTCCCCTTTTCCAGCAAAGCAAAATCCTCCGTGATGACCTTCTTCATTTGCTTTTTCATAGTCTCTCCTTTCTTCTTGCTTTCCTTGGGGTGGATTATATGACAAACGCATACTGCCACACAATGACACGGCAGTCTTTTTTGAAAAAGCCTTGACAAATTCTCCTTCTATGTCTATACTGAAAACAGCTGTTTTTTTAAGTATTCATAACAAAAACAAATGGAGATCCGCCGTGAACAGTAAAACCCTGAGAAATTTCATTGAAATCGCCGACACCGGCTCCCTGACCGCGGCTTCCAAAAAGCTTTTCATCGCCCAGCCCGCCCTTTCCAATCAGCTCAAAGCCTTGGAAAAGGAATTGGATACCGTTTTGATCGACCGCAATTCCCGTCATCTGAAATTGACCGATACGGGTCTGATCTTTTATGAACGGGCCAAAAAAATCCTGATGCAGGAAAATGCCCTGCACCAGGAAATTCACGATTCCGAAAACGGAAACGTCGGTTGTCTTCGGATCGCCACCATCCAATCGGGGGAGATCAATTTGCTGGAGCGCATCATCCCCATGTTTTCCCAAAAATATCCCCTTGTCACCTATGAGATCCACGAAAAGGAATCCGATGATATTTTGCAAATGCTTACCGACGGCATTGCGGAAATCGGAGTCATTTCCACCCCCGCCGCTTTGACGGAGGATATGGAGGCGGTTTTCATCAGCGATGAAAAATTGGTCTGCGCCTACGATCCCGACGTATTTTCCTTCGGCAACAAATCCTCCATCTCCCTTTCGGAATTGGAAAATCTCCCGCTTTTGATCATTCGCCGCTACGAGGAGCGCTTTCTCACTCTTTGCAACAGCGCCCATTTTCATCCCGCCATCCGTGCCGTCAATAAGCAGCTGACCATCAACTTAAAATGGGCCGAGGCGGGGCTCGGCGTTGCCATCGTCCCCGAAAACAGCCTTTCCTATTGCAAAAAGCCCCTCCGTTTTTGCTCCATTGAGGAGTGCGATCTCACCATCAAGCGGGCCATCATCACCATGAAGGACAATTATCATTCTCAGGTGGTGAAAAACTTCATTTCTCTTTGCAAAACCGCGCTGTAAAGGAACGGCAAACGTTACTTTTTCCGCAAAAAATGGCCTCCCACGGCGAAAAAATGCCGTGGGAGGCTTCTTCTTTTCAGACTCAAAAACCCGACGATGATCCAAGCGGGGTCTGTTCCTTCCGAAAGGATCTTAGGAGGCTACGGTGGAAACGGCGTTGTCCACCACCACCATCAGAGCCTTGTCCCAAATCAAATTGCGGCGGATGATGCTCTCGGAATAATATTCGATAAATTCCTCCAAGGATTCGAATTCGGCGCTGTCCCGATCGCGGTATTCCTCCGCTCCGAGACGGAATTCCTCCTCAGTCAAGGTGATGTTCAAGATCTGCGAGAGCCGCAGGAAGACCATATCGTTTTTGACCATCTCCTTGGCATATTCCACCGCCTCCGCTTCAATCTCGGCAGCGGTCGAGCCGATGTATTCCGCCAAAAAGCTCTCGTAATCCATTTTCATAGCCTCGGCAAAGGCCTTGTAATAGGAAACGTGGTCATCGCGATACAGATTCAAAACCTCCTCGGGATAGGAATGGATCACCACTCCCTCCAAAAAGGCCGCCCAAACCCGCTCCACCTTTTCCTCCTCTTTGCTTTCCAGAACGGATTTTTTCACCGACTCCCGAAATTCCGCTTCGCTTTTCCCCTCAAAGCCCTTCAGAGAATGAATGAATTCCTCGGTAAGCTCGGGAAGCACGGGGGAATGGATTTCTTTGAGACTGCCCTTTAAAACCACAGTCTTTCCCGACATCTCTCCGTACAGCACCGATTCGGGATAGGTGTATTCCGTATATCTGACGTCCCCCACCGACGCGGACACCAAGGCCGATGCCATGGCGCGGTAGATCTCCTCGGTGGATTCCGACCCGATCACGATCTCCAGATCATCCACCGCATATTCCTCCTGCACAAGGGTGTCCAGAATCAATTCAAAATCCAGAACCACCTTGTCATAGCGCTCCGCCGTTCCCGTCTTCTTTTCAAATTTTGCCACCGCCAAACGGATCTGGAAAATGGCCTCCTCCAATTCCGCATCGCTGCAAAGGCTCGGGTCGGCAAAGGGCGCCTTCACCCCAAGATGCTCGGGAAGAGTAATATACGCCGAAAGATCCTCGGGATATTTTTCCGCCCGATCCTCCCGCTTTGGAGGGTCAAAGCGCTCCTCCGTGGAAACGGGGCTCTCGCTTTGTTCCGTTTGGGGGTTCTTTTCCCCCTCGGTGGAGGAGAAAGACTCCTCTCGGCAGGAGACCCCGCAAAGAAGAACGAGGATCCCAATGCAAAATAGAACCGTGAAGCGTTTCATGCCGTCTTTTCAACCTTCGTGGCGTTTTCTGCCACCATTTCCATCACAGCGGCACTGATCACCTTCAATTCAAAGAAATCCGCCCCGTAAATGGTAACGTATTCCTGAAGGAACTCCTCCAGGCTGTTATAATAGGCGGCCTGCCCCTCGTAAAGCCCCAGAATCAGCGCCTCCAGCTGCTCGTCGGTGCAGGTGATGTTTTCTTTTTTGGCAATATCCAAAAACATCAGCGTACCCTTCACCGTTTCCTTGGCGTAATCCTCGGCTCCCTCCATAAATTCCTCGTATTGGATTCCCAAGACCTCCTCGCAATATTCCTCCAGGGTCTGCCCGTTCTCCAAATTCTGAGAATAGAAATCCACGAAATGGTTGCGGTAATGCTCCATTTCCTTTTCGGGGTATTGGATCACCGTGCAGGAATCCATCAGCTTCAATTCCAGATAGCTGATAATGGCCGAGGCGGCATTGGCGCTCTTTTCGGTCTTCAGATAATCGCGAATGTCCTCCTTCACCTCAGAGAGCGAAGCAAAGGAAGAGCCGTACAGAGCATTGATGGTCTCCACCGTCAATTCGGGAACGGTGGGTCTGCGGATCTTTTTCACAGTCACGTAGAAGGTAACGGGCTTTCCCGCCACGGTGGGATCCCCATAATAAGGAGAGAAGACCAGATCCAACTGAATCTCCTTGCCCGCTTCCTTGCCGATCAAGCCGCTTTCAAAGCCTTCCATATAAGTTCCGCTGCCGATCAAAAGCTCCTGGTCCGAGGCCGTGGCGTTTTCATGCTCCTCGCCGCTGATCACCCCGCGGTAATCGATGGTCACCATATCAAATTTTTGAACGGTCCCATCCGTGATTTCGGTAAAGGCGCTGTCGGCCAAGGTTCCCACAATCTGAATACCCTTCAGGTAATCCTCCACCTGCTCATCGGTAATTTCTTCGGAGATCATCGAATCGGCGGGATAGGTCATTCCCTTGTAGGTACCCAACTGTAAATAGGCGCTGAAATCGTCATATTGAAACACCAAATGCTCCTGATAGTGGCCACTGCGGTATTTCTGCATAAAATCCGCCAAGGCCGCCGCATCCAGAGCGGCTCTTTCCTCCGTGGAAAGCTCGGTATCGCTCTGCGTTTCTTCGGTGGTGCTTTCGGGATCCTGCCGGCAGGAAACCGTCATCAAAATGCAAAGGACAGCAAGAAACAGAGAAAAAATTCGTTTCATTCTGCTTTTCATAGGTTCTTTTATTCTCCTTTCCCCGCTTTTTGAGCAGAGGTCAGCGTATTCTTCATCAAAAGGGTGATGGTCATGGGGCCAACGCCGCCGGGCACGGGCGTAATATAGGAGGCCTTTTTCTCAACGGCGGCAAAATCCACGTCTCCGCAAAGGCCGTTTTCATCGCGGTTCATCCCCACGTCGATCACCACCGCGCCTTCCTTCACCATATCCTCGGTAACGAATTTTGCCTTGCCCACGGCCGCCACCAGAATATCCGCCTCGCGGCAGATCTCGGCCAAATTTTCCGTACGGGAATGGCAAACGGTCACCGTGGCGTTCTGATGGAGCAACAATAGTGCCATGGGCTTACCCACGATGTTGCTCCGCCCGATCACCACCGCTCTTTTCCCCTCGGGAGAGATGCGGTATTCCGCCAAAAGCTCCATAATGCCCGCAGGGGTGCAGGGAACGAAATCGAAATCTCCCGTCACGATCCGCCCCACGTTTTCAAAGGAGAAGGCATCCACGTCCTTTTTGGGATCAATGCGCGCGATCACCTTCTTGGCATCCATATGCTTGGGCACGGGAAGCTGTACCAAAATTCCGTGGATCTCGGGATCCGCATTGAGCTGATCGATCAGAGCCAAAAGATCTTCCTCCTTTGCCGTAGCGGGAAGCACGAATTCCTTGGATAAAAAGCCCACCTCGTCGCAGGCCTTCTTTTTGTTGCGAACGTAAATGGCGGAGGCGGGATCATCTCCCACCAAAATCACCGCAAGTCCGGGACGGATCCCCGTTTCCTTTTGCATTTTTTCCGTTTCCAAGCGGATCTGCTCCCGAATTTTCTTGGAAGTCTCTTTTCCGTTAATGATCTGTGCCATCTTCTGTCTCCTCTGTTTTCTCTTGGTTGTCCGAAAGCTTTTCATCGTCCGTCTGAAGGGCGGCGGCCATTTCGGCGGCGGCCTCCTCTTCACTGCGCAAGGGAATGGTGCGCTCCGACTCGTCGATCTCTTCTTCCGCTTCCGCCAAATTCTCCTTTTCCGAAGCGTCGGGCTCTTTGCGGAATACCTGCAAAAGCACCAGCATGGCGATTCCCACGAATACCGAGGCCAGACCGATGCACTGCGCCAAGCGCAGAGATCCGATCATCAGAGAATCGGTTCGGATCCCCTCCACCAGCGTTCTGCCCAAGCCGTACCAGATCAGATAGAAGCAGAACACCTGTCCGTGGATCTTCTTAAAGCGGTATACCACAAACATTGCCAAAAGAAAGCCCGTAAAGGTGATCAGGGATTCATAGAGAAAGGCGGGATGTACGGGGCCAACGCCGTTGACCACCATTCCCCAGGGAAGCTTGACTCCCGTAATGGTCTCGCCGTAGGCCTCTCCGTTGATAAAATTTCCCCAACGCCCGATGGACTGCGCAATGAGAAGACCGGGGATCACCGCATCGAAAACCTGCAGGGGATTGTGCTTTTTGATCTTTGCCAAAATCAGAACGGTCACGATGCCCGTGATCACCGCTCCGTAAATGGCAAGACCGCCGTTCCAGATGGCAATGGCCTCGCCGAAGCTTTCGTATTCCTCAAGCTTGGCCAAAACGTACATGGCTCTGGCTCCCACCACTCCCAGCGGGATGGCGAAAATAAAATAGTCCAGGAAGGAATCCGTCACAAAGCCCTCGCGCTTGGTGGCGTTGTACAAAATGATGGCGCAGGCCAGAATCATGGCACAGCAAATAATCACCCCGTACCAGGCAATGGTTAAGCCGCCGAAAAGATCTTCCACCAAAAAGCGCTGAAGAGTCCAGGGACCCCAGCCCAATTCGGGAAAGGAAACGATGGTCGTTGAAGATGCTTGCATCATATTTTTTTCTCCTTTATCGGTTTTACCACGGACAGCACCAGCCGATCCGTGCGGTAAGATTTTTGAATTCTTTCCTGCAGATCCTCAAGGCGAAGAGAGGCGATCACGTCGGGATAGGAAAGCATATCCGTTCCGGAAAAAGCAAAATCCATAAAGTTTTCCGCAATCTCCGTGGTGGAATTCCAATCCTGAACACACCTGCCGTACACCGCGCGGCGACTGCGGAGAAAATCCTCTTCGGTCACAAGAGAAGCGGCGTTTTTCACCCTCTCCCGAATGCGGCGGTACACCGCCTCGGGCTTGCGGGATTCCCCGAACAAAAGCAAATATCCGTAGCTGCCGGAAAGATTGTACTCCACGGAGAATTTGTCTCCGATCAGCCCCTCCTCGTAGAGCTCGTTATAAAAATCGGAGGATTTGCCGAAGAGAATATCCGAAAGCACCTCGTGCTCCGCCTGCTTTTTCAGGATCTCGTCGGGGCGGATCCTCTTTTTCAGATCGCCCTCCTTCATTCCCACCGCAAAAAGCGGCAGGGCCACGGGGCATTCCTTGACCACCTTTTTCTTGTGGATCCGCTTGGGCTCCGCGGGAAAGCGCGTTTCGATACGAATCCGCGGTGCCTTCTCCAAGATCTCATCCAGAACGGCCTTCACAGCCTTTTTCTCCCAGGGGCCGCAAAGCACCAGAAGCATATTGTTCAGATTGTAAAAGGTGTTGTAGCAGCGATACAGGATCTTGTCGGTAATGTGAGAAATGGTCTCCTCCGTGCCGGCAATGTCCACCTTCACGTTGTGCTCGGAAAACAGCGCATCCAAAAGTCCGTAATAGAGCTGATGGAAGGGCTCGTCCTGCCCCATGCGGATCTCCTGCCCGATGATCCCCATTTCCTTTTGAACGGTTTCGGGAGTAAAATAGGGCTTTGTCACAAAACGGAGCAGAACCCGCAGGTTGTCGTAATAATGATCCGTTGCCGAAAACAGATACGCCGTCATTTCGTTGGAGGTAAAGGCATTACAGCTGGCCCCCAAGGCGGCAAAATGCTGGAAGGTATCGCTTCCGTCCTCGTTTTCAAAGAGCTTGTGCTCCAGAAAATGCGCGATCCCGTCGGGAACGGTGATAAAATCCTCATCCGCTTCCGTTTTGAACACACGGTGAATGGATCCGTAGCGGGTACCGAACAGCGCAAAGGCCTTGCGGTGCTTTTTGGGGATCACCACCACCTGAAGGCCGGATTCGTGGGTTCCGTATTCATATTTTTCCCGAATGCGGGGGTTTTCCTTGGTGTAAAATCTCATGCCTGCACCTCCTTTGCCGTCAGGGTGTAAACGGTATCCAAGGTAATGCGCTCGGAGGCTTTCACCACGTCCTCAAGGCTTACCCTTTTCAATTCCTCCACAATGGCCTCGGGCGTTTGAATGCACCCCAGCAAAACGCGGGGCAAATACCATTCGGCCAAAGCGGCGGGATTATCCTCCAGACCGTTGAGGGAATTGATCAAGGCGCCGCGGGCGCTTTCCAGCTCCTCTCGGGTCACGTTGCCCTCTCGGATCTCATTCATCTGATTCAAGGCCTCGCGGATGGCAACCGAGCGATTCTCGGGAGCGATTCCCGCATAGATCAGCATCACGCCCTTCAGCGCGTCCGGGGAGGAGGAAATGGAATAGCAAAGGCTCATTTTTTCTCGCAATACGCAAAAGAGCTTTGAGGTCAGCGAGCCTCCCAAAACGGCGTTATAAAGGCTCATGGCACGCCAAGCGGGATCCTGCAGGGTGCACCCGATGCGGAAGCCCATCACCAGATTGGCCTGGGTGATGTCCATGGTCTCGGTCACCTCCTTCACGTTTCTGGCCTTGGTGCGCACGGAAATGGCGGGAAGCTCCTTGGGACTGCGGACAAGCGAGGAGAACATTTCTTCGATCTCCTTTTTCACCCGTTCCCGATCGAATCTTCCCACAAAGAAGACCTCAATCCGAGCGGTGGCCAAAAGAGAACGGTAATACTCGGTCAAGCTCTCGGGGGTAATGGCACGCAATTCCCTCTTATCCCCCAAGGGACAGGTGCTGTAGGGCTCCAAGCGGCACATATGCTCAAACATACGGCTTCTGGCGTAGCGGGCCTTGTGGTTCACGGCGGCGGCGATCTCATCCAGATTCAGCCTTCTCTCGCTTTCCACGTAATTTTTGTCAAAATTGCCGCCCGGCAAGTACGGGTGCAAAAGCACCTCGCGCAAGAGCTCGATCCCCTTTTCCGTGACGTGCTCTCCCTCCAGGGCAAAGCTGTCGTCCAAAAGGCAGAGGGAAAGAGAAAGGGCGTGCCACTCTCCCACCTTTGCCGTGTCGGAAAAAAGTCCCGCGTCAAAGCAAGAATCCAAAGCGCGGTTCAATTCCCGCTGGGTGGGGTATTTTTCACAGCCTCGGGTCAAAACCCTTGCCAGAAGGGTGTTGTAGGAGGCGCTTTTTTTGTTCAGCTCCGTCACAAAATAAATGCTGATATAGTTGGTCTTGTAGCGATCGTTTTCCACAAAATTCAAGCCGATCCCGTCGCCCGCAAAACTACGTTCCAAGATTTCCCGATTCATTTGGGTTCCTTTCCGAATTCCGAGGGAATTCCTTGCATACTTCTTTATATTATAATACATAGTTTGCTCCATTTCAAATGTTTTTGTGATTTTTTTGTGAAAAGATGCCTCTTTCTTTGAAAAAAAGCCTTCTTCGTCCTCCAAAATTCATCGGAGCGGAAAAAAATGTTCTTTTTTTTGCTTTTTTTCATTTTCCCCTTGCATTATTTTCGGCATTTTAGTATAATAGAGTGAATTCTGAACAAAAATGAAAATTGAAAGGAAATTTCCTATGACCACCAATGCAACCGTAAATAAGTGGATCGAAGAGATGGTCTCTCTTCTCAATCCCGCGAAGGTAGAATGGATCACCGGTGACGAGGCTCAGCTGGAGGCGCTCCGTGCCGAGGCCGTCAAGACCGGTGAAATGATGAAGCTCAACGAGGAAAAGCTTCCCGGCTGCTATCTTCACAGAACCAACCCCAACGACGTGGCACGCGTTGAGGACAGAACCTTTATCTGCACCACCGTAAAGGAGGATGCAGGCCCCACCAACAATTGGTGCGCTCCCGCAGAGATGTACAAGAAGCTGTACGATATCGCCCGCGGCTCCTATCAGGGAAAGACCATGTACGTGATTCCTTATTCCATGGGTCCCGTCGGCTCTCCCTTGGCCAAGATCGGTATCGAGGTAACCGATTCCATCTACGTGGTTTTGAATATGGTCATTATGACCCGTGTCGGCTCCAAGGTATTGGAGGTTCTGGGCGATTCCAACGATTGGGTTCGCTGCCTCCACTCCAGATGCGATATTGATCCCGAGAAGAGATATATCTGCCAGTTCCCCGAGGATAACACCATCATCTCCGTGAACTCCGGTTACGGCGGAAACGTGCTTTTGGGCAAGAAGTGCTTCGCTCTCCGTATTGCCTCCTACCAGGGCTGGAAGGAAGGCTGGATGGCCGAGCATATGCTCATTCTCGGACTGGAAAATCCCAAGGGCGAGGTGAAATACGTCGCCGCCGCCTTCCCCTCCGCTTGCGGAAAAACCAACCTTGCCATGCTCATCCCTCCGGAATACCTCCGCAAGAAGGGCTACAAGGTTTGGACCGTGGGTGATGACATCGCCTGGATGCGCATCGGTGCCGACGGCAGACTCTACGCCATCAACCCCGAGAACGGCTTCTTCGGCGTGGCTCCCGGTACCAACGAGAAGTCCAACTTCAACGCACTGGCCTCCACCAAGAAGAACACCATCTTTACCAACGTTTGTCTCGATCTGAACGACAATACCGTTTGGTGGGAGGGTCTGAACAAGAATCTGCCCGAGAACTCCTTGGATTGGAAGGGCAATCCTTGGGATCCCGCCAAGTTCAACAAGGCCGACAAGACCACCTGCGCCGCTCATCCCAACTCCCGCTTCACCGCTCCCGCGGCCAACTGCCCCTGCATTTCCGATGAATTCGACAAGGGTGCGGGCGTTCCCATCTCCGCCATCATCTTCGGCGGCAGAAGAGCCAAGCTTGCTCCTCTGGTGTATCAGTCCAAGGATTGGAAGAACGGCGTATTCGTAGGCTCCATTATGGCCTCCGAGACCACTGCCGCCGCTGCCGGCGCCGTGGGCGTGGTTCGTCACGATCCTATGGCTATGCTTCCCTTCTGCGGCTACAATATGGGCGATTACTTCCAGCATTGGCTGGATATGGGCGAAAAGCTCGGTGACAAGGCTCCCAAGATCTTCAACGTCAACTGGTTCCGTACCGATGATGAAGGCAACTTCATTTGGCCCGGCTTCGGTGACAATATGAGAGTGCTCAACTGGATCATCGACCGTTGCGAAGGCAAAGCCGATGCAGAAGAGACCGCCATCGGCTACATTCCCAGACCCGAGGATATCGATCTGACCGATCTGGATATGGATATTGAGACCCTCAAGGGCATCCTTTCCGTGGATCGCGAGGCTTGGGTTGAGTACGCTGAGGACGTAACCGAGTACTACAAGAAATTCGACCGTCTCCCCGCTGAGCTCGCTTCTCAGCTGGAGACCCTGAAGAACAACCTGAAATAAGTCTTTTCTCATCAAGAGGCACCTGCATGCAGGTGCCTCTTGGCTTTCTATCGAACGTATTTTCTTTTATAGGCGGTCGGAGGGATCCCGAAGCGGCGGGAAAAGCTGGCGCAAAAATACTTGGCATCCGAAAAGCCGCAAAGAAGGGAAGCTTCCCTGACGGTATAATCCCCGCTTTGCAACAGAAGGCAAGCCCGCTCCAGCCTTTTTTCCACCAAGGCTCGGCGGGGCGAGGTTCCGTAGGCCCTTCGGTACAGCCGCCGAAAATATTCGGGCGTCACACAGCATAGAGAAGAAAGCGTTTCCACCGTCAAGCTCGGATCGTCAAAATGCTGATCCAAATACAAAACGGCGGGACGGATCACATCCTGCGCCCGATCGGCTTCTCCCTCCGAAAGTCGGGCCAGGGCCAAATGGAGCAGGGCTTGACAGCGATGGCGATATCCCGATGCCTTATTCTGCCACAACGTTACCATTTCCTCGAAAATCGGCCGCAGCGCCGTTCCGTCCGATGATTCGATACCGAGATTCTCCTTTTCGTGGCAGTCCAAATGCACCACGATCACCTCCTCCCCCTCCGATTCTCTCCGAAAGGAAAGGCTTCTGGGCAAATAGGTGATGCTCCCCGCATCGGCGCGGATCTGCCCTCCGTCGTAGGTAAAGAGCGATTCTCCCGACAGGCGAAAGCCCAGCGAGGACCAATCTCGCTTTACGGTATTGCTCTTTCTTCCTTTTCGCCTGATACGGGCAATATTCAAAATACGAAAGCTTTCGTAATCGGTAAACGCCATTTTCATCCCTCCCGCTTCCATTGTAACAGCTTTTGTTTTGAAAATCAAACCTTTTGTTCTGAAAAAACTGTTTTTTATTCTTTTTTTATGTGGTATACTGTTCTTGCAATCAAAAAAAGCGAGGTTATGCCATGATTGATTTGAAAAACAGCGTCATCAAAAAAATCAAACGAGCCAACACCGATTGGTGGATCAACGAAAAGGCCATTGTAGCCGCAAACGGTTTGACCTATATTGCTTACGTTACGGATATGGGCGAGATCCATTTAAAGGAAATGGACGCCAAGTGCTCCAAGACCCCTTCCCGCGACGTGCGCCTTTGCACCCTCAACTGCAACTATGCCGACGAGCACAACGCCCCTTCCGTTTGCATTACGGAATCGGGAAAAATCATCGTCGCCTATACGGGGCACAACGTTCACGGCATCCATTACCGCATCACGGAAAAGCCCTACGATATTTTCTCCTTCGGCCCCGAAAAAACCCTCTGTTACGACGGCTCGGTCACCTATGCCCAGCTGTATGAAAACACCGTAAAAAATGAGCTTTGGTTTTTTTGCCGTGTCAGCTCCGTCACCTGGCAGTTTCGCTATTCCGCCGACGAGGGCCTCAGCTGGAGCGAGCCCGTGAAGTTTTTGGAGTCGGATCAGGGCGGTCTGTTTTATCTCAACGTGCGCAAGCAGTATCTCAACACCCCCGAGAAGGAGCAGTTTTTCTTTGCTCTTTACGGGCACCCCCGTGCCTCGCAGGATCACAACATCCGCAGCGGCATTTTCCGTGCCGACGGAACCCTGTTAAAGACCGACGGCAGTGAAACCCCCTTGAATCTGTACCGAGGCGGATTGATTCGCCTTGACCAATTGGATACCGTCTACGCCTCCCCCGAGGGAACCACGGTGCGCCTTTTGGAGGTCTCTCCCACCCTGCCTCTTAGGGTAGGCTTTGCCCCCTTCGTGCTGGATTGCCCCGAGGCTCCCGACCCCGAAAAGCCCTGTTACCGGTCCGCCACCTTCCGCGACGGCACCTGGAACATTTCCGATCCCATCTGCAAGGCGGGAGAATTTCTTTCCCGCAATATTCCCGACGGCTCTCAGACCTATCTTGGCGGAATGGCCTATTATTACGGCGTGGGCGAGGCGGGCATCTGGAAAAACAAGATCGGCATCGCCCCCGTCTATACCAACCGCATTTTCATCGCCCGCTTTGACGGAGAATGTCGGGTGCTGGAAAGCTACCTGTCCCACGATAACGGCAAAAGCTACGCCCTGGAGCAGGTCCTTCGCCGCATTCCCGAAAAAGAGGGGAAGAAGATCTGGCGTCCCGTCGTTCCGATCCACGCCCAGGACAATATGCCCGTCTATTGGCACGAGGGAGAATACGGCTCCCATACGGGCGGCTGGCATTCCGATGCGGTGATGCTGATAGAATATGATGATTAAGGAGTAGCTATGAAGATTTGTTTCATTGGAAAAAGCGGCCACAGCGCCCGCGCCTTTCGGGAAATGAAGGAGCATCCCGAGGCGGAATTTGTGGGCTACGCGCCGGGAAGTGCCGAGGAGAGCACGGAGCCCTTTCGGGGCTATGAGGGAAAGATCTACGCCTCCTACGAAGAAATGCTCCGCACCGAAAAGCCCGACGTGGCGGTCATTTCCCCCGTTTTCGGGCTCACCGCCTCGATTCTGTGCCGCGTTGCCGCTATGGGGATCGACATTTTGGCGGAAAAGCCCGTGGCGGGCAGTCTCGAGGAGCTGGCGGCGGTGGAAAAAGC
Organism: Clostridia bacterium; assembly: GCA_017507325.1. Taxonomy (GTDB): domain Bacteria; phylum Bacillota; class Clostridia; order Oscillospirales; family SIG627; genus RGIG5579. The sequence goes on along the minus strand of JAFWBD010000042.1, from coordinate 6,414 downwards.
CGTTCGGGAAAACAACATTCGCTTTGCCGCCATGCATTTTCTCCGCTTCACCCCCTCCTTCTACGAGGCGGCCGAGAAGGTGCGTGCGGGAAGGATCGGCAAGGTCCGTATGCTCAACGCGCAAAAAAGCTACCGCTTCGGCAACCGCCCGACTTGGTATCAAAACCGCGAGCTGTATACCGGCACCATTCCTTGGGTGGGGATCCACGCCATCGATTGGATCTATCATTTTGCCGATGCCCCCTTCCAAAGGGTCACCGCCCTGCATCGGGGCGATCCCGAAATGACCGCCCTTTGCCAATTTGAAATGGAAGGCGGCATTCTCGCCTCCGCCAATCTGGATTATTACCGTCCCAAGGGCGCCAAGACCCACGGAGACGATCGGATCCGCGTGGTGGGAGAGGAAGGGATCATCGAGGTCTTCGAGGACCGCTATCTTGTGATCGACGGAGAAAAAACCGAGGAATTCACCCCCACCGAGGCCCCTCTTTTGGCGCTGGAATTTCTCAAGGGCCGTGATCTGATCCCCTTGGAGGAGATTTTGATGCTGACCCGCATCTCCCTTCTGGCCCGCGCCTCTGCCGACGAACACCAAACCAAGGAGGTATCCCCGTGAAAATTTTACTCATCGGCGCCGGCGGCTACGGCGCCCATTATATCAAAGCCCTTTTGGGCGATCCCGAAAAGAAGTCTCTTTTGAAGGGGGTGGTAGAGCCTTATTTTGATACCTGCCCCACCCGAGATCTGATTTTGGCCTCGGGCGTGCCCGTTTATCCCGATGCGAAGAGCTTTTATCGGGAAAACCGTGCCGATCTGGCCATTTTGGCCACCCCCGTATTTCTCCATAGCGCGCAAGCCGTTTTCTGTCTCAAAAACGGCTCTCACGTTCTCTGCGAAAAGCCCGTTGCTCCCACCGTAGAGGAGGCCGAGGCCATGGAGCGGGCGATGGCGGAAACGGGAAAATTCTTGGCCGTTGGCTATCAATGGTCTTTTTCCGAGGCCATTCTTCGCTTGAAAAAGGATATTCTCTCCGGCCGCCTTGGCAAACCCAAGTCTATGAAGACCCTGATCCTTTGGCCCCGCAAAAAGGAATACTACGCCCGCGGCGTGGGCTGGGCGGGAAAAATGGAGCGAGAGGGTGTGCCCGTTCTGGATTCCATCGCCTCCAATGCCTGCGCCCACTACATTCACAATATGCTCTTTCTCTTGGGCCCCTCCCTTTCGGAAAGCGCCGATCCCGAGGAGGTCACAGGCAGCTGCTATCGGGCTTATCCCATTGAAACCTTTGATACCTGCACCATAAGCCTCCGCGCAGGAGGCGTTCCCCTTTATTTTTCCGCCTCTCACGTGGCAAGCCCCAAGAAAAATCCCGTCTTTTCCTATGAATTCGAAAAGGGAACCGTTTTCTACGACGGCGATGGGGAAAAAAGAGTCCGCGCCCTCCTTGCCGACGGCACCGAGATCGATTACGGCTCCCCCGAGGAGGGGGAAAACCCCGTGGTAAACAAATTGAATCTCTGTATTGCCGCCGCCAAAACGGGCGTCCCCCCCGTTTGCACCGTAAAGACCGCCATGGCCCACACCAAGGTCATCCGCGCCATTCACCAAAGCATCTCCGTACGGAATTTCCCCGCCGAAAGGATCCGCGAAACCGAGGATCGCTTCTCGGTGGAGGGACTCGCCGAGGCGCTCCTCTCCCGTTACGAAAGCAGCTCCCTTTTGGAGTGGTAACCCCTAAAAAAAGAGTGCACAAGCCCGAGAAACGGGCTTGTGCTTTTTCGTTATACGATCTCCTCGTCAAATACGGAAAGATAGCAGTCCTCCAGGGTGGGCTTGGCGGCATAGGCCTCCTCGCCGGGCTTTTCCTCGGAAAGCACCCGCATCAAAACGTACCCTTCCTTCTCATCCCGCGCAAGGCCGATCACCTTGAATGTCTTCTGCATCTCCTCCAGCCGCTCCCGCGGTACGGGATACATCCAGACCTTCCCCTCCATGGTTCTCATCAGTCCGCTCGGGGAATCAAAGGAGACCACCTCTCCCTTTTTCAGCATCAAAACCTTGCTGGCAATGAATTCCACGTCGGAAACCACGTGGGTGGCAATGAGAACGATCTTATTCAGCGCCACCGAGGCGATCAGATTGCGAATGGCGATCCGCTGCTTGGGATCCAGCCCCGCCGTGGGCTCATCCAGAATGATGATATCGGGATCCCCCAAAAGAGCCTGCGCCAAGCCGAGGCGCTGCTTCATGCCGCCCGAGAGAGCCGAGATCTTTCTTCCCGCCACGTCCCAAAGCTCCACCGCCTCCAAAAGGCCTCGAATGTGCGCCTCCAGATACTTCCGCTTTTCTCTCCCCTTTTTGTCCCGCGCCACGTCCTTCAAAACCGCCATATACCACAGAAAACGGCTCACGGTAAAATTGGCGTAAAGACCGGGGTATTGCGGCATATAGCCCACCAGCGAGCGGAAGCTCTTTCCCATTTTCCCGTTTCTTCTTCCTCTCCCGCCTCGTTGCGGTACAAGATCCGTCCGCTGTCCGCCTGCAGATTATCCGTAATGATGTTCATCAAGGTGGATTTCCCGCTTCCGTTGGGGCCCAAGAGAGCGTAAATTCCGCTTTCCATTTCCATGGAAAATTGAATCAAAGCTCGGGTTTTTCCGTAGCTCTTGGATAATTCTTCGATTTTCAGCCTCATACCACCTGTCCTCCTTTTGTTTTTTTGGCCGCCTTCGAAAGGAAGAGCGCCGTCAGAATCAAACCAACTGCAAAATACAGTCCGAAGAGTGCGGGCTTTAGGGTCCGCATCATCCGATCCACGTCAAAAAACATCGTAATATCGATCCATTCGCAGATCGAAATTCCGCTCTGCTGAGCAAAATGGGGAATGAACAGAAGCGATGCCGTCAGCGCATAAGCGCGGAAGGGCTGCTTTGTCCAAAAGGCCGCCAGAAAGGCTGCCGCCGAATACAAAAGCATTCCCAGCACCCGCAAGACAAGGCTTGCCACCATCCAATCTCGCAAGCTCATGCTCCCCAGCATCCCGCGATAAATGGAAAGGCTCACCGCGGGGGCGGAAAGCTCGGGCAACGAAAAGCCCTTTGTCAGGTAATACAGATCGATCCCGTAAAACAGAATCGTCACGGGCACCGCAATCAGCCAAAGACTCAGAAGCTTTCTTCCGAACATTTCCTCCCGCCCTCTCGGCGTGGTCTGGATCACGTGATAGGCGCTGCTGCCGGAATTGTTTTTCTCAAATTCCGTCAAATACATCCGAAGCGCCACCAAGGCCAAGAAGACCAGAAGGAACCAATCCACCCCGCGGGAAACGTAATAGCCGTAGCCGGTCTCGTATAAAAAGTATCCCGTAATGCCTTCCTTTTCCTGCAATTCGCCAAGATAGATCGCTCGCTCCTGAAGATTTTCCAAAACGTCCTTCATCACCTCAGCCACGGAGTATTCATCCATAAAGGCCTTGTATTCCACGGAGGAAACGGTCTTATTCATAAAGCCCTCGTACATTTGTTCGACTTTCCCCGTGATCTGAGCGTAATAGCGCAGATCATCTCGGATCTTCTGCGCCTTTTCCTCGGAATACGGCCCGCCGATCCCGCTATCCAGGTATTTTTCATACATTCTCTCATAAGCGGAATCGATCTTCTGATAGTATTCCTTGGCATCGTAGACCTTCAAGCCCACCAAAAGCAAAAGCACCAAAAACAGCGCGCGAAGCTTGAAAAATTCGTGGAACAAAAAGCCCGTACCGCCGAAGGGCTTGAAAAGCTTCTTTTTCCCCGTAATGCGGGTAAAAAGCTCCCGAGGGGAAATGCGGATCTTCTCACGAATGGCGGGCAGTCCCCTTTTGGCCCATACCGCCACGGAGATCACCGCCGCCAAAACCAGCGATCCTGCCGCCAAAAGGATCAGCATCGCATTCAGATCCACCACCCGATCCAAAAGCTCCACCGCACGGAACCGAACAATGGTCCCCTGAGGCGAAAACAGATCCCGCAGATTCAGGTATTTCCAGCCCGAAAAGCCCTCCGCAGGCAACAGAGAACCCAAATTCTGACTCAGCAGAATATATCCCATTCCCAAAACCAGGGAGGACCAGATCCGCTTGGTGATGGCGCAAACGGCAAATACAAAGGCAAACAGCAGCAAAATCGCCATAAAGCGAAGGAAAAACAGGAATAAATACGCTTCGATCATATTGGCCCGGAAGGGGAACAGCGCCAGATCCACCGTTCTCTCGCTCAAGGCCTGAACCCCTTGGAGGGGATTGGAAAAGCCCTTCCACAGAACCCCCGCCGTGATCACGTTGGACAGCGTAAACACCAGAAGGATCATAAAGAACAGTATCACCAATGCCAGAATCTTGGCCACCACCGTGTCCCCCCGTCCCCGACGGCAAAGACCCGAAATGGCAAAGAATCCGTTTTGTCGCTCGTTGAGCACACTAAAGGAGGTGCAGAACAAAACCGCCACCATCAGAAAGAGAAAATCTCCTTCATAGGAAAACAGCGTCTGCCAGCCGTAGATCGGCTCTGCCTTCAGCGTCACCTGCCGATCCAATTCGCCGTAAATGGAAGCTACCACCTGCTGATAGCGGTACTGATAATCCTCCTTGGGCGTTCCCGAAAGCAAAAGACCCATCCGCACCGTCTTGGTCTGCTCCAAAACCTCCGCGATCTTCCCGTGGTAGGCTTCATCCCGCCCCAGGATCTCTTTCATTTTCTCACAGATCGCTTGATCCGACGTGACTCCGGGAGCCATCTCATACGTACGAACGCCGGGGTTTTCTTCATATTGTGCCAGCGTTTCTTCATACCACTTCAAAAATTCCTCGGGCGAGTCCAGATATTTCTCGTATGCCTGCCGTTCCGACATACTGGTTCGAAACGTCAATTCCCGATGGCTTCTCAAATTGACACAAAAAATCACGTTGGCCACCAAAAGAAGCACCAGAAGAATTTTCAAAAAGGATGAAGAAAACATTTTTCGGTATTCATATACGATTAATTTCAGCATAAAGATCCTCCTGATCCTTTTATCGCTTGGGTCCTCTGCCCACAAGGCCCCGCACCGAAGCTTTTACGTCATGGGCACCAAAAGATATTGGCTCGCCATGGAGTTCTCCTTTTCCCGTGCGGAAAAGAGGGCGTATTCGGGAGAAAAGGCGGTGAGGTCGAATCGGTACCCTGCTTCTCCCTCTTGAGAACAAATCTTCGTTTCCGTACCCGTGGCAAGATCAAAAACGTATAAATGGCGGAAAGCGGGCAGGGTGAGTGCATCGGTGGAGGGAAGCGCTTCCTCCCCTTTTCCGTAAAACAGCTTCCCCTCGGCGGCATTGCCCATCAAAGGCTGAATTCCCGAAAGAAGCACCTCCTCCTTTTGGGGATCCGAAAGATCCGAAAGAGGCGCGCGGGTAAGGCAGGCCGTAACGATCTGAAGACCGTTTTTCGTTTCGGTTTTGGGGCTTGTGGTGTAATACAAATAGCCGTCCTGTATCAGAACGTTATACAGATTGCCGGTAAAGCTCCCCGCCACCCATTTTTTCTCCTGCTTGATATCGCTAAGATCTGCCTTGCAGGAAAACAGAGTCTTCGTTTCCTGCATGGATTCCAGGTAATAGAGCCGCTCTCCTTCCCCGTGGAAAAAGATAGCGTTTGGCCCCGCGCTGTGCTCGCTGTGCTCGCTACCGTCGTTTTTCATGCTGTGCAGGACGGTCTCTCCGCTCTTGTTTTTGCTGACAAAAAAGATCCGTTCCCCATAAGAAAACAGTGACATCATATCGGCATTCTCCTCTTGCCATAAAACACGCCACCTTTGGGTGGCCGAGTGATAACAGATCAGCTTTGCAGGCTCTCCTCTTGTGGTGCGGGTGGACAAATGAAGAACGGGAGATCCGCCGTCCTTTGCGGAAAGATCGGCATCGATCACAAACATTTGAACGGATACGCCATTCAATGAATCCGCTCCCCGATCGGTGCAGAGAAGCTTTTCCTTCGAAAAGGGCTCGGAAAGTCTTTGGTAATACAGCATCATATCATTGGGCTGAAAGATCACGTAATCGCCGTAGATCTGTTGATAATACAGCGCGTTTTTGTACGCCGAGCTGTAAGAGGACAGCTTCGGCACCGATGAGAGGGAAAGGATCGGGCTATCCGCCAGCGCCTCCGTGCTCGGCGGGGTTCCGTGCTCGCCCGTATGGGGCTCCTTCTCCTCCTCGGTTTTGGGCGGGGTTTGGGTGCCGCCCTGGCTTGCATTGGATTCTGTGCGGATCAGCGGGATGATATTCCCCGCATAATCACTCCGATAGATCACGCCCTCTGTGCTATCCCTCCACAGAGCATAGGATTCATTGGCGCAAAAGGGCGTGGAGGTAACCGCCTTGTCGCCCTTGAAGGCGGTTTT